>JAFWPP010000001.1:0-9534 GCA_017509485.1 Oscillospiraceae bacterium | reverse complement strand
AGGGGCGGCTGAGCCTGCCGTTTTTGCCTGCAAACGAGGGCGGATGTGGGCATCCGCCCCTGCGAGGAAGGGGCGGCTGAGCCTGCCGATTTTGCCTGCAAACAAGGGCGGATGTGGGCATCCGCCCCTGCGAAGAAGGGGCGGCTGAGCCTGCCGTTTTGGCCTGCAAGCGAGGGCGGATGTGGGCATCCGCCCCTGCGAAGAAGGGGCGGATGAGCCTGCCGATTTCTGCCTGCAAGCGAGGGCGGATGTGGGCATCCGCCCCTGCGAAGAAGGGGCGGATGAGCCTGCCGTTTTGGCCTGCAAGCGAGGGCGGATGTGGGCATCCGCCCCTGCGAAGAAGGGGCGGCTGAGCGCCCGCAAGAGGAATCTGTAATGAACGGGTATTATCTCATCGGGGAACAGCTGGGGCACAGCTTTTCCGCTGACATCCATCGGCGGTTCGGCCGATACGACTACGAGCTGAAGGAGCTCTCCCCTGCCGAGCTGGGGCCGTTTCTGGAGGCCCGGGACTTCGCCGGGCTCAACGTAACGATCCCCTACAAGGAGGCCGTGCTCCCCTATCTGGACCGGCTGGACGAACAGGCCGCCGCCATCGGCGCGGTGAACACCGTGGTCAACCGGGGCGGCGTCCTCTGGGGCTATAACACAGATTTCGGAGGCATGCGCGCAGCCCTGGCCAGGGGCGGGATCGGGATCAGCGGAAAAACGGTCCTGATCCTTGGCACCGGGGGCAGCTCGAAGACGGCTCTGGCTGTCTGCAGGGCGCTCGGCGCCGCCCAGATCCACCGCGTCAGCCGGACGGGGAAAGACGGGGCGCTGACCTATGCCGAAGCCTATGCGCGGTTCGGGCGCCTCCTCCCACGGGATTCCCTGTCGGACGCCCCGCATCCGTCAGCGCCTGGGGCGCCGCAGGGACCGGTGGTGATCAACTGCAGCCCCGTCGGGATGTGGCCGGACGTGGACGGGATGCCGCTGGATCTGAAGGCCTTCGAGCTTTCCCGTTCCGAGGGCAGCGAAGCATCCGCATCCCCCTCCACCTGTCAGCCCTCGTCTCTCACTTGTCACCTGTCACCTGTCGCCTGGAACAGCCTGTCCGCCGTCTTCGACTGCGTGTACAATCCCCTGCGGACCCGGCTGGTCCTGGAGGCCCGGGCCCGGAGCATTCCCGCGGCGGGAGGGCTGGAAATGCTGGTGAAGCAGGCGGCTCTGGCCTGCGCGCTGTTCACCGGCGCGCCGGTGGACGAAAATCAGGTTGACATAATATGCAACTCCCTGGGACGCAAGCAGGAAAACATCGTATTGATCGGCATGCCCGGCGCGGGCAAGACCAGTGTGGGCCGCATTCTTGCACAAAAAACCGGGAAAGAATTTGTAGATATCGACGAAGAGATCGTCAAGCGAACTGGTCATACCATCCCATTCATCTTTCAAAACTACGGGGAAGCCCGCTTCCGTGGTTGGGAATCCGCGTTTGTGCGGGAACTTTCCCGATTTGGCGGCCTCGTGATTGCCGCCGGCGGCGGTACGATCCTTCGGCCGGAGAACGTCCGGCGCATGCAGCAGAACGGCCGCTTGGTTTTTCTGGACCGGCCCCTTGAGGCCCTGGAGCCCTCCCCGGAGCGCCCCCTGGGGGACACGGCGGAAAAAGTCGCCGCCCTCTATGGGGCACGGTACGCGCTCTACGCCGCCGCCGCGGATTTGACCGTCCCCGTCGCCGGCACGCCGGAGGACGCGGCGGACGCGATTCTGGCAGCGCTGTAATCGAGATAGCTCAGAATCCTTCGCAGCTTACCCGACAAATCCGAATCACCCGAAACGAGGTGCCCCCATGAAGCTCTTGATCCTGAACGGCCCGAACCTCAATCTGCTGGGACTTCGGGAGCCGCAGATTTACGGTAATCGCAATTATCACGATTTATGTAACCTTATAGAAGCCCACGCCGCCCAAATTGGCGTGGAGCTCGAGATCCGCCAGAGCAACCACGAGGGCGTGCTGGTGGACTGGATCCAGGAAGCCCGCGGGAAATTCGACGGCATCGTGCTGAACCCCGCGGCCTACACCCACACGTCGGTGGCCCTGCTGGACGCGGTGCTGGCAGCCGGCGTCCCCACGGTGGAGGTCCATCTTTCCGACCCCGACAGCCGGGAGCCCTTCCGGCGGATCAGCTATGTCCGCCGGGCCTGCGCCGCCTGTGTCAAGGGGCGCGGCTTGGAGGGCTATCTGGATGCGATGGACTTGCTGAAGTCAGAATTGAGAATTTAGAAGTATGAATTGAATGTGTTTTTCAAATTGCAATTTGAAAAACTCCGATCATTCTCAATTCTTACTTCTTAGTTCTTACTTCTCACTTCTCAACTCCGAAGGGAGGAAACGGAATGAATTTGATTATACGGCCTTCCCAGGCAATTGGCAGCGTCACCGCCCCGCCGTCGAAGAGCATGGCGCACCGGCAGCTGATCGCCGCGGCTCTGGGGCAGGAAGCCCGGGCCGTGGAGAATCTGGAATGGTCCGAGGACATCCTGGCCACTCTGGACTGTCTGCGCGCCCTGGGAGCCTCCATCGAGCGCTCCGACAGCGCCGTCACAATCGGCGGACTGGACCCCTTCGCCGTGGAGGACGGGACCGTCCTCCCCTGCCGGGAGTCCGGCAGCACCCTGCGCTTTCTCCTGCCCCTGGCCCTGCTCTCGGGGCGGAGCGTGACATTCCGGGGCTCGGAGCGGCTGCTGCAGCGGCCCCTGGAGCCCTATGAGCGGATCTGCGCCGCCCAGCGCCTCCATTATGACCGCCAGCGGGACAGCCTGACGATCCGGGGCCCCCTGCGGGCCGACGTCTTCGAGCTGGCCGGGGATATCAGCAGCCAGTTCGTCACGGGTCTGCTCTTCGCCCTGCCCTTCCTGCCGGAGCCCAGCAGGATCACTCTGCTGCCCCCGGTGGAGAGCGGCTCCTATATCAACATGACCCTGGCGGTGCTGCGGAACTATGGTATCCGGGTGGTCAGCGTAGGCAGGGATCGCTTCCACATCCCCGCCAATCAAAAATATCGCCCCCACCCGGTGAAGGTGGAGGGCGACTGGTCCAACGCGGCCTTTTTGCAGGCCTTCAACTTCCTGGGGGGCAAGGTCCGCATCCGCGGTCTTGACAGCCTGAGTCCCCAGGGGGACAAGGTCTTCGCCGCGCTGATCCAAAAGCTGCGGCAGAAGAAGGCTGTGCTGAACGTCTCCGACTGCCCGGACCTGGCCCCCATCCTGATGGCCCTGGCCGCGGCGGGCCGCGGCGCGGTGCTGGAGGGCACGGGGCGGCTGCGCTTCAAGGAGTCGGACCGGGGTGTGGTCATGGCGGCGGAGCTGGCGAAAATGGGTATCCAGGCCGTGGCGGACGAGGACCGGATCTGGGTGGAGGACGGGACCCTCCGGACCCCGACGGAGCCTCTGGACAGTCACAACGACCACCGGATCGCCATGGCGCTGACGGTGCTGCTGAGTCTGGTGGGCGGAGAGCTGCAAAACGCCGAGGCCGTCGCCAAGAGCTGGCCGAATTTCTACGACGTGCTGCAGGGGCTGGGGATCGTCATTGAGCGAGAACCCGACCCGGAGGAAACACCGTAGGGGCCGATGCCTACATCGGCCCTCGCCCCGACACGGAAACCGGAAAGAAGGGCCGATGTGGGCATCGGCCCCTACAGGACGGATAAACATTGGAGGACCCACCCATGAAAATGGATCTGGAATTTGAACGCAAGCTGACGATCCCCATGGAGACCAAGAAGCTCTATCCGGTGACGCCGGCGCTGGAGCCTCTGGTGGAGGAGCGGGCCCGGACCCTGCGGGACATCTTCGAGGGCCGGGACCGCCGCTGCCTGCTGATCATCGGGCCCTGCTCGGCGGACAACGCCGACAGCGTGCTGGAATACCTGCGCCGGCTCCGGCCTGTGGCGGATCGGGTGCGGGACAAGCTCTTCATCGTGCCCCGGGTCTTCTCCAACAAGCCCCGGACCAGCGGCGAGGGCTACATGGGGCTGGTCCACCAGCCCGACGCGGCGGGACGGCCGGACCCCTTCAAGGGCATCATCGCGGTCCGTTCCCTCCATCTGCGGGCCCTGGCGGAGACGGGCTTCACCTGTGCCGACGAGCTGCTCTACCCGGAAAACCACCGCTATCTGGACGATCTGCTGGCCTACGTCACCGTAGGCGCCCGCTCCGTGGAGGACCAGCAGCACCGGCTGACAGCCTCGGGCCTGGGCATCCCCGTGGGCATGAAGAACCCCACCTCCGGGGATCTGAGCGTGATGCTCCACGCCATCCATGCGGCCCAGGCGGGCCACAGCTTCATCTACCGGGGCTGGGCCGTCCACTCCAGGGGCAACCCCCTGGCCCACGCCGTGCTGCGGGGCCGGAAGACCGAGGCGGGACACGGCGTGCCCAACTACGGCTACGAGGATCTGCGCCGCCTGGCGGACCGCTATCTGGCCTCCGGCGCCCAAAACCCCGGGGTGGTCATCGACACCAACCACGAAAATTCCGGCAAGGACCCCTTCCGCCAGAGCGCGGTCATCCGGGACGTGCTGGACAGCTGCCGCCGGGACCGGGAAATCGGCGCGCTGGTCAAGGGCTTTTTGGTGGAGAGCTATCTGGAGGACGGCTGCCAGGCCCCCGGCGGCGGTATCCGGGGCAAATCCATCACCGATCCCTGTCTGGGCTGGGAGAAGACCGAACGGCTGATCTATGATCTGGCCGACGCCCGGTAGGGGCATTCCCGCTCAATAAAAATCCCCCGGCCGGGCCGGGGGATTCACATTTTTACGCGCCGTAGACGAAAGCGCGGTCATGGGCGCTGTGGAGGGCGTCGTAGATCTGACCGGGTCTCGCGGCGTCGCCCACGAGGATCAGCCTGTCGCCGTAGGCCGCCTTGAAGGCGTCGTACTCCGGACGGTTGGCGCGGACGCCCATCGCCAGGATCACGGTCTCGGCGGGGATGGCGGTTTCTTCGCCGGTCTTGGTGTCCTTGACCGTAACGCCGGTTTCCGTGACCGCGGTGAGCTGCTTGCCCTTCGCAATCACGCCGCCGTTCTTCATGATCTCCTGGGCCAGGTGCATCGTGACGCTGGGGTAGAGATTGCCGCCGATCTTGTCGAGCATCTCGACGACGGTAACCTTGTGCTCCCTGCCGATGGTCTCCGCGGTCTCGAGGCCGGTCACGCCGCCGCCGATGACGACCGCGTCGCCCTTGACTTCGGCCTTGCCGGCCAGCACGTCCTCGGCGGTGACGGCCTTCCCGATGCCGGGGATGTTCGGCACGATGGGTCTGCCGCCCGCAGCCAGGAACACGGCCTCGGCGCCGATTTCCCGCACAGCCTCCACCGTGGCGGGCGTGTTCAGGCGAAGCTCGACCCCGGCCTGCTCCAGCTGGGCCTCCATGGTGTCGATGAACTCGCCGAGCATGGTCTTGCAGGGGGGCACGGCCGCCAGCGCCACGGTGCCGCCGATGCGCTCCTTGGCCTCGAAGAGCACCACCCGGAAGCCGCGCTTGCGCAGGGTCAGTGCGGCTTCAAAGCCCGCAGGACCGCCGCCGACCACCGCGACCGTGCGGCCCGCGCCGTTCCGGACCAGCTTCTCGTCGCCCCACTCGAACTCCCGGCCCAGGACGGGGTTGAGCGTACAGCCCAGAGGCAGGCCGTCGTTGAGGATGCGGAAGCACTCCATGCAGCCCAGGCACTTGCGGATCAGCTTGTCCGCACCCTTTTCGGCCTTGTTCGCCCATTCGGGATCGGCAAGGTTTCCTCTGGCAATGCCGACGAAGTCCGCGAAGTCCTCCTCCAGCAGCTGCTCCGCGACCGCGGGATGCTTGATGTTGCAGACCGCGATGACGGGGATCGAGACCGCCTTCTTGATATTGGCGGCCAGGTGCTTCTTCCAGCCCTCCTGGAAGTAGTTGGGCTCGATGATCGTCGCGCCGGAGTCGTAGGTGCCGCAGCTGACATTGAGATAGCAGACGCCCAGCTTTTCAAAATATTTGGCCTGGGCGATGGCGTCCTCTTCGGTGATGCCGTCGGCCAGGTAATCGCTGCCGTTGATGCGGATGCCGATGGGGAACTTGGGGCCGCAATAGGCGCGGATGCCCAGGATGATCTCCGTGGCAAAGCGCATCCGTCCCTCGAAGCTGCCGCCGTACTTGTCGGTGCGCTTGTTGGTATGGGGAGAGAGGAACTGGCTGACCAGATAGCCGTGGGCGCCGTGGATCTCCACGCCGTCTACGCCCGCCTTCTGGCAGAGCACCGCGCCGATCACGAACTTCTTGACGAGGCCCTCCACCTCTTCGGTGCTCAGGGCCCTGGGCTGCTCGCCGATGACCTTACAGGTCACGTCGGAGGCCGAAACGGGCTGTCTGCCGCCGATCAGACGGCTCGGCGTCTGGTTTCCGGGGTGGTGGAGCTGCACGAACAGCTTGGTGTCGTAGGCGTGGACGGCCTCGGCCAATCTCGAGAGCTGGCCGATCACAAAGGAATCGGTGACGGCGAGCTGGTTCGGGGTGCCCACGCCGGTCTCGTCGTCAATGCGGGTGATCTCGGTGATGATCAGGCCCGTGCCGCCCCTGGCGCGGTCGGCGTAGTACCGGATCATGCGGGGGCCGGGCTCGCCGGAGTGCTCCGCCAGCGAGCATCCCATGGCAGGCATCACAATGCGGTTTTTGAGCTCCAGGTGGGCGATCCTGCCGGGGGCAAACAGTTTTTCGTAGTGCATAAGAATTCTCCTTTTCAAAAAATTTCCTCCGCTGATATCATACCACAATTATGGCCCCAAGAAAAGCAAAATATGACAAAACCGGTTTTTTCCGGCCGGAGCCCGTCGCTGCTCCTCCGGCCTCGCGGCCGCGCTGTGCGTTCCGTCTGCTGCCCCTGCGGCGATTGTCGTTGTCCCCCTTGCTTTCCGGCTTCCGATATAGTATAATACGAAGGACTGCAAAGGCCGGCGACGGCACCCGAACGGCCCCCGCGTTTCGGGGGAGGGAAAGCCGTCCCGCAGAAAGGAGCAACGACATGCTGCAAACCGGAATCAAGGGAACGATCGAGCTGACGGTAACAAAGGACAAATGCGCCGGCGCCATCGGCAGCGGCGAGCTGGACGTCTTCGCCACCCCGGCCATGATCGCGCTGATCGAGGAGACTTGCTGGAGGAGCGTCGTCCCCTGTCTGGAGCCCGGCGAGGGGACCGTGGGCACGGCGCTGGACGTGCGCCATCTCTCGGCCACGCCTGTGGGCCTGCGGGTCCGCTGCGAGACCGAGCTGCGCCTGATAGACCGCAGGCGCCTGGTGTTTGACGTCAGGGTGTACGACCCCTTCGGCCTTGTGGGCGAGGGCACGCACGAGCGCTTCGTCATCCAGGTCGAGAAGTTTCTGAAAAAAGTCGACGAAAAGCGGGATGCATATGAAGCAAGAGAACGGCGCTGACTGCGCGGCCCAGGCAGACTGGCTGCAGGACGACCCCATCCACGAACGCCTCGTGGAAGAGCTGGATCGACGGGCGGAAGCGGGCGATTTTCGCGCCGTAGACGAAAGCTTTGACGCATGGTACGTTCTGAAGGCCGGGGT
This sequence comes from Oscillospiraceae bacterium, assembly GCA_017509485.1. Classification (GTDB taxonomy): domain Bacteria; phylum Bacillota; class Clostridia; order Oscillospirales; family Oscillospiraceae; genus JAFRPC01. The sequence continues at coordinate 1,945 of JAFWPP010000001.1, read as the reverse complement.
CCCGCTGGAGGACGCTGTAAGGGCTTTTCTGAAAAGCGATGCGTACCGGCTTCCTGTCCTGCGTTACAGCAGCCGCAGCTTCCGCTTTTGCATACGGATCACGGACGACGGCGCTCTGCCCCGGGACCCGGCAGAGCGGGAGCGGCTGTTCGCGTTCTGCGACAAAAACCGGATCAGCGTCATCACCGCCGGTTCGGACGATTATCATTTTTATGATCTGTGTGAACGCCGCGCCTGTTTCGTCTTCTATGATGAGGTCTACGGCTCCTGGGACGAGCTGAGGCTGCAGATCCTTCCCGATTAACCCCTCCCGCGCCTCAGTCCGCCACCTTGTGGGGGATCCAGCGAAGGCAGTCGCCGGAGACCAGGGTATATTCGATGGAGCGGAAATTGCCCTCGATGCTGTTGTGAAAGCGCGCCTCCCCGTGGCTGTGGGCGTAGAGGACCTGATGGGCGCCGTACTCCTCCGCCAGCTCCGTGAAGGGGCTGCGCCGCTCCAGGATCGAGGTGGGCGGATAGTGCAGGAACATGAGGAAGCGGTTGTGGCCGTCGGCCCTGGCCGCCTCGAAGGAGGCCCGCAAACGGAGCAGCTCTCGCTGAATGATCTTCTCCGCCCTGGCCTCGTTTTCCTCGTCCCAGCCAACGATCCGGCCCTTTCGGTCCAGATAGAAGGGCCCCTCGAAGCAGAAGCCCTTGGTCCCGACCAGGGCGTAGTCCTTGTAGGGATAATAATTCCCCTGGAGGAAGTGGAGCCTCCCGGCGTAACGGGCGTTGAGCATTTCCGTCTTCCCGGCGTCCCAGAACATATCGTGATTGCCGCGGAGCAGGATCTTCCGGCCGGGCAGGGCCATGATATATTCCAGGTCCTTCTCACACTGGGCCAGGTTCTTCCCCCAGCTGTGGTCTCCCAGCAGCACCAGGGTGTCCTCCTCGGTCAGCAGACGCCGGCAGTTCCGCCGGAAGATCTCGGCATGGTTCTGCCAGACCCGCTCCCTGCGCTGCATGGGGGCTCTGCATTCCGATTGGAAGTGCAGATGGAGATCGCCGATGGCGTATAAGCTCATTGTCTTTTACCTCTCTTCGGGGGCCAGGGCGCCGCGTCGGCCCTTCCCCCCTCATCTATGAAAAAGTATATCACGCCGCGGAGGACTGCGCAACTCCTTTTCCCCCCTCAGCCGCCCTTATGCTCTGTCGGGATGTATTTCCACAACGGCAGCTTCTTCCGCGAAAACGGAGCAGATCCGCAACCGTCCGCCACTTATCCGAAAAGGCTGCGCAGGCCCGCGCAAGGCCGAAGCAAGGAGGCGTCTCTATGATCGAAACCAAAATCTATGTCGGACTGAACGATTCCGAAACCAAGACACAAAGGCTTGAAACGGGAAAATACATGGGCATTCTGAAAAGCGTCTGCCGCAGCTATGGGGTTGCTTTTTCGTTTGTTCTGGAGCAGGGCGGCTATCTGCACGAGGACGGCAGCTACACGGAGGAAAACACCCTTGTCTTATCCCTCATCGACACGGATGAAACGGTGATCAACGAGATTGCCAAGGACCTCTGCGTCTTCTTTCACCAGGAATCGGTCATGATTACCAAGGACTCGGTGCAGGTATATTTCGTAAAAGAAAGGCTGTAGGCAGGACGAAACCGAACACACGGGCCGGGAGAAGCTCCCCGGCCCGTGTGTTCGGCGTGTCAAAAAAGTTCGGAACACAGTATATCCGGGAGGGAACAGGCAATCGGAGACGGCGGATGCGGGTCGACGGTCAGCCGCACCGCCTGTAGCGGCGCACAGTGTGCGCCACCCTGCGCCGCCAGCCTCCCTGGGCTGTCATCCTGAGCGGAACGTCAATGGAGTCGAAAGATCCGTACTCCCATTCCGTATCAATCGTTGATGGCGCTGCGCTGTTTGCAGCGTCGGCATGCCTCCTCCGACTTTGCGCTGTTC
>JAFWPP010000012.1:0-46962 GCA_017509485.1 Oscillospiraceae bacterium | reverse complement strand
GTCAGCGCGACCGAGTTCGGCAGAAAGAAGACCGTGAGCCGCCGGGACATGCTGGTCTTCCTGTATAAGCAGCAGGGCAGTCCCGCGCCCACGCTGACCCAGAGCCCCTACAGCGACGTGACCGATCCCAAGGCCTACTACTACAAGGCCGTTCTGTGGGCCTACGAGAAGGGCATCGAGAAAGGCGCGAGCGGCAAGTTCAACGGCAAGACGAACTGCCTGCGCGAGACGGTCGTTCTGTGGATGTACCGCGTGCTGGCCGACTGAGTCCCCCCGGTCCGCGCCGTCCTCCGCCCGCAGCGGCGCACAGTGTGCGCCACGCCGTCCGCCGCCCGTAGGGACAAGCATTGCTTGTCCGGTCGCCGGGACGGCGACATTTGCCGGAGGCAAATTGGATCGTCCTCCGGGCGATTGTTCGCTCCGCGAACCGGGTCGCTCATCCTGCGGATAAGAGCGACCCCTACGGAGCTTATTCACTCCGCATGCGGAACAAATGCTATTCCCGCGCACGCAAAAGATCCCCCGGCATACCTGCCGGGGGATCTTCCTTTTGCTTTGCCTATTCTTTCAGCGTCCGCATGGAATTCAAAATCGCAATGATCGAAACGCCCACGTCTCCGAATACCGCCAGCCACATGTTGGCGATGCCCAGGGCGCCCAGGATCAGGATGGCGAACTTGACCACCAGGGCAAAGGTAATGTTCTGCCGGACGATCCGCAGGGTCTTCCGGGCGATCCGCACGGCGGCGGGAAGCTTGCGCAGATCGTCGTCCATGATGACCAGGTCCGCGGCCTCGATGGCGGCGTCGGAGCCCAGAGAGCCCATGGCGACGCCCACGTCCGCCCGGCCCAGCACCGGCGCGTCGTTGAGCCCGTCGCCCACGAAGGCCAGGGTTTCTTTGCCCTTCTCCTCCCGCAGCAGCTTTTCCACCAGAGCCACCTTGTCCTGGGGCAGCAGCTCCGCGTGGATCTCGTCCAGACCCAGGGCTTTGCCCATGGCCTCCGCGGACTGCTGCCGGTCGCCGGTGAGCATGACGGTCTTCTTCACGCCCGCGGCCCGGATGGCCGCGACGGCCTCCTCCGCGCCCTCCTTCAGCGCGTCGGAGATCACGATCAGTCCCAAATACTGCCCGTTCGCCGCGCCGTAGACCACGGTGCCCTCCCGCGTCGTCTCCTGGCAGACCACGCCGTGGTCCCGCAGCAGCCGCAGGCTGCCCATCAGGACCTCCTTGCCGTCCACCTGGGCGACCACGCCCTGGCCGGCTTCCTCCTCGACGGAACCGATCCGGCCGCTGCCGATGGGCCGACCCCAGGCCTCCCGGATGGAGGCGGCGATGGGGTGGTTGGAGAAGGCCTCCGCGTGGGCCGCCAGCTCCAGCAGCTCCTCCGCGCTGCCCCGGGCGGGCAGGATGGCGCTGACCTTGAACTCGCCCTTCGTCAGGGTGCCGGTCTTATCAAAGACCAGGGTGGAGAGCCGGGCCAGGGCCTCCAGATAGTTGCTGCCCTTTACCAGCACGCCCTTCCGGGAGGCGGCGCCGATGCCGCCGAAAAAACCCAGGGGCACCGAGATCACCAGGGCGCAGGGGCAGGAGACCACCAGGAAGATGCAGGCACGACGGATCCACTCGCCCCAGTCCTTGTCCAGCAGCAGGGGAGGCAGGACCGCCAGCAGCACGGCTGCGATCGTGACAAGGGGCGTGTACCACTTTGCAAACTTGGTGATAAAGTTTTCCGACTTCGCCTTCCGGGAGGAGGCGTTCTCCACCAGATCCAGAATGCGGGTGACTGTGGAATCGGAATAGCTCTTGAGGGTCCGGACCCGCAGGGTCCCGCTGCCGTTGATGCAGCCGGAGATGATCTCGTCCCCGGGCGCAGCGCGGCGGGGTACGGACTCGCCGGTCAGGGCGGCGGTGTCGATCAGGGACTCGCCTTCCAGCACCACCGCGTCCAGGGGGATGCGCTCGCCGGGCTTGATCACCAGCACGGAGCCCACGGCCACGTCCTCGGGATCGACCGCCTCCAGCCCCTCCGGGGTCTCCAGATTGGCGAATTCCGGGGCGATGTCCATCATATCCGCGATGGATTTCCGGGACTTGTCCACGGCGCAGTCCTGGAAAAGCTCGCCGATCTGGTAGAGCAGCATGACCGCCGCGGCCTCGGGATACTCCCCGATGCAGAAGGCCGCCACGGAAGCGACAGCCATCAGAAAATTCTCGTCAAAGAGCTGCCCGTGGAAGACGTTTTCCACAGCCTCCCAGAGTATGTCCCAACCGATGAGCAGGTAGGGGATCAGATAGAGCCCCAGCCGCGCCAGCCGGTGCAGCGGCGCCAGGGTCCCCAGGTGGTCCAGAACGATCAAAGCCACCAGCAGCACCGCCGCGACGATGATCCTGCATAACGTAAGCTTCTGCTTCTTATTCATCGCGATCACCTCAGCAAATTCCATTCGTAGGGGGCCGATGTGGGCACACATTCGTGACTCTTCGAGTTCGGCCCCTACGAATGAAAATTCTCAATTCTTAATTCTCAATTCTCAATCAGAATGCGGCAGCCCTTGTCCACCCGGTCGCAGCACTTCTGGGCCTCGGCCAGGACCGCTTCAAATTTCTCGTCCTCGGCCTCCAGGGTCAGCTTCTGGGTCATAAAGTTCATGTTGGCGTCCAGGACCCCGGGGATCTTTTTGATGGCGGCCTCCATCTTTGCCGCGCAGTTGGCGCAGTCCAGATTCTCCATTTTGAATTTCTTTTTCATAATCGTTCCTCCTCACCGGGCGGGCGCACACTGTGCGCCTTTACAGTTAATTATCGATTGTCGGGTCGTCTTCCAGCACGTGCTCCATGCCCATGCGGCAGATGGTCCGCACATGGTCGTCCGCCAGGGAATAGTAGATCACCCGGCCGGCCTTGCGGTACTTCACCAGGTTCGACTGCTTCAGCACCCGCAGCTGGTGGCTCACCGAGGACTTCGTCATGCCCAGCAGCACGGAGATGTCGCAGACGCACATCTCCGCCTCCATCAGCGCGTAGAGGATTTTCAGCCGGGTGGAGTCGCTGAAGAGCTTGAAGCAGTCCGCCAGATCCAGCAGCAGATCGTCGTCGGGCATTTTTCCCCGCACCGCGTCCACCACCTCCTGGTGGATCACCGTGCAGTCCGTCCGGTCCAGCTCGATGTCGTAGAACTTCATGGGGCGTCCTCCTTCTCGGAAAATTGAAAGGTTGAATAATTGAATGATTGTTCAACTATTTGCAGTATAGCACGGCAGGAAGTGTTTGTCAAGAGGAAAATCGGGATTTGTCGGGATCATTCGTAGGGGCCGATGCCCACATCGGCCCTCCCTGTGGACCGGGGAAAGGGCCGATGTGGGCATCGGCCCCTACGGAGCGACTCTGTCGTCGATACCTCCCCTCATCCGGCGCTTCGCGCCACCTTCCCCCCAAGGGGAAGGCATCCCGACAAAGCCGAATATGACAAGCGCGGCCCGTTCCGGGCCGCGCCTTCCGTCAACGCACTTCGGGATAAAACGCCTGGGTCGGGAAATCCACCCGGGCAAAGAGATCGCAGGGCTCGTCGGGGGTCCCCGGGTCGTCGGAGCAGCTGCGGTCCGGCATGGCGCAGGCGGCCGCCGGGATCAGCAGCTGGGTCCCGCGCTCCATCCGCACGGTGGAGAACTGGCCCAGGCTCACATAGAGCAGACGCCCGCCGTTCAGCACCGGCTCCTCGGGGAAGAGGGCCCGCACAGCCTGGGGGATCTCCGGGGGCGTCTGGCCCGGCCCCTCGCTGCCCTCGCCCACCCGGGAGGAGAGCACCATGGGGTCCACAGCCTCCACCACGCAGTCGGGGGTGTGGGTCTGATACAGGGCGTCGGGCAGCAGCTCGTTGTCGGCGCTGGAGAAGACCTTCGTTTGGGTCTGGCCGCCGAAGAGCACCACCCGCTTGCTGAACACCGCCAGCCCTTCCAGGGCAGCGGGCCGGGTCAGGCCGGACATGGCCTCGCCGGTGATCCGGTAGAAGAACGTGAGATCTGCGGTGAAGTGACCGGGCTTGTAGGCGATGGGGGCCACGTCTATGTAGACGTGAAGAAGCTCCGCGCTCCTTGCCCGGGCGTTGACGGCGCTTTCCAGGGAGGCCTGGGAGCTCCCGGTGAGCCAGACCCGCAGATCCTCAATGCAGTCCTTGTCGATGCAGGCATCCTCGATGCGCTTTGTATGGACGCGGATCGGCTCCCGCGCCTCCTGCGCGGGGCGTCCGACGGAATTGATTTGATCCGGCATAGAATTCCCTCCTTGAATCAGAAAGCGATCGGCTTTCATTACCATAATATGTTAAAAAATAAGGGATGTGCGCTTGTATTTTCCATTCCGATGCGTTACAATAACAGAAAACGAAGGGAGGCCAAACCATGATCAGCCGCCTCAATACCCTGGGACTCAACGGCATCGAGGGCTACAAGATCTCGGTGGAGTGCTTCATCTCCAACGGCCTGCCGGGCTTCGAGATCGTGGGCCTGCCCGACGCCTCGGTGAAGGAAGCCCGGGAGCGGGTCCGGGCCGCGGTGAAGACCTCGGGCTTCAAGTTTCCGCCCTCCCGGATCACGGTAAACCTGGCACCGGCCAATACGAAAAAGAGCGGCACGGTCTACGACCTGCCGATCCTGCTGGGTATCCTTTCCGCCTTCGGCCAGGTGGGCCTGCCGGACGAGACCCACGCCTTCCTGGGCGAGCTGAGCCTGGAGGGCAAGCTGCGGCCTGTGCCCGGGGTCCTGCCCATGGCCATCGCCGCAGCCAAATGCGGGATCAAAACCCTCTACGTCCCCATCCAGAACGCCCCCGAGGCCACCCTGGCCGAGGGGATCACGGTGATCCCGGTTTTTTCCGTCTCCCAGCTCATCGCCCACCTCCGGGGCGGCCCGCAGATCGCGCCCCAGCCCGTCTGGGTCCAGCAGCCCCGCAAGCGCCCCGTTCCGGACTTCAAGGACGTCATGGGGCAGGAGAACGCCAAGCGGGCCCTGGAGATCGCCGCCGCCGGCGGCCACAATGTGCTGATGGTGGGGCCCCCGGGTTCCGGCAAATCCATGCTGGCCAAGCGCCTGCCCTCCATCCTGCCGGATATGACCCGTTCCGAAGCCCTGGAGGTCACCCAAATCCATTCCATTATGGGTCTGGTGGACCCGGAGAGTCCCCTGGTGACGGTCCGGCCCTTCCGCAGCCCCCACCACACGGTGACGCCTCCCGGCTTAGTCGGCGGCGGCTCCGTGCCCAAGCCCGGGGAGATCTCCCTGGCCCACCGGGGCGTCCTGTTCCTGGACGAGCTGCCGGAATTCCGAAAGGAGACCATGGAGGTCATGCGCCAGCCCCTGGAGGACGGCGTCGTCACCATCACCCGGGCCTCCGCCACTGAGACCTATCCCTGCCAGTTCATGCTGGTCTGCGCCATGAACCCCTGTCGCTGCGGCTGGTACGGAGACCCCTCGGGCCGCTGCACCTGCTCGGAGCGCTCGGTTCAGGACTATGTGGGCCGCATTTCCGGCCCCCTGCTGGACCGCATCGACATCATCATCGAGGTCCCCGCCGTCAGCTTCGAGGAGCTGGTGGAACGGAAGGAGGGGGAGCCCTCCGCCGCCATCAAGGAGCGGGTCAACGCGGCCCGGGTCATCCAGCACCGGCGCTTCGCCGGGACTCCGACGAATTCCAACGCCCGTATGAGCCCGGAGCAGCTCCATCAGATCTGCACCCTCAGCGACGACTGCGCGGCTCTCATGGAGGAGGCCTTCGACAGCATGGGCCTCACCGCCCGGAGCTACGACCGGATTTTGAAGGTGGCCCGCACCATCGCGGATCTGGAGGGCGCCGCGGAGATCGGCGTCGCCCATATCGCGGAGGCCATCCAATATCGAACCTACAAGATAGGCCGCCAATAATAATGTAGCGCGGGCAATCTGCCCGCCAGAGCTCCCGCACGGGATCCGCAGCGAAAAACGGTCATCCCGTAACGATCCCGCATACGCAGCACGAACCGGCCTGCGATTGTGCGCTTTCGGCTGCGAATCGTTCCGTTTTTGCGGGCAGATTGCCCGCGCTACATCCAGAATCGAAGGTGAATTCCATGAACGAAATCTTTCTGTTAAAGTTAGGCGAAATCGTCCTGAAGGGCGCGAACAAGAAGATGTTCGAAAACAAGCTGCGCACCAACGTGGCCCGGCGGATGCGGCCCTTCGGGGACTTCAAGGTCTCCATCCTCCAGTCCACGGTCTATGTGGAGCCGGAGAACGAGCTCTGCGACCTGGACGGAGCCTGGGACGCCTGCCATACCATCTTCGGCGCCATCTCCCTCTGCCGCTGCCGTCCCTGCGAGAAGAACGAGGACGCGATCTTTGAGGCCGTGGTGAACTACCTGGGCGACGACCTGGCCGCCGCCAAGTCCTTCAAGGTGGAGTCCAAACGCTCCGATAAGCGCTTTCCCCTGAACTCCATCCAGCTCTCCCAGGCCATCGGCGGCCGTCTGGCCGAGGCCTATCCCCAGGTGGCGGTGGACGTCCACCACCCGGACTACACCGTCTACGTGGAGGTCCGGGACTTCGCGGCCTACGTCCACGGCCCGGCGGAGCCCGGGGCCGGCGGTCTGCCCACCGGCGTGGGCGGCCGGGCGGCGGTGCTGCTCTCCGGCGGGATCGACTCCCCCGTGGCGGGCTACATGATCGCCAAGCGGGGCGTGGAGCTGGAGGCCATCCACTTCTTCTCCTATCCCTACACCTCCGAGCTGGCCAAGGATAAGGTCCTGGAGCTGGCCCGGCGCATGGCCCGCTACTGCGGACGCATGACCGTGGACGTGGTGGGCTTCACGGAGATCCAGGAGGCCATCCGGGACAATTGCCCCGAGGAATACTTCACCATCATCATGCGTAGATTCATGATGCGGATCGCGGAGCGGATCGCCCGGGACCACGGCTGCGAGTGCCTGGTCACCGGCGAGAATCTGGGCCAGGTGGCCTCCCAGACCATGCAGGCCATGGCCGTGACCCACGCCGTGGTGGATCTGCCCGTGTTCCATCCCCTCATCGGCATGGACAAGGAGGAGATCGTCACCATCGCCCGGAGGATCGACACCCTGGACACCTCGATCCTGCCCTATGAGGACTGCTGCACGGTCTTCACCCCCAAGCATCCCAAGACCAAGCCCAAGCTGGCCGAGGCGGAGCGCGTCGAAGCCAAGCTGGATGTGGAGAGCCTGATCGCCCGGGCCATCGAGAATACGGAACTGGTGAAGGTGCGGTATCAGGGATGACTGACAATCGGAAACGGGCAATAGGAGAACGAAATACGAAAAACAGAGAACGAAAATAAGGAGAAAACATGGATTACCATTTCAAATCCTGGAGTGGGCTGAACAAACAGCTTTCCGTGTTACTGTGCGACTCCCTGCGAGAGCGAATCACATATTTCCTTACATTTTATCATGAGGCGCACAGCTCCTATGGCAGAGCGGCGATCCGTCTGGATGGACGGGAGTTGGTTTCCTTTTCGTGGATTGAGATGTTCCGACAGGAATACGACGCTTCCACGCTGTACGAGCAAACAGGACATTACGAAGCTCGGCCCCCGGAGTTGAAGGAGAAATGGGATCATAATTGCACGTATTGCAATTATGATTTTCTGAATGCCGCACTGGCATTTTTGAATCAGCCCGTGACGGACTCGCTCATGAGCGAGGACTATATCCAAAAAATATTTGCCGTTATGGACCGCCGCGTCGGCAAGCGCAGTCTGCAAAGGCTCTATGAAGCAAGCGAGTGGAAGAATTATCCCGCGTGGGTCCAGCAGTTTTTTGCGCTGCGTTTTAACTGTGAAGGCATCGGGAGCAAAGACTCTGATCACAAAACGATAAGCAGAAAGGAAAAGAACACATGATCGTACCACAGAGCGGGATCACCCAAATCGAGGTGCTGGTTCAAATTTTGAAAGACAAGCAGAAGACCATCGCCACCGCCGAGTCCTGCACCGGCGGGCTGCTGGGGAAGTCCATCACCGACATTTCCGGCAGCTCCGCGGTCTATCCCGGCGGCGTGATTTCCTACTGCAACCGGGTCAAGCATGAGCTTCTGGGGGTGGAGCAGGAGCTGCTGGACACCCTGGGGCCCGTCTCCATGGCGGTGGCCCACCAGATGGCTGCGGGGGTCCGCCGGACCGTCGGCGCAGACCTGGGCGTGGGAATCACCGGCATCGCCGGGCCCAACTCCGACGAGACGGGCAGGCCTGTCGGGCTGGTCTACATCGGCGCCACTGACGGGATCATGACCCTGGTGCGGGAGTATCGCTTCGACGGCGACCGGGCTGCCGTCCGTGCCCAGGCCGCCGAGGCTGCGGCGGAGCTGGCGCTGAAATTAATTGAGAATTGAGAATTATGAATTAAGAATTATCAGCAGAACACACAAAAAATGCGAGCATTTTTTGTGTGTTCTGCTAAATCCGAAGGGAGAGGAGCATGAAAAAGGTTTGGCTGCTGCGCGTTTTAGCAGGAATATGGCTCGCCGTCCTCCTCCGGATCACCGTATTCCGGAACGGCTGCTTCTCCCACGGGCTCTTTTCCGGGCGGATCGAGTGGGACGCCTTCGCCTACTACAGTAAGCTGTTCCGGGCCGGATATTGGCGCTATTTCCTCTATCTCTTTGGGGGCAATTTGATTTGGTTTGCTCCCGCCGGCGTTTTGGTCCGGCTCCGGGGCGGGCGGCTCTGGCAGGCAGCCCTGGCCGGTTTCCTGCTCTCTCTGGGGGTCGAGACGGGCCAGTTCCTTCTCGGCTCCGGCGTTTCCGAGCTGGACGATCTGATCCTCAACACCCTCGGGGCGATCATTGGCTTTGCCCTCACGGCGCTGCTTATCTCCGTGATCCGCCGCAGGGGCGCTCATTGAGCGCCCGGCTCCCCTGATCCCGAAAAAATCGAATTTCCCTATTGACAAAAAACCACAAAATATAGATAATAAAAGATAGCAAATCCCCAAGATTTCGAGAAATAATAGGGAGGAATATTCATGGCTGAAAAGATCGTCCGCGGTGCGGAAAAGAAAGAAGCCGCGCCGCAAAAGGCAGCTGAAGCTGCCAAGAAAGCTGCGGAGCCTGCGAAGAAGGCCGCTGAAACCGCCGCGAAGCCGGCGCCTGCCAAAAAGCCCCAGCAGACCATCGTTACCCCCAACAAGCCCACCGGCGGCAGCACCGTCGGCCTGCGCATCGGCGCGATCGTCCTGTGGGTCCTTGCCATCGTGTGCGAGGTCTTCGCCATCATGGCGATCCTGCAGTATTTCATCCCGCCCTTCGGCATGAGCCCGCTGGTCTTCCTGATCATCATGATCGTCCTGGATCTGGCCTTCGCCATCCTGGCGGCCCAGCTCTGGAAGAAGGCCAACCACATCAAGCCCATGAGCGAGAAGCGCGGCAAGTTCCTGTTCTACCTCTGGAACGAGCTGGGCGTCATCATGGCCTGTGTCTGCTTCATCCCGCTGATCATCATCCTGCTCAAGAACGACAAGCTGGATAAGAAGACCAAGACCATCGCCGCCATCGTGGCTGTCGTGGCCCTGCTGATCACCGGCGTCGCCTCCGCGGATTTCCATCCCATCTCCGCCGAGCAGAAGCAGGACGCCGAAGCCCAGATCACCACCGACGTCTACTGGACCCAGTTTGGTCACAAGTACCATCTGAACGCCGACGAAGAGACCGGCTGCCCCCATATCCGCAACTCCAGCACCCTCTATAAGGGCTCCGTCACCGAGGCCATCGAGTCCGGCCGTACCGCCATCTGCTCCTACTGCGCCGCGCACTACGCGGAAGATATGGGCCTGGAGCTGGCGGAACTGAACGTGGAGGACAAGGACGCGGTCCTGGCAGAGCTGGGAGAAACGCCGCAGACCGAGGCCCCCAACGCGACGGGAGGAAACTAAAATGGGATTTGATCTCAATTCCATTGGCAGCCTGCTCTCCGGCGGCGGCATCGACGCCATCAGCAAGCGCACCAAGGTCGGGAAGGAGGACGTGGCTAAGGTCCTCTCCGCCGGCATCCCCGCCCTGGTGGGCGGCATGCGCCGCAACGCCGGCAGCGCGGCGGGCGAGAAGTCTCTGAACAAGGCGCTGACGGACCACAGCAAGGACGACTTCTCCAATCCTGCGGCGTTTCTCAAAAACGCCGATCTCAAGGACGGCAAGAAGATCCTGAGCCATATCCTGGGCGACGACCAGAAGGGCCTTGTCAACGAGATTTCCCGGGCCTCCGGCGTCACCAAGGGCAAGACCGGCACGATCCTGGCCCTGGCGGCTCCGCTGCTGCTCTCCCTGCTGGGCAGCCAGAACAGCGGCTCCTCCGGCGGCCTGCTGGGTATGCTGGGCGGTCTGCTGGGCCTCGGCGGCCAGAGCTCCGGCGGCCTGCTGGGCGGTCTTCTCGGCGGCGGCCAGCAGCAGACCCAACCCCAGCAGCAGAGCGCCGGTCTGCTGGGCTCGCTTCTGGGCGGCAGCTCCAACAGCAACGCCTCCCTGGCCTCCGGCCTGTTCTCCTCCCTCCTGGGGGGCGGCGGCAGCACGGAACCCAATGCCGGCGGCAACGTAATTCAGCTGGCAGAGCAGCAAGCCCAGCAGCCCCAGTCCGGCGGCCTGCTGAGCAGCTTCCTGAACCTGTTCCATTGATATCTCATATTAATTTAACACGGGCCTTTTCCCATGGATGGGAAAAGGCCCGTGTGTTACATGTGATCATTCAATATTCCATAGTTTTTTCAAGCGTTCAACCGTGAACGACCATCTTTCAGCAGTTGGTCTACAAACAGAGTTTTGATTTCCAAAGAAACCAAGTTCCCTTACTGCGTCTGCCCGACGAACGGTTTTAATCCATCTTACTTGAACAATGTACTCTGCTTTTTCTGAATCATCCGGACTGTAAAAATACTTGCCTTTTAAGGGAAGCTCATTCATTTTTACTGAGACACCGTTTTCAAAAAAGACGGCGTCTTTTGCCAAAACAGACTCCGATGTGACAATTCCAACGCCGACATACCCATTATGAGGGATATTAACCCAGATTCGATCACCGGAAGATAAAAGATTGAGTGTTTGAGAATACCAGCTTCCACCGCCTGCAGAGATGAATCCATATTTTCTTGCATCCTCCCAATTGCGGGAATCTTCTCCGAAAGACACATAATATTCACCGTTCCAGGGTCCCTTGTTGCCTGTTTCCACTTTAGCTGGCTCATCAATTTCATCTTCCAGCCAAACACGGCTGATAAAGCGTTGAGTACCATTCTGAAAAACATAGAAGAAGAGGACGTTGATCGGCATTTTATAGGTTTCTTTCAGAAAGTGGATGATACGTTCTGTTCCGTCATCCATCTTTGCTGCGACGATAACCATTTTGACACTGTCGTTGTTGACGCTCGTTTCGTCCAACTCTTTACCGAATTTCTCCTGATAAGAAGCGTTTAGTGTTTTTCCGTGTGTGTAATCCAGATACAGTTGGGCTATATCTGAAGGGGTCAACTTAGTTACGCTGGCCGCATAGTCAATGACCTGTGCCGTTACTTCCCGCGGAGTCAAATCTTTTTTGAGTTCTACGACAATCATACAGCCGCTGTGGTCCATGCAGAGAATGTCGATATACTTGCCTGCGTCAGTTTTGACTTGGTTCCCGATTACAAGCCAACCGTTATTAAGCAGTTCAATGTGATCGCAGAGCAGGGTTTCAAGCTCCTTCTCGTCGATGAGTCTCGCGGTATCCAAAGGCTTTTTGTCATCCAACGACCAGACGGATTGCGTTAGTGCCATAGCGGTACCTCCATGAAAGGATTCTTGTTTTTTGAATTCAAATTGCCGATGATCCGATATAGATTGCAGAAAATAAAGAACGGTTGATTGACGGAGACAAAAAAGTATTGTTTTTCGCAGACGCAAACAGGGCTACTCGGGGATTTCCAAAAGGGGCGCGCCCCTTTTGGCCGTTTGAATGAGGGGAGTCCAGAGGGGGGAGAGATTCGGAATCTTCCCCATCTGGCTGGTTCTTTGCCTACTTTCTTGCCGGAACAAGAAAGTAGGCCGCCGGAGGCATGCCAACTTATCAACAGAGCAGATACAGTAAAAGAATAGGAACGTAAAAGAGAACGGGTTGCTGCGGTCAGTGTGCAGGACGGGGGACCCGTCCCCTACGGGCTCTCGTTACTTATTACTTATTACATTTTACTTGCTTGAATTCCCGGGCGGGCGCGCAATGAGCGCCCCTGCGGCGGAGAACGGCAGGCAGATTGCCGGAGCTGCGGCGTGGCCGGTCAGCCCTCCAGGGATGCGGCGGCTTGTTCCCATTTCTCCATGAGCTCCGCCAGGGCCGCCTCCGCGGCTTCCTTTTCCGCGGTCAGGCGCATCAGCTCCTTGTAGTCCGAGGCGGCGGCCAGGAGCTGCTCGTCCAGGGCGGCCACGGCCTGCTCCTGTTTGTCGATCTCCCGTTCCAGGCGGCGGACCTCCTTCTCCAAGGCTTTGGCGTCCGTCTTCTGGGCGGGCTTTTCCTTTTTGACGGGCTTTTCCGTCTGGGGAATGGGCCGGACGGCGGCGTTCTCCTTCAGGCTCCGGTACTTGGCGTAGCCGCAGGGGTAGTCCTTGATGACCCCGTCCTCCAGCTCCCAGATCCGGGTGGCGAACTTGTCCACGAAGTAGCGGTCGTGGGAAACGAAGAGCAGGGTGCCCTCGTACTCCTCAATGGCGCACTCCACCCACTCCCGGGAGGCGATGTCCAGGTGATTGGTGGGCTCGTCCAGGATCAGCAGATTGATCTTCTCGTCCATGAGCATGCACAGCCGCAGCCGGCTCTGCTCGCCGCCGGAGAGGGTCCCCACGGTCTTGAACACGTCCTCCCCGGAGAAGAGGAAGGAGCCCAGGCGGTCTCTCGCCTGCTGGGGGGTGCAGTTCTTCTCGTAGAGCATGGTGTCGTAGAGGGTCCGCTCCGGATGTGCAAAGTGCATGATTTGGGGCAGATAGGCGGTCTTCACCGTGGGGCCGAAGCGGATGCGCCCCGCGTCCACGGGCTCCTCCCCCAGCAGGCAGCGGAGGAAGGTGGTCTTGCCGGTGCCGTTGTCCCCCAGGATGGCGATGCGCTCGCCGCCCTCCACCAGCAGCTCCACGTCGGAAAAGAGCTTCTTGTCCCCGAAGGACTTCTCCATGCCCTTCAGATCGAAGACGAAGTCCCCGAAAAACTCCTTTTCCCCGAAGCGGGCCTTCATGGTCCGTTCGGTTTTTGGCCGCTCGGTCTTTTGGATGCGTTCCATCCGGTGCTGCATGGCCATGGCCCGGCGGAAGAGGACCCGGTTGTTGATGCCCCAGCCCTTCATTCGCTCGATAGTGTAGCTGAGCTGGCCGATCTTGGCCTGCTCCTGCTGGTACTGCTTCATCTGCAGGTTGAAGCGGGCCTGCTTCTCCTCTAAATAGAAGGAATAGTTGCCGTTGTAGAACTCGGCGTGACCGTCGTGGATCTCGATGATCCGGTCCACCACCCGGTCCAGAAAATAGCGGTCGTGGGAGATGGTCAGGGTGGTGCCCTTGAACTGCCGGATGTAGCTCTCCAGCCACTCCACGCTGCGCAGATCCAGGTGGTTGGTGGGCTCGTCCAGCAGGAGGATGTCAGTATTTTCCAGCAGGAGCCGGGCCAGGTTCACCCGGGTCTTCTCTCCGCCGGAGAGGGAGGAAAAGAGCTGGTCCCGCATCAGGGCCGGGATGCCCAGGCCGTTGCAGATCTTGTCCACGGAGGTGTCCATCTCGTAGCCGCCCCCGACTTCGTAGGCGGTGGAGAGCCGGTCGTATTCCGAAAGCAGGGCCCGGTCCACAAAGACGGCCATGCGCCGTTCCAGCTCCTCCATTTTCTTCTTCATGGCAAAGAGCTCCCGGTAGGCGGAGCGGAGCACGTTCTCCACGGTCCAGCCCGCGGGGAAGGAGGGGATCTGGGAGATCAGGCCGATCTTCCGGTTGGGGGCGAAGACGATCACCCCGTCGTCGGGCTCCAGCTCCCCGGTGAGCATGCGAAAGAGGGTGGTCTTCCCGCAGCCGTTCCGCCCCATGATGCCGACGCACTCGCCGGTCTGGATCTCAAAGGAAAGACCGTCCAGGAGGATTTCTCCCACCTCGAAGGACTTTTTTATGTTTTGTACACTCAGTTCGATCATAGCAGTTTGTTGCGGCGCACAGCGTGCGCCATTGTCGGGATTCGGAAATTGATGGCCGTAGGGGCGCTCATTGAGCGCCCGCCGATACGGGATTGCGTTCAGAGCTCTATGTAGCGCGGGCAATTTGCCCGCTAAAACGGTCGTATAATTCAACCCGTGTGGTGATACAGTTCAGCGCCGTCAGCAGGGCGTTGGAAGACAGGTTTTCCGGCAGGCCAAATTCTTTTTGCAGGGCCTTCCGTTTCTCTTTGCTGTCCGGCTTCCCGGACAGGCCCAGCTCGTACAGGTCGGTTTTGGTGATGGACGTATCGTTCTTGCCGTAGGGACAAGCATTGCTTGTCCGGCATTCGGAACGAATGCAATTTGCCGAAGGCAAATCCAGATCACCGACCGGCTCCGAAGGATCGACCTCCGGGCGATTGTTTGCTTCGCAAACCGGACAAGCAATGCTTGCCCCTACAAGCCCTCCGGAAAGGGGAGACTCTTCCAGAACCGTCGCGCCTGCCTTCCGCAGGGCGGCGATCAATACCTCCGGCTCCATGCCCTCCACGCCCAGCTTGCCCTCCCTGCCGGGGGCGGCCTTGCGGCGCTCCTTGCCGTAGACGTCGGGCACGTAGGCGTGCTTTACAAATTCCGGGGGAATGGCCCCCTTCAGGCGGTTGCGGATCACCAGACCGGCCCCGTCGGGGTCCGTCAGGACGATGAGCCCGCGCCGTTCCGCCGTGGCCCGCAGCAGGGCCAGCATTTCAGGGTTCTTGAAGATCCCGAAGCCGTCGGTGACGAAAATCGGGGCGTCCACGAGTTGGGACAGGGTGTTTTTGTCGTACCGGCCCTCCACCACAAGGGCTTCTTTGATTTTCAGCATCTGCGTTCCACCGTAGGGGCCGATGCCCACATCGGCCCGCGCTTTGTGAACAAACCGACGGTTCGGGCCGATGTGGGCATCGGCCCTCGCTTTGTGAACAAACTGACGGTTCGGGCCGATGTGGGCATCGGCCCCTACGAGTTATGTGTTCCTCGATTCGCCCGCCAGCTCGAGTACCAGCAGCTCCAGCACCCGCTCCGGCTCGTCGTAGGAGGTCTTCAGCCGTTGGTCCGCTTCCAGACAGAGCTCCACCGCCCGTTCGCAGAAGCGGTCCGACATGCGGCGGGCATTGTCCATGGTCTTCTGGGCCGGGTAGCCGCCGATCCCGCAGAGCTTCATCAGGTCCTGCTGACGCTTGCCCGCGGCTGTCAGCCGTTTGGCCGCCAGGATACGGCGCAGTTGTCCGCCGATGGCACCCAGGATCATGACGGGCTCCTCCTGCTTCTGCAGCAGGGTCCGCAGAACCTGGAGGGCCCGCTCGTAGCGGCCCGCGGCCACGGCGTCGGTGAGGTCCCAGATCTCAGCCTCCAAAACCGGCTCCACCAGCAGGTCGATGTGTTCCCGGGCGACGGTCTCGTCCTCCACATAGGCGGCCAGCTTGCCGATCTCTCCCAGCAGGGCCGTCATGGAGCCGCCGGTGCGGTGGATCAGGTACTGGGCGTCGTCCACGGTAATGCGCTTGCCGGATTTCTTGAGATGCCGCCCGATCCAGGAAACCAGCTCCCGGTCGGAGGGCTGGGTGAATTCCACGGTCACGGCTTGGTCGAAGAGCTCCGCCAGGGTCTTTTTGCGCCGGTCGATCTTGAACTCCACGGTCTCATAGACCAGGACCACGGTGCAGTAGTCGGGAATGTCGGAAAAGAATTTCGCGTAGGCCGCGGCCTCGTCCCCGGGCAGGGTGAAGAAGTTCACGTCGTCGATCTGGACCATGGAGTGTTGGGCCATCATGGGGATGGCCTCGATGCTGTCCAGCACGGCCTGGAGGGAGATGGTCTCCGCGTTGAAGCGGTGATAGTTGAAGGCTTCGGCAAAGTCCTCCACCAGCAGCCTGCGCAGGGCGTCCAGATAGTAGCGCCGCAGATAGGCCTCCTCGCCGTAGAAGACGTAGAGCCTTGCGGGATTGTTCAGTTTGATGTCAGACTTGAGCCGGTCCAGATTGCCGTCGGCCATGGTCTCACCGTCCTATTTCCAAAGTGCCGCACTCGTCCGTGCGGTAGATCTGCGCGCCGCAGGCCTCGATCCGCGCCAGGGCCTCTTCGTTTGGCAGGCCATAGTTGTTCCGCCCAACGCTGATCAGCACGGTGTAAGGGCGGATCGTGTCCAGCAGCAGCTGAGAGGAAGACTTGGCGGAGCCGTGGTGTCCCGCCACATAGAGCTCCACCGGGGGCAGGTCCTTCTGCTCCGCCAGGGCGGCCTCGCCCCGGGCGTCCAAATCGCCTGTGATCAGCATATCATATTCTGCCGCGGAATACAAGACGGAAACGCAGGCCGCGTTGTCATTTCTGGCGGAGACCGGCGCGTACAGGCGTACCGTGCTGTCGGCGAAGGACAGCGTGAGATCTGAGTTTACATAATGCAGATCCGCTCCCGCGTCCAGGGCGGCTTTCTCCACGGCCGCCCGGTTCTCCGGGTCGAATTCCACGTCCGGCAGGTAGACTGCCTTGACGGGAACCAGCGAGAGCAGGGCTTCCACACCGCAGATGTGGTCGGTATCATAGTGGGTCAGAATCAGAGCGTCCAGCCGGTCCACGCCCTTTTTTCGCAGCCAGGCGGCGGCAGTGCGGCCGGGCTGGGGCCCGCCGGAGCCGCCGCAGTCGGTCATGACCGCGCAGGAGGAGGTCACCATACACACGCATTGGCCCTGGCCCACGTCCAGGACCGCCAGGGTGAACTGGCCGACGCTGTTTTGGACATGTTGGAGGCCTATGGTGACGGCCAGAGCCGCCAGCAGTCCCAGCAGGGGCAGCCCGTAGCGCTGCTTGCGCCGCCGCAGGAAGGCCAGGAGCAGGAGCAGAACGCAGAGGATCAGGAAAGCCTTTCCCCAGAAATCGGGGTAGAGCAGATGGCCCGGCAGGCTTGAGACAGCCCGGCTAATTCCGAAGATCCAGCGGACCGGCCAGGCCAGCAGCCGGCCCGCCCAGCTCCCCAGCGACGTGCTGACGAGGCCCAGCAGCAGCACTGCCAGAGTCCCCCAAAGGCAGGCTGTCGCCAGGGGCAGCACCAGCAGATTGGTGAGCACGCCGTAGACCGGCACGCTGCCGAAGTGCGCAGCAGCGATGGGGGTCGAGAAGCACAGAGCGCCCAGGGAGGCGGAAAAGCTGCCTATCAGGAAGCGGATCAGCCAATGAAGGAAGCGGAGCAGCAGGCCTTTCGGCAGCTGCGGCAAGGCCTTCGGTCCCTTCCAGGCCAGCAGACCCTTGACAGGACCGAGCGCCAGCAGATACTCCCGCAGCGCCTTCGTTACCAGCAGCAGGCCCGCCACCGCCGCAAAGGAGAGCTGAAAGCTGACGTTTGCCGCCGCCCAGGGGTTCTCCAGGAGGATCAGAAGGGCGGCAAAGGCCAGGGAACTGGGCGGGTCGTTTTCCTCCCGGAAGAGCGAAGCCAACAGAAAGAGACTCAGCATCAGCGCCGCCCGCACGACAGAGGGGGAGGCGCCGGTCATCAGCACAAAGAGCAGCAGCAGCGGCAGCCCCAAAACGGAGCACAGCCTGCCCCGGCCCACGATCAGGACCAGCGCCCCCAGCAGCATGGCCACATGGAGGCCGGAAACCGCCACGATGTGGGAGGCGCCGGCCCCGGAGAGGGCGTCCCGGTCCGCCTCGGAGAGGTCCTCCCGGCTGCCGGTCAGCATGGCCCGGGGCAGGGCGGCGGCGTCCGCGGGGATCAACGCGCCCAGCCGTTCATAGATGGCCCGGGACCAGCGGGCGGGGAAATACCGGAAGGGAGCGCCGCCGCTTTCGGAGGCGGATACCCGACCCGAGGCAGTCAGCAAAATCCCACGGGCTTGCAGATCCAACCAGGTATCTCCGCTGAGATCCCGATCCGCCCGCCGCAGGGTGAAGGAGCCGGTGATCCGATCCCCGGGCTCCAGCTCCGGCAGGGGGCCGTAGAGATAGAGCCGGGTTTTGAAGCGGCCCTCCGGCAGCTCCGCCCAGGCGTCGGCGCGATGGCCATAATAGGTCTCTACGGGGTAGTCGCAAAGCTCGGCCGTGAGCGCGGGATACTTCCCCCCGACTTCATGGGCCGGCGCCAGCTTGACCGCGGCATAGCCCCAGCACCAGAGCAGGCCGATCGCCAGGCCCAAAAGACAACAGGAAACAACCCGGATCGAAGGGGTCGCTCTTACCCGCAGGGGGAGCGACCCGCTCCGCCGCAGGCGGAGAACGACGAGCGCCAGCACAACGAGCAGCAGCCCGCCAAGGGCACACCAGGGCAGCCAAGCCTCCGGCAAAGCGTATACCGCCAGGAGGCTGGCAAGGGTAAAGCCTGTGGAGAACCAAAGCAGCTTCCGCATGACAGGCCTCCTTTCCCGCAAAAACGGCAAAATAGCTGCCCTCATCCCGCGGGATGGGGACAGCCATTCTCCCTTAATTGAACGCGCCCAGCGTTTTACCGCCCAGCACGTGGAAGTGCAGGTGATGCACGGTCTGGCCCGCGTCGGCGCCGCAGTTGGTCACCACGCGGAAGCCCTCGGCGATGCCCAGCTCCGCGGCCAGCTTGGCGATGACGGCGTAGATGTGGCCCACCAGGGCGGCGTTTTCTTCCGTTACTTCAGCAGCGGAAGCGAGGTGCAGTTTGGGAACGACGAGGAAATGCATGGGAGCCAAGGGGTTGATGTCGTAGAAAGCAAAGCAAAGATCGTCCTCGTAGACTTTTTTCGAGGGGATGTCTCCCTTGATGATTTTACAAAAGATGCAGTCGTCCATTGTTTATTCCTCCTGTAATTTCATGTCATTCTGAACGGAGCGAAGAATCTGTTCCCCTCTCCTGTCTTGATTCAATACCATGCTGGATATGCCTATGGCAAATTGCATTTGTCCCGAATGCCGGGTGGCCAATGCCCCTCTACAGGCGGGTTTTTGGTATGGTTCCGTGGCGCACACTGTGCGCCGCTACCCGGCGTTTTCTTTGATGCCTGGTCCTCCGCCTGACGTCAGAGCGGGGAACGGCGGACAAGCAATGCTTGTCCCTACAGGCGGGTCTGATGCCTGATGCCTGATGCCTAATCCCTCAAATCAGTTCGGGCAGTTTCTTCGTAGGGGTCAGATCAGTTCGGGCAGCTTTTTGAGCTCGGCCTTCAGGGCCTCCATATCCTTGCAGCCGCCCATGGCGGAGTCGGGCTTGCCGCCGCCGGAGCCGCCGCAGGCGGAGAGGATGGTCTTCACCAGCACGCCGGCCTTGACCCCCTGCTTGACGGCGTTGGGACCGCAGACCGCCAGGACGGAGATCTTGCCGTCCGTTTCGGAGGCCAGCATGGCCACCACGTTGGGGTCCTTATCCCGGAGCAGGTCGCCGAGCTTCCGCAGATCGGGAACGCTCATGCCGCTGCGAACATCCGTCAGCACGTGCAGGCCCTTGACCTGCTGCGCGGTGATGGTCAGCTGCTGCAGCTCGCCGGAGAGCAGCTTGTCCTTCATGGCCTCCATTTGCTGGCGGAGCTCCTTGACCTCGTTTACGGTGGCCTCAGCCTTGCGGATCAGCTCGCCGGGGGTGGTTTTCAGGGTTTCGGCGGCCTGAATCAGGGTCTTTTGGAAGCGGTCGATCTCCTCCAGCACCGCGGGACCGGTGATGGCCTCGATCCGGCGGACGCCGGAGGCCACGGAGCCCTCGGAGCTGATGCGGAAGAGGCCCACCTTGGCGGTGTTGTCCAGGTGGGTGCCGCCGCAGAATTCCAGGGAGGGACCCATGCGGACCACGCGGACGACGTCGCCGTACTTCTCGCCGAAGAGGGCGGTGGCCCCCAGCTTCTGGGCCTCGGCGATGGGCAGCACCAGGGTCTCCACATCATAGCCCGCCAGGATCAGATCCATGACCCGGCGGTTGACCTCTGCCATCTCGTCAGGCGTCATGGCGGAGAAATGGGTGAAGTCGAAGCGCAGATGGTCGGGCTCCACCAGAGAGCCCGCCTGGTGGCAGTGGTCGCCCAGCACAGACTCCAAAGCAGCCTGGAGCAGATGGGTGGCGGAGTGAGCCCGGCGGATGGCCTGGCGGCGCTGCACGTCGATGGCGGCGTGAGCAATGTCGTCGGTCTTGATCTCGCCGGAGACCAGATGGCCGTGGTGCAGATACTTGCCGCCCTTGTCCTTCAGGACGTTGCGGACCTCGAAGACGGAGCTGCCGACACGGATGGTGCCGTGGTCGGCCACCTGGCCGCCCATTTCGGCATAGAAGGGGGTCTTGTCCAGTACCAGGATGCCGTCCTCGCCGCCCGCAATGGCGCCGGCGAGCTCCCCGTCCACCACCACGGCCAGGACCTTGGCCTCGTCCTCGTTTTTCTCATAGCCGGTGAAGTCGGTGGGGGTGTTGTCCAGCCCCAGGTCGATGCCCTCCCAGGCCAGGTCGCCCAGCTTCTTGCGGGCCTCGCGGGCCCGGACCTTCTGCTCCTGCAGCAGCTTTTTGAAGCGCTCCTGATCCACGGCCATTCCGGCCTCCTCGGCCATGTCCACGGTGAGATCCAGGGGGAAGCCGTAGGTGTCGGAAAGCTTGAAGGCGTCCTCGCCGGAGAAGACGGTCTCGCCCGCGGCCTTGTGGGCCTCCAGCATCTCGGAGAAGATCTTGAGGCCCGCGTCCAGGGTGGCCAGGAAGCTTTCCTCCTCGGAGCGGATGACCTTGGTGATGAAGCTCTGGCGCTGGCGCAGATAGGGGTAGTGGGCCTCGTTCTCGTGGATGACGGTGTCCACCACGTCGAAGAGGAAGGGCTTGTCCACGCCCAGAAGCTTCCCGTGGCGGGCAGCCCGGCGGAGCAGCCGGCGCAGCACGTAGCCCCGGCCCTCGTTGGAGGGCAGCACGCCGTCGGCGATCATAAAGGTGGCGGAGCGGATGTGGTCGGTGATGACCCGCAGAGACACGTCCATCTTGTGGCTCTGGCCGTAGGAAGCGCCGGTCAGCTCTGTGACCCGCTTGGTGATGTTCATGACGGTATCCACGTCGAAGAGGGAGTCCACGTCCTGGCAGACCACCGCCAGACGCTCCAGACCCATGCCGGTGTCGATGTTCTTCTGGACCAGCTCGGTGTAGTTGCCGTGGCCGTCGTTGTCAAACTGGGAGAAGACGTTGTTCCAGACCTCAATGAAGCGGTCGCAGTCGCAGCCCACGGTGCAATCGGGCCTACCGCAGCCGTACTTTTCGCCCCGGTCGTAGTAGATTTCAGAGCAGGGACCGCAGGGGCCGGAGCCGTGCTCCCAGAAGTTGTCCTCTTTGCCGAAGCGGAAGATCCGATCGGCGGGAATGCCCTCCTGCTTGTTCCAGATCTCGAAGGCCTCGTCGTCGTTCTCGTAGATGGAGGGGTAGAGCCGATCGGGCTCCAGACCGCAGACCTGGGTCAGGAATTCCCAGGACCAGTGAATGGCCTCCTTCTTGAAGTAGTCGCCGAAGGAGAAATTGCCCAGCATCTCAAAGTAGGTGCCGTGGCGGGAGGTCTTGCCGATGTTCTCAATGTCGCCGGTGCGGATGCACTTCTGGCAGGTGCAGATGCGACGGCGAGGGGGCTCCACCTCGCCCTTGAAGTAGGGCTTCATGGGGGCCATGCCGGAGTTGATCAGCAGCAGGCTCTTGTCGTTTTGGGGGATCAGAGAGAAGGAGGGGAGCCGCAGATGCCCCTTGCTCTCGAAGTAGGAGAGAAACATCTCCCGCAGTTCGTTCAGGCCGTGATATTTCGCCATAGTATTACCTCCGTAGCGGCGCACAGTGCGCCATGATTGTTCTCAGGAATATAAAAACACCCCACCCCGGACAGGGGCGAAGTGCTCGCGGTACCACCCTGATTGCGCGGCTTTGGGCCGCGTATCTCTTCGCTCTGTAACGGGAGCGCCCGTCCCGCTCCTCGCGGGCCGCTCGGAAGTGGCTGACCGGTTCGAAAACGCCGGGGCTCGCACCCTCCCCCGTTCGCTGCCGTTTTCCTGCCGGTCTCGTTTCCTCAACGCATTTATCGGAAGTATTATATCGGTTTCACCCGGATTTGTCAATCCTTTTTTCAGGCAACAGGAAACGGCCGGCGATGCCGTGGGGGGGACGGCGCCTTCGACGCCCCGTGCCGGCCGATCGATCCATGCATGCTGATTATCGCTGCTTCCTGTGACGCGCCGGTTTGTCCGTGATCAAAGCGCTTCCCAGCAGCAGGCGTTTGATACGCGGAGAATATCGCTCCGGGTGTCGCCCGACCAGCAGCATTCCAATGAATACGACCCAGCTGGCGGCGCAGGTCAGAAGCAGCAGCGGAACTGCCCACTTCTGGTCGTTTTTGTAATCCTCCTGTGCCTGGGCAAAGCTGAACAGCGTGCGGTCTCCTGCCTGCAGCTGGCTGATCCAGAAGGTCTCGCTTCCATTTCCCCAGACGGTGCAGACGGTCTTTCCGTCGCAGAAGCTGTCCGGCTGCTCCGGCAGCCTGATCCAGCGCTTGATCCCGTAATCGGAGCCGTCAGAGGCGGTCATATAGAGATCGCCGCTTCCGGAATCTCTCCAACTCAGGAAGACTGCTTCCCGCCGCTCGGTATCAGCCTCGGAATCCGGCGGTCCAAAGACGCCGATCAGCATCATCGGCATGAAAGCAGTCCATAGAAGGAGCAGGATCAGGAACAGAAAAAAGATGAATTTCCCGTATTCGACGTTATGATTGAAGGGGTCCCAGCGGATCCGGGACGGTTTCTCCCGGAGCTTACAGCTGTGCTTCTTTACACGCTGCAAGAAATGATGCATATTGACGCACATGCCGTCCAGAAAGATCATGTGCCTCTCACAGTAGAGCCATAGATCGCCGCGGCTGCCATTGCGGATGCCGGTGACGTCCGGATAGGTGAATTCATAAGTTCGACCGAAAAAGGTATGGTGGGTGAAGCCCTGTTCGTCATAGCGGATCCAGCAGTTGGCATAGGCGAGCTGCATGGACCAGCCCATGAGACTGAACGCAATGTACGCGAAGCCCAAGGTGTCCTCCTGCCAGAGCAGAAGGACGGAGGGGATGACGAACAGATTGCCCAGCAGGCTCACCCAGAACAGCAGATTCGGCAAATAGACTGCTTTGCGCCAGGACAGGTCGTTCCGGGCGGCTTTCGCCGCAACGCAGCGGATAATCAAATACAAGGTGATAAGCGGCGGAAGGAAGGCACAGTATTTCATAGCGCTTTTCTCAGACAATGGCTTCTCAATGTTCAGGTTTTGAACAAAGCAACAAAAAACGAGCATGCGGCCTCAGGCGCAGTGGATGTCCTTTTTCGTATAGCGGAGGAAGGCGGCGATGACGCCGATCAGTCCGAGGCACAGGCCGATGGCGATTTTCGTCCCGTCCAGACTGCCGCTGCTGACGATCTCCGCACCGTCGCAGTAGCCGTAGGGCGTGATGTATTTCAGAAACTTCGCGGATTCCGTGATGTTGGCGATGAGATTCGTGGCGTACAGCAGCGCGGCGATCCCCAGGCCGAGGCCGGCGCTGTTCTTCCGCAGGAAGGCGGAGATGCCGAAGCAGATTCCGGCCAGCTCCAGACAAAGCAGGAAATAGGCCAGGTGGAGCAGGTTCAGCTCCCGCCAGGGGATCTCCTCGCCCACGGCCAGCATGGAGCCCAGGGAAATCAGATAGACCAGCAGATTCAGGGCCGTCACCTGGAGCAGCACCGCGGCCAGCTTCTCCGCTGTGACCCGGCCCCGGGAGACGGGGTGGCTCAGGAGGAACTCCGCCGTGCGGCCGCCCTCCTCCTTGCTCAGACTGCTGACGGCGCAGAGAGCCGCGAAGAAGGCCCCGCCCAGACCCAGCACATTGCCGCACTCGATGGCGTAATAGCCCACCAGGGTGCCGAAGTTGAGCTTGTCCATGCCAAAGGCCGTCGTAAAGGAACCCATGGAGGCGAAGGTTTCACTGATTTCGCCCATCTGCCCCTTCATCTGGGGGAAAAGGAAAATACAGGTGGCCAGCAGGAAGCCGATGACGCCGGTCCAGATCCAGAAGGACAGCCGGCTCTGCCTGAGCTCATGTTTGACGATGCTCATGACCGCGCACCCTCCTTTTCGTAGTAATGCAGGAAGATCTCCTCCAGGTCCGGCTCCGCTACGCTGAGATCCCGGACCTCGCCCGCCGCCAGCTGCCGCAGCAGGGGCTTCAGATCGCCGTTGTAGAGGAAGCTCAGCCCGTCCTCCTCGACCCGCAGATCCCGGATCCCTTCCAGGGCGTCCAGCTCCACCCGGCCCCGGACGGTGACCCGCCGGGCGTTGGTCTTCGCCAGAGCCTCCACCCGGTCGCAGGCTATGAGACGGCCCTCCCGGATCACAGCGGCCTGCTGGCAGTAGCGCTGGATCTCCGATAGCACGTGGCTGGAGAGGAAGACGGTGACGCCTTCCCGGTTCCGCTCCCGCAGGATCTCAAAGAACTCATGCTGGATCAGGGGATCCAGGCCCCCGGTGGGCTCGTCCAGGATCAGCAGCTCCGGATTGCCCTGCAGGGCGCAGACGATGGCAAGCTTCTTTCGGTTGCCGAAGGAGAGATCCTCCACCTTGCGGCTGGGGTCCAGCTGCAGCCGCTGGCAAAGCCGCTCCGCCTCCGCCCGGCAGTCCGCCTTCCGCAGATCCGCGGAGAGGCGCAGCAGCTCCCGGACCTTCATGCCGGGATAGAACAGAGCCTCCGAGGGCAGATAGCCCACCTGCCGCAGAATGGCCTCCTTTTCGCTTCGGACGTCCTTCCCAAAAATCGCCGCGCTGCCGGCGCTGGGGGTGATCAGACCCAGGAGCGTGCGGATGGTGGTGGATTTCCCCGCCCCGTTGGGACCGATGAAGCCGAAAAACGCTCCCTGTTCCACCGAGAGATCCAGCTCCAGGATCCCCCGGATCTTTCCGTAATACTTGGTCAGGCCGATGGTTTTGATGGCTTCCATGGCTTTGCTCCTTTCCGCGCTCAGCGCGTATGGTGTCTTTTCAAAGTATCCAGCAGCCAGAGTCCGGTTTCCGTGTAGTCCGCTTCCGTATAGCCGCTGTAGCTCAGAACATTGAAGCGGACGGCGGAGCAGGCCTCGTTGACCTTGGAGAAGGACCACATGCACCAGGAGATTTTCTCTTCCTCCAGCAGCTCGATCCAGCGATCGGCCTCCTCCAGATCCCGGGGCAGACCGCCGCTGGCAGCCGTGACGCCGTACTCCGTGACGAAGATCGGCAGCCCGGCCCTGCTCACGCGCTCCACCCGTTCCCGGAATTCCGCACCGTGGCTGGCG
Source organism: Oscillospiraceae bacterium (assembly GCA_017509485.1). Classification (GTDB taxonomy): domain Bacteria; phylum Bacillota; class Clostridia; order Oscillospirales; family Oscillospiraceae; genus JAFRPC01. The sequence continues at coordinate 21,510 of JAFWPP010000012.1, read as the reverse complement.
GCGTAGAAGTGGAAGCTGTAGAGCAGATTATCAAAGTCCAGAGGATCGGCGGCCGCCGCCTCCAGATCCTTGGACCAGTCGGGATTTCCCACCAGGATCACCGCGTCCGGATCCTTTTCCCGGATCACGGGAATTATCTGCTCGGCATAGGACTTGACCGCGGCCCAGTCCACGCCGTTGGGCTCGTTGCAGATCTCATAGAGTACGTTGTTGTGATCCCGGTAGGTCTCCGCCATCTCCGCGAAGAAGGTCTTGGCCGTTTCCAGGTAGGTGTTGGGATCCCCGTCCGAGAGGATGTGCCAGTCGATGATGACGTACATGTCCGCGGCTTTCGCCAACTCCACGCCCTTCGCCACGTCCTGCTTGTGGCGCTCCTTGTCGCCCTTGGTGCAGTAGCCTACGACGCCGACGCCGTAGGTGTAGAGGGGGAGGCGGATGAGATCAACGCCGCAGTCCCGGGACAGCTCCCGGAAGAGCTCCTCGTTGAGGAAGGACTCGGAGGTGATGAGACCGTTGAGGCTGACGCCTCGGAGCATGACTGCGCTGCCGTTCTGGTCGCAAAGCCTGCCGTCCACGACCCGGAGCCGTCCGGCGTTGGAGGGTCGGGCGCGACCATCCTCGTACACAGCGGGGGAGGGGGCAGGCTCACTTGGCGCGGAGGCTTCGGGCCCGCCGCAGCCGGGAAGGAGCGAGAGTACCAGAAGCAGGAGCAGTGCAAGCAGGATCGTTCGTTTCATGGCGGCCTCCTGTTGTTGTATCGAACAGATCGGGATTTGTAGGGATCATTCGTAGGGGCCGATGCCCACATCGGCCCTCACACCGATACGGGAAAGGGCCGATGTGGGCATCGGCCCCTACGGAGCGACTCTGTCGTCGATACCTCCCCTCATCCGGCGCTTCGCGCCACCTTCCCCCCAAGGGGAAGGCATCCCGACAAATCCGAATATGACGCTTTCTATGGGTTGAACACGTATTTGTCCAGCCGCCGGAAGGCCTCTTCCACGACGTGCCTGGGCAGGGCCAGATTCATGCGGATGCCCCAGGGATCCAGGAACATGCCGCCGTCCTGCCAGGCCACGCCCACGTCGGTGCCCAGCTTCTGCAGCTCGTCCATGGTCTTCCCGTGGGTTCTGCACCAGTCCTCGCAGTGGAGGAAAAGCATATAGGTGCCCTCGGGCTGCATCAGGCTGACGCCCTGGAAGCGCTCCCGGATAAAATGACAGGCGAACGCGATGTTCTCCGTCAGCACTTCCCGCAGCTCGTCCACCCAGCGCTGCCCGGCCTCGCTGTATGCGCCGATCAGAGCATGCATGGACAGCACGTTCATGGAGTTGTAGTGGCTGAGAGAGCTTTCCTTGGCCTGCCGATCCCGGAGCCAGTCGTTGTAGATCACGTGGTAGCTGCCGATGAGTCCCGCCAGGTTGAAGGTCTTGGAGGGGGCGTACAGGGCTGCCGTATGCTCCCGTGCCCAGGGGCTGACGGATTGGGTGGGGATGTGCTTGTGCCCCGCCAGGGTCAGGTCGGACCAGATCTCGTCGGAGACCACCCAGACGTCGTGCTTCCGGAAGATGACCATAGCGGCCTCAATCTCCCAGTGCTCCCAGACGCGGCCGCAGGGATTGTGGGGGCTGCAGAAGATCGTGGCATGGATGTGATGCTCCACGATTTTGCGCTCCAGGTCCTCATAGTCGATGCGCCAGACGCCCCGCTCGTCCCGGAACATGGGGTTGTGGACGATCTCGTAGCCGTTGTTCTCCAGCACATGGGTGAAGCCCACGTAGGTGGGACTCTGTACCAGCACCGGGTCTCCCTTGGAGCAGAGAACGTTCAGGGTGGAGATCACCCCGCCCAGCACGCCGTTCTCGTAGCCAATGTGCTTCTTTTCCAGACCCTCCACGCCGTTTCGGAGACGATGCCAGTTGATGATGCTGTCGTAATAGGCGTCGGAGGCCTCGAAGTAGCCAAAGGCCGGGTGCTCCGTCCGACGGATCACCGCCTCCTGTATGGCGGGACAGGCCAGGAAGTTCATATCCGCCACCCACATGGGGATGGCGCTGAAGCCATCCTTCGGTCCGGCAGGCGCGAAGCCGCCGGGCTTGCCGATCATATCCAGGGCGATGGCGTCCTTGCCCCGGCGATCCGGCATGGTCTGAAAATCATAGTACATGAAGGGACCTCTTTCTGTTTCTCGTGTTACTTCTCGTCGTCTTCATCCGGGAAGACGACGGCGACCTTGCCGCATTTGCCGGAGGCCATCAGGGCGTAGGCCTTGTCCGCCTCGTCCAGGGTGAAGCGGTGGGTGATGAGCTTGTCCGGATGGATGCCCCAGCGGACCAGGTGCTCCACCAGCTCCTCCATCCGCCACAGGGAGGTGACCCAGCTGCCATAGATGGTCTTCTGCCCGTGCATGATGTCGGGGGAGGGATTGAAGGTCACGTCGTTGCCCTCGCCCACCATGACCATCTTGCCCCACTCGCGGGTGCAGCGGATCGCCATGGCCCGGGCGCCGTTGTTGGCCGAGCAGTCCACCGTGCGCTCGCAGCCATAGCCCTTGGTCAGCTCCATAATCTTCGCCTCGCAGGCCGCGGTGTCGGCGGAGTTGATCACATAGTCCGCCAGACCCAGCTCCTTGGCCAGCTCCAGCCGCTCGGGCAGGACGTCGCAGCCAATGGTCATCTCGCAGCCCATGGCCTTGGCCAGCATCAGGGCCGCCAGGCCCACGGGACCCAGGCCCGTCACCAGGACCCGGTCGTTGCCGGAGACGCCCATCTTCATCAGGGCCTCGTAGCAGGTGCCGAAGCCGCAGGCCACCTGGGCGCCGTCCTCATAGCTCAGCTCGTCGGGCAGGGCGATCAGGTCCTTCTCGTCGCAGAGCATATAGGGGGCCATGCCGCCGTTGCGCTGCCAGCCGTAGGCGGCCCGGTAGGGGCTCTTGCAGGAAATGTAGTAGCCGCGGCGGCAGTCGTAGCAGACGCCGCAGCCGGAGATGTGGTAGACGATGACCCGGTCGCCCTTATGGAAGCGCTTCAGGCCGGGGCCCTCCTCCACGATGACGCCGCAGGGCTCGTGGCCGGCCACCATGCCGTCCTGATAGCCCTCGGGGCCCTTGCCGGTGTGGGCCCGGTAGATACAGCGGATGTCGGAGCCGCAGATTGTCGAGGCCTTGGTCTTCACCAGCACCTGACCGTGGCCGGGCTTGGGGATGGGAAAGGGGATCAGCTTGACCGTGCTGTCGCCGGGCAGGATCGCGCCGCGCATGCTTCTTTCCATGGATAAATACCTCTGAGTTTTATTCTGGCGCACACGGAGCGCCGCTGCGGTTTTCGGCGCGTACTGTGCGCCGGTTCAGCTTGTTATTGCCAGCCTGGTATCGTACCGTCCACGTCCCAGAGATCCAGCCAGGACTTGGCGCCGGGCCAGAGGAAAACCTGTCCCTTGATCATCCGGGCATTCCGGTCCAGACCCCGCAGGATGTGGAGCTCCTCCCGGGTCAGGGGATCCTCCGTGACAGCCCGAAGGTTGGCCGCGTACTGGGCGGGCTTGACGGAGAAGGGAATGGGGATCTGCCCCCGCTGGACCGCCCATTTGAGGCAGATCAGGGCCGGATGGACCCCGTGGGCCGCGGCGATCCCACGGATTTCCGGGGTTTCCAGGTCGCTGACGTCGTCGGCGGCCCGATCCCGCTCCGGCCGGGAAGGAGAGCCCAGGGGACAGTAGCCGATGGGTTGGATGCCATGATCCAGGGTGAACTGGAAGAGCTCGCCCTGCTGGAAGCTGGGGTGCAGCTCCATCTCGTTCAGCACCGGCTTGATCCGGGCGTCCCGCAGGATCAGCTTCAGCTTGGGAATCGTCACGTTGCTGACGCCGGGGCAGCGGACCAGGCCCTCGTCTGTCAGCCGCTCCATGGCGGCCCAGGCCTCCATGAACTCCTCGTGGAGATAGGGTCGGGCGTCGGGGCTGCGGGAATCTCCGCTGATGCCCGGGGCGTGGTAATTGGGGAAGGGCCAGTGGATCAGATAGGCGTCCAGATAGTCCAGCCGCAGATCCTTCAGGCTCTTCTTGCAGGCAGCGATCAGCTCGTGGGGCTTGTGCCGGTCATTCCAGACCTTGGAGATCACAAAGAGCTCGCCGCGGCCCAGCCCATCCGCAAAGGCCTGGTGAAACACGGGACCGATGAGGTCCTCGTTGCCGTAGCAGGCGGCGCAGTCGATGAGACGATAGCCGGTCCGCAGGGCGCCCCGCACCGCCTCCGCGATCTCCGCGGGGCCGTATTTATCGGAGCCGAAGGTGCCCAGACCGATGCCCGGCATGACGCCCCCGTTTGCCAGACGCCGCACCGGCACGCTTGCAGGATCCACTGCGTTCTTCCACGGCTCAAACATCAGAATCCATCCCGTCCTTTATTTGCCAGATGATCTGTCTCTCATTTTACGATAAAATCCCGAAAAAGGCAACTGAAAAACCCGTTTTTGGCTGTCACCGGGTCCCCTTCAAAGCGCTGCCGTTCACATAGAGCGTATGACCGTTTGCGAGCACGTTTGCCGCGCTGCCGTGGAATTCCGTCACCCAGCTGTCGCCGCTGAGCGTCCAGGTGGAGCTGTCGTCCAGCGTGACGCTCACGGTCCCCGGCGTGGTGGAAACCGTGTCGCCCTTGGCGTTGACAATGCTTCCGTCGATGGAGCCGGTGAAGTCGGAGCCGTCCCGCAGCTCCAGCGTCAGCGTCGAATCGTCGCCCACCTTGATGGCGCCGGTCAGCTTCTGGGCGACGGCGTTCATGGCCGCGATGTTGGATGAGCCGCTCCAGCCGTCGGCGCAGACGGAGAGCAGGATGTTTTCCGCGTCCTCGTTGGTGATGGCGACCCCGTTCAGGCGGATGACCGCGTTGGTGTTGGTCACGTGGAAGACGTGGCCGCTTTTGCTGGTCAGGCTGCCGCCGGTCATGGTGAAGCGCGAGGTGCCGCTGTCGGCGTCGCCGGACATGGACTGATAGAGCATAATGCTGTCCAGGAAGTAGGCGTTGCTGTTGCGCTCCCTGTTGTTTGCGCTGAGCGTACAATTAGTGAGCTCGATGGAGTTCTTGCCCTCGATGCAGACGCCCTCGGAGAGATTGGAGATCAGGCTCGCGTTCTCCACGCGGATCTCCGCGGTGGAGTAAATGGCAGGGGAGCCAAGACCGTTGGTGACATAGCTGCCGCCGTCCACATAGACCTGGCCGCCGCCCCGATCGGTCCGAATGGCCGCCGAGGATCGGCCGGAAGTCTCCGCGTCCAGGTCATAGGCGTAGGTGACGCCGCCTCCGGTGGTCATGACGCCGCCGGAGCCGCCGCCGGTGGTACGGATCCGGGTGTCCCGGATGACGAGGGTGGTGCCGTCGCCCTCCGCCCCGTTCCGGCCGCCGTTGCCGCCATAGCAAAACACCGCGTTGGCGCCCTCGGCGTCCGAGCGGATCGTTCCGCCGGTGATGGAGGCCGCGGCGCCGTCCTTCACCAGGACCGCGGCGTTGAGCCCGTAAAAGCTGCAGCTGTCTCTGCCGTCGGAGTCTCCGGTTTTTGTGACGGTCGGGTCCTTGACCGTCACGGCGTCGTCCGTTTCGATCATCAGCGCGCTTTCGTCCGCAGTGCTGCTTTCATAGCGTTTGCCGCTCTGGGTTTCGGCGGAGCGGATGACGGTCACGCCGGTGTAGTCGATCTCTGTGCCGGCGCCAGGTCCGCCGGGACCGCCGTTCCCGTCCGGGGGAGGTCCTGGGGGATTGCCGCCGGGTCCGCCGTTCCCGTCCGGGGGAGGTCCTGGGGGATTGCCGCCGGGTCCGCCGGTTCCGTCCGGGGGAGGCCCGGGAGGATTGCCGCCGGGACCGCCGGTTCCGTCCGGAGGCGCTTCGGGAGCTGTGCCATCAGGCGTTCCCGCCGGACGATCGCCCCGGGGCGCCGCAGCTGTGCTGCCCTCCGGAGCCTTCCGGGTATCGCTGCTTTGTTCGGCTGTCGCTGCTTTGTTCGATTCCTCGCCTGTCCCGCAGCCGGCCAGCAAAGACAGAAGCATCAAAACCGCCAGCAGGACGCAGAGCGTCTTTTGTCGTTTCATCAAGTTTCCCTCCGTATCAAATTATGTTTGCCTGCGCATGCCTGCATCATACAGCGGGAACCTTAGTTCAACATGAAAATGCGCCTGCAAGGGGCGGGCCCTTTGTTCACAGTCCGCAGCTTCTTTTCTCCTCGGGGCGTTTGTTGCTGAAGCCAGTGCGGATGTTCAAACTGCTCAGTGCAGCCCGGCGGCGTTTTGCAGGATCGTCCAGAGCTCGCCCATGGCGTCGAAATAATGGGCGGGGAAGACGTTGTCTCCCGCGGCGTAAATCGAGGTGCCGTCCGTCAGGGAGAGCTCCAGCCAGAAGCCTTCGCCATCCAGAACGCCCTGCTGGGATTTGTTGAAGCCGTTCCAGCTTGCCAGGTCGTATTTCTCGACGACCGCATAGATCGCGTCCGCAGTCTCCTGGTCCATGGGACAGGATTCTTCCTCGTTGACGGTCAGCGTGAAGCCCTCCGCCCCCAGGGTAACGGCGTAGGAATCGTAGGCGATACTGCCGTTGCGGAAGACGGTCAGACCGGAGATGGTCCGGATCGCCCGGAAAGTCATTTTCAGATTCTCATGAACCGTGAGCTGATAGAGATGGGCCTGAGGCTTTATAATGGGAGATTCTCCGAGCACGAGCAGCCTGGTGGTCCCGGGCTTCAGGGCCCGGAAGCGAAAGACCATGTCATAGGGCGAGCCGCTTTCCTTGTCGTGATTGCGGCTTTTATACTCCCGCTTTCCTTCGACTGCCGCCAGCGTCGGATCGTCGAGATAGGCGCGGAACTGGGGGCCGCCCCCGTCGAAGGAGGAAAAGCGCAGCTCCGTTTCATTGGAATCCGGCGTTGTATCGACGCCGGATTCCGAGGGATGCTCTGTCCCGGGGTCTTCCGGGGTCCGGGATCTGCAGCCGACGAAAACCAGCAGTCCAATCGTGAGAATTGCCAACAGTACCCAAACAATCGGTTTCATAGCGCACCTGCTTTCTTCCTGAATCTGTCAAGATGGATATATGCCTGTTTGGCGGCGCGCACTGTGCGCCGCTACAAACCGCGTGTTTCGATGATTTCCAGCCGGTCCGGCTCCGCATGGCAGGGGAGGGACAGGATCCGGACGCCCGCCTGCTCCGCTTCCGTGAGAGCCGCGGCAAAGACGGGGTCGGTCTCTGCGTTGGGCAGTACGGTTTTCATGCCGTCCGCCTGCATGACGAAGGCCACGGCGGCGTGCCAGCCCTGGGAAAGAGCGGCGGTCAGCTCCTGCAGGTGCTTTGCGCCGCGCGCAGTGGGTGCATCCGGGAAAAAACCGATCCCATCCCGCTCCAGGGTGCAGCCCTTGACCTCCAACAGCCAGCGCTCCGCGCCGCGCTGCAGGCAAAAGTCGATGCGGGACTGCCCGAAGCGGTATTCCGGGAGAATCCGGTCAAAGCCCTGGCCCTCCAGCCATTCCCGGACCACCTGGTTCGGCGCCTGACTGTCGATGTTGAAGAGGACGCCGTTTTTCTTCCGGACAGCGATTAGGTCGTATTTTGTCTTTCGCGCCGGATGCTCCGCCCGGGTCAGCCAGACCTCCGCGCCGGGAATCAGCAGCTCCCGGCAGCGCCCGGTGTTCTTCACGTGGACCCGTTCCTCCACGCCGTCGACCACAACCCAGGCGGTAAAGCGGTTGGGTCGAGACAGAAAGATCCCGGGGCGTGTATTTTCGTATCGCATGGCTTGATCTCCTGTGTCTCGAGATGGGCGTACCTTACAGCGGCAGCAGCAGTCCCAGACCGAAGCTGAGACAGTTGGCAAGAAAGCACAGCAGCAGCAGCCGTCGGGAGGGGCCGAAGGCCTTGGCGTAGATCCAATACTCCGCCGCCACAACGGTCAGCTCCCCCGCGGCGATCCAGCCGGGACGGTAGGGGAGACCCAATGCAAAGCTCGTGTTCAGCAACAGATTGGTCAGCACGTTGGCGCAGACGATTACCGCCAGATCACGCTTCCCGCGATAGCCGAAGCAGGCCAGAAACGGCGTTTCGATCAGCACCGTCAGCAGGCAGGCCAGCGCGAGCATCTTCATTTATCCCGCTTCCTCAGCAGGCGGGAAAGGAGAAAGCCCACCATCAGAACCAGCACGCCGACTGCCAGATACAGCGTCGTGGGAACAGTCTCCGCCTCAGTTTGGCCGGGGGAAGGGGCGACGGCCTTGGTGGCCGCAGGCGGGGCGGCTTCTTTCTGCTCGGCGGTGGACTCGTTGGGAGAGACAATGTCGAGGGGCGCGGTGAATTCGATGGACCCGGCTTCCAGCGTGCTGTCCGGGGGCAGGATCAGATCGGCGGAGACCGGCGCAGCCAGGGCGGCGCAGCAGAGCAGGGTCAGCAGGAGGCAAAGCAATTTCTTCATGGTGAGCTTCCTTTCTACGATTCAGTAATACGATTATTTGCGCTTCTTCAGCAGCTTGTGGAGGATTACACCCAGTATCAGTACGGCAATAGCGATCAGCAGATAGATCCAGCCATCGCTGTAGAAGAATCGCCAGCCGGGGCTCAGGACGTCGCCATAGACGGGCGTTGCCAGGGCCATGCAGAGAAGCGCGACAGTCAAGACAAGCAACAACTTTTTCATAGGGCATCTCCTTTTGCAGAATACAGGATGGCAAAAAGACCGAAGAGGAAGCAGAGCGGCAGGAAGACCCAGCGAGCCTGCCCGGTCAACGCAATGTATCTCCCGGCCAGGGTCCCCGGCCAGAGGGCGGAAGCGGCCAGCCCGAAGGCAAAGCCGGGAGCGTCCGGCATGCAGCGATAGAGCAGCCAAAGCGTGACGGGCATGGTCAGATTCAGGGCAAATTGCCCCAGCATAGAGGGGAGCATCCAGGCCCCGCAGAAGCAGATCAGGATCGCCGCCAGGGGCACCGAGAACCAGGCGGAGCGCCGCGGCCCGATCCGGTCGCAGAGATAGCCGCCGGCGGTCTTGCCCGTGAAGACGAAGCCCGTGGTGAGCAGGGTCAGCAGCGGCGTGGTCTGCCAGGGGAAGCGTACCGCGGAGCCCCCGACGGCCCGCACCGCGACGGCGGCTGTCAGCAGCGCCGCCGCGAGCAGGGGTGTTTTGCCCAGCCGCCCGCAGGGGTGCAAAGGCTCCGCGGCCGGCTCCTGTGGGCTGCAGCGCGGGCAATCGGTCTGCTTTTTGTCGCTTCCTTGAACAAACACGGACGCGATCCCAACGATAGCCAGCAGTCCGGCCAGCACCGGCCCCAGCGCCGGGAACAGAGAACCGACGGTGACGCCGATGGCCCCCGGGGCCACGAATACGCCCAGAGGCGCGGCCTTTCCGCCGCTGCGCTCCAGGGTCTCGGTCCCGGCAGCCACGTGGAACACGCTGTTGCCCAGGCCGATCAGCGCTACCCGCGGCAGGGCTGGCAGAGGCAGGGCAAAGCCCGCCGCGACGCAGAGCATTGCGGCGGCAGCGGACAGCCGATGTCTCTTGCTCCTGTCCGCGGCGAGGCCCACGAGGCATTGGGTAGAAAAGGCCAGCGTGTTGTACAGCATGAACAGCTCAGCTCCGCCGCCCTGCGCCGTCAGTTGGCCGAACAACGCGGCAGCGCAGACCCCATCCACCAGCAGGTGAGCGAAAGAATGAATCCACAACAGCATGATGATAGCTCCGTCCTCTATTGCGCCTTCTCCCGCAGCAGGGGCAAAGCGGGCAGCAGTACCAGCACCCCCGCCGCCAAGGCCGCCAGGAAGATGCCGGCGTGGGGAATGAAGGAAAGCGTGCCGTCGCTGCCCACCACGGTTTCCGCGTTTCGCAGGACCCAGGCGCCGATCCACGGTCCGATGACCCCGGGGATCAGAACCTGACCCACGATGCGCAGACCCTGGAACATTCCCGCCCGGTTGGACGGGGTGTGGTCCCGAACCATGGCGCCAAAGACTGCCATGCCGGAGAGATAGCCGCTCATCATCAGCAGAGAACCCAGAAAGACCGGCATCGTGGAGCGGGTGAGCCAGAGCAGGACATAACCGCCGAAAAGCATCCCCAAAGCAGGGAGCAGGGTCCCGCGGAAGTGAAGCTTATCATAGAGCTTTCCGTAGAAAAAGGTAACGACGGCTGCCAGAATAATGGCCGGAGCCATAATCAGCACATAGTTCTCCATCCCCAGGCTGACCTCGTAATAGAGGATCAGATAAGGCATGAAGATCTGAATGGAGATTCCAAAGACCGCAAAGGCCGCCAGGGTCAGATACAGCGCGGGATTCTTCCGCACGACGGAGGGTCGGAAGCCATAGATGACGTTTCGGAGGATATTCTGATTGGCGGAGCTGTCCACATCCGGTTCCTGAATCAGGAAAAAGCCCAGTACGCCGATGCCCAGCACCGTGATGCCGATGACCGTGTAGATGGTCACCCAGGAGGAGGCCTGATCCAGGTCAAAGCCCATGAAGCCGCCGAAGACCACCAGGATCGCCAGCAGGGGCATCATGGCGTTGACGCCCTCCGCCGCTCCGCGGTTGGTCTCGTCGGTGGAGTCCGTCAGCCAGGCGTTGAAGCAGGCGTCGTTGGCGCTGGAGCCGAAAAAGGTCATCACGCAGTCCATGACGATCACGAGGCTGACGCCTGCCGATGCCGCGGAGACCGCAGCTGGGAAGAGCTTAGAGATGACGTCTGTGCGGATCAGGGCAAAGCTCCAGATGGAGATACCCCAGAGGATATAGCCCCCGCACATAAAGAGCTTCCGTTTGCCCAGCTTGTCCGAGAGAGCCCCGATGAAAATCGTCGTCAGCGTCGCCGCCACAGCTGAGGCTGCCACCATTGTGGAGATGGCCCCTGCCGAGGCGTGGAACATCTTGTAGATGAACACGTTGAAGTACATGTTCTCCACCACCCAGGCAATCTGCCCCACCAGACTGAATACCGTCAGCACCGCCCAGAACTTCGGACTGAGCCTCGTCCGCTTCATTTCGTTCCCACCCTTCCGAATTCGCGTTTTTCTATATTATACAATCAATATTGTAAAAAGGCAACGGTTTCCTTCCAGGCAAAAGGGGTTCCCCGCAGAGAAAAACAGCGCTTGCGCTTCCGAAGGAGATGGAGTATCATAGAGATATCTTTGGCTGTTTTGAGAAAAAAGTTATAAACGCGGTCATATTCCGCTTTGCGTTCCGGCTATATGGGTGAGGGGACCTTCAAGGAAGAAGAAAGGAGACAGACAAATGACGGACGAAGCCATTATCGGCCTGTACTTTGACCGGGACCAGCAGGCCATCGCGGAGAGCGAACTGAAATACGGCGGCTTCTGTCGATACCTGGCCGAAAATATCCTGCAAAGCCGGGAGGACGCCGAGGAATGCGTCAACGACACCTGGCTGACGGCCTGGAACCGGATTCCGCCCACCCGACCGGAACGGCTCAAAGCGTTTCTGGGCCGGATCACCCGGGATCTCTCCATCGACCGTTGGCGGAGCAACCGCGCCAAAAAGCGCTATGACGGGACGGAGCTGCTGCTCTCTGAGCTGGAGGACTGCGTTCCGGCCGCCCAGAATGTGGAGGCGGCGGCGGAGCTCCGGGAACTGACTGAGGCGATCGACCGTTGGCTGAAGGATCTGGAGACGGAGGAGCGGGTAGCCTTTGTGCGCCGCTACTGGTACGGCGAACCCGTAAAGGATCTGGCGAAGCATTTTGCCGTCTCCCCGAACCAAATGGCCCAACGACTGCGGCGGCTGCGGCTGCGGCTCCGCAGTGCCCTGGAAGCGGAAGGAGTTGTAATATGAAAACGAAAGCTGAAACAATGTATGACGCCGTGACTGGCATTGACGAACGATATTTAGAGGAAGCGGAAGCGCATCCTGCCAAAACCCGAAGCACATGGAGGCGATGGGCGGCGATTGCAGCCAGTCTGGTTCTTGCGGTAGGGTTGGGAACGATTCTGCTGCTGGGTCGGGGGCCCGCGTCTACGGGAGGCGGCAGCGTCCGCCGGGACGGTTATTATTCTGTCTATTTCGGGCCTGTGCTGCCCATGACCGCTCTGGGGGATCTGGACGGACTGCTTGCCGCCCGCGATGTGTCCTATGATTTTACCCGTTTCGAGGATAGCGGCTATCCCGGCGACGCCCTGGTAACGGATCGTTATGTGCTGCGCAATCAGAGCGGACAGAACAAGACCCTGAAACTCTGCTATCCCGTGTCCGGCAGTTTGGCAGACGAGACCTTGGACAGCCTGGCGTTCCGCGTGGACGGGGCTGCCGTCACGCCGGAGTTCCATATCGGATACAACGTTCCGGAAGGCAGAAAATATGCCGGCTCATGGAACGAATACCGCCAGCTGCTGGAGCGCCCCGGCAATCTCAGCGCATCTCTGGCGCCGGAGGCGGAGCTGACGCTGCCTGCCGTGGTCTATACGCTGGTGGAGGAGAGCCCCGGGACGAAGGCGGAGGAACAGGTGAATCTGCGATTCCGGGTGGACCCGGCCAGAACCGCGGTGTTTGCCTCGGGCTTTACCATGCATTCCGTGAACGCGGGCAGCGGGAGCGTGCGGGTCGGCTTCTATATCGACCGCCGGGAGAGCGCCAGCCGGGAGCCCTGCCGCGTGGTGCTGGTGGGCGGTGATCTGGAGACGCCCATCCTGGACGATCCCCTCGGCGGCGGGAGCTGGCGGCTGGAGCGGCGGGAGACCGGCCTGGCCGAGGTCCTCGAAGAAGATCTGGCCTGGTACATGCAGAGCGCCGAGCCCGGCCTGTCTCATGCGGACAACGCCGCCGTGGCCCGGCTGCTGGAGGAGGAGGGTCTGCCCGTGCTGCAAAACAGCACCGGGCTCGGCGCCACGATCGGGCTGCTGACCAGAGCCCACAACAGCCCGCGGGTCATGTACGAGAGCTTTGAAGTCACGATACCCGCCGGCGGGAGTCTGACGGTGGAGGCCAGACAGAAAAAAACCGCAAGCTACCAGCTGGGGGGCCGGAACTCCGGCGGCGGCGATACCATGGGATATGATCTTGTGACGCAGGCCGGCTCCGAGCTGGTTTTCACGGAACAGAGCGCCTCCGTCACCGGCTTGGATTCCGTGCAGATCGGAGACAACAATTTCGGCTTCGACCCGGAGCACGGTATTTGCGCCGTCGCCCTGGATCCGGCAGTTCCGTATTATTGGATGCAGCTGCAAAGCAAGTGACGCATAGAACCGATTATTCGAAATCGTTTTCACCAAAAATATCAAGCGGAAGGATTCCCCGTATACCCGAAGTATACAGGGAATCCTTCCGCTTGCCAGGTCCGGATTTGCGGGACCGTAACACGGCTTTGCAGTGCGATCGAAAAACAGCGCCGGAAACGCCGGAAAATCCAGATAAAATCAGGGACTCCGACCGGCGTGCAAGTTTTGAAAATTGCACCACAATCGGAAGAAATCCGGCCGAATGTCGCACGTTACTTCATCAATAATCAGAAGAACACTTAATTTGAGCGCCTTGTATAACCGTAGCCTACCAAAATCAAGCATCACGATTCATTCTAGAGAAACGAACAGATGAGTTCAATAATCAGCAAATTGCAGCAAAACATGCAGTACAGGTTAACTTACATTCTGATTTGTGACTGCTTGGTTGTTTATGCTCGGCGTTTGAGCCTGACGGAGGATTTGCCGTATATTAAAACTGTCAAGGCAGCGGTTTATACAGGCTTTCACTGGCTATATAGAAATTTACGCTGATCATTGCGGTTCCTTTACAGTCTTCTGTTTTCCAATTCCCTGTTATATCAGTCCCTGAAAAACAGGTCGCGCGTATAAACCTTGTCTACTACATCCTCTATACAAGGATCAAAACGATTCGCAATGATTACGTCACTTTGGGCTTTGAACAAATCCAGGTCATTCACGACTCGGCTCCCGAAGAAGGTATCTCCGTCTTTGAGCGTGGGCTCATAGATAATCACGACAGCGCCTTTGGCTTTGATACGCTTCATGATACCTTGAATAGAGCTTTGACGGAAATTGTCTGAATTTGCTTTCATTGTGAGACGGAAAACCCCGATCGTGACGTTTTTTTCCATTTCCGAGTTCCAGATACTGCTTCCGGTATAATACTGAGCTTTTTGCAGAATACGGTCTGCGATAAAATCCTTTCTCGTCCGGTTAGACTCAACGATGGCCTGGATTAGATTTTGCGGAACATTGGCATAGTTTGCCAAGAGCTGCTTTGTGTCTTTGGGGAGGCAGTATCCGCCATAACCGAAGGAGGGATTATTGTAATGCGTGCCGATCCGCGGGTCCAGTGAAACGCCGTCAATGATTTGCCGAGTGTCGAGACCTTTCATCTCCGCGTAGGTATCCAGTTCATTAAAGAATGAAACCCTGAGCGCCAGGTAAGTGTTGGCAAAGAGCTTAACGGCTTCAGCTTCCGTAGAGCGCATCAACAGCACGGGTACATTCTCTTTGATTGCAGCGTTTTGCAGCAAAGCGGCAAAGGCGTTTGCGGCTTCGGCGACCTGTGGATTCTCCAGCTTTGCGCCGACAATGATCCTGGAGGGATAGAGATTGTCATATAGCGCTTTGCTCTCTCGCAGGAACTCCGGGCTGAACATTATTTGATCACTGTTGGTTTTCTGCCGAATATCTTCCGTGAAGCCCACCGGAACAGTGGATTTTATCACAAGATATGCTTTCGGATTGACCGACTTCACAGCTGTAATGACTGATTCTACAGCGGAGGTGTCAAAGAAATTAAGCTTCGGATCGTAGTTCGTAGGGGTTGCGATGATTACAAATTCCGCTTCCTGATAGGCTTTTGAAGCATCCAGCGTTGCCTTCAGATCAAGATCTTTTTCCGATAAATATTTTTCAATGTATTCATCTTGAATAGGAGATTTTCGCTGATTGATCGATTCGACCTTTTCAGGAATGATATCCACAATTGTAACTGTGTTGTGCTGCGCCAGCAGAATGGAGAGAGAGAGTCCGACATAACCGGCGCCAACGACAGTAACGATTCGCTTCTGCATTGTGATTGCTCCTTAAAACATACTATTGCGGAAAAACAAACAAGGAGAATAAGACTATTAAACTGCAATTAACTGCTCTGCAATTTCTTCCTCCCGGAAGCGTTTTACTGAACGGATTATAGACATATCCGATGATTGCGGAACAGATTGAACCGGATCAATATACCAAATGCATTATCACAAGTGGGCACAAACCCCCATCATTATCTTTCTTCAGGATAATGTATTGAAATGATACTTGAGGGACAGGTACTTCGATCGGAATAAAAGAAGAAAAATCAGTATGATCTTCCGGCACGTTATTCAATATTCCGCGCTTCTTGGTAGAGTGCATTTCTATGCTCTAATTATTTCATGGCGAGAAGTCCTCATGGCGTATTTGTTGCCGATTTACACTTTGGTGATAGTATACATACTGCAGTCAAACAGGCTCAAAGAAGGTGTCCGGCTTGGCGGGATCGAAGAGCTCGTTGGCCCACATCAGAGTAACCAGGTTCTCGGTTTTGCTGAGATTGATGATGTTGTGGGTATAGCCGGGCAGCATGTGGACCGCTTGAATGTGCTCGCCGCTGACCTCAAATTCCAGGACCTCATCGGTGCCCAGCTTCCGCTCCTGGATCAGCCCATGGCCGGAGACCACGATGAAGAACTCCCATTTGGAGTTGTGCCAGTGCTGGCCCTTGGTGATGCCGGGCTTGGAAATGTTGACGGAGAACTGGCCGTGATCGGCAGTCTTCAGCAGCTCCGTGAAGCTGCCCCGAGCGTCCTCGTTCATCTTCAGGTCAAAGGCGACCTTTTCCCTGGGCAGATAGGACAGGTACATGGAGTAGAGCTTCTTCTCGAAGGAGCCCGCGGGAATGGCGGGCATCAGCAGGGTCTTTGGCTGGTCCCGGAAGCTGTACAGCAGCTCCACGATGCGGCCCAGAGTGGCCTTGTGGGTCACAGGCGCCCAGGCATACCGGCCGTTTTCGTTTGGAATCGGAGTCAGGCCGTCGTAGTCGCAGCGCCGCTCCTTTCCCTCCAGGGCGTCGAGCATGGCGTCCACCAGATCGTCGATGAAGAGCAGGTCCAGCTCCACGCTGGGGTCGTTGACGGTGATGGGCAAATCGTGGGCGATGTTGTGGCAGAAGGTTCCCACAGCGGAGTTGTAGTTGGGCCGCACCCACTTTCCCGCCAGGTTGGGGAAGCGGTAGACCAGGACCTTGGCCCCGGTCTCCTCGGCGTAGCGGAAGAAGAGCTCCTCTCCTGCCCGCTTGCTTCTGCCGTAGTCGCCGTTGTAACGCCCGATCAGAGTCGCCTGCAGGGAGCTGGACAGCATCACGGGGCAGCGGTTTTCTGCGGCCTTTAGCAGCTCCAGCAGCTCGGAGGAAAAGCCAAAGTTGCCCTTCTCAAACTCTGCCGGGTCCTTGGGCCGGTTGACCCCGGCCAGATGAAAGACGAAGTCCGCCGCTCGGCAGCCCTCCTCCAGCACAGAACGCGGCGTGTCCAGGTCATATTCCCAGATCGTGTCGATGTGGATAGCGGGTCTTGTCCGGTTTTTTCCGTCCCGGATGGCCTTCAGGTTTTCCACGAGGTTCCGGCCCACAAAGCCCTTCGCCCCGGTAATCAGAACGTTCATAGGGTCTCCTTCCGCCAGACCATCTTGTTCACGACGCCGGTGTAGCTCTGGATGAGCTTGACCACCTTGTCGGAGACGTTTTCATCCACGTAGTCCGGCACGGGAATGCCATTGTCGCCGTTTTTCACCATCTCCACGGCGGTGGCCACGGCCTGGAGCAGACCACGGGTATCGATGCCCGCCAGGACGAAGCAGCCCTTGTCCAAGGCCTCGGGACGCTCGGTGGAGGTGCGGATGCAGACCGCCGGGAAGGGCTTGCCAACGGAGGTGAAGAAGCTGCTCTCCTCGGGCAGGGTGCCGGAGTCGCTGACCACGGCAAAGGCGTTCATCTGCAGGCAGTTGTAGTCGTGGAAGCCCAGGGGCTCGTGGCGGATGACCCTGGGATCCAGGGCGAAGCCGCTGGCCTCCAGCCGCTTGGCGGAGCGGGGATGGCAGGAATAGAGCACGGGCATGTCATAGGTCTCAGCCAGCCGGTTGATGGCCGTGAACAGGGAGCGGAAGTTCTTCTCCGTGTCGATGTTTTCCTCCCGGTGGGCGGAGAGCAGAATGTATCTTCCATTTTCCAGGCCCAGGCGGGTGTGGATGTCACTGGCCTCAATCTGAGGCAGATTGGCCCGCAGGACCTCTGCCATGGGAGAGCCGGTGACGTAGGTCCGCTCTTTAGGCAGACCGCAGTCCGCCAGATAGCGGCGGGCGTGCTCGGAGTAGGCCAGGTTCACGTCGGAGATGATGTCCACGATGCGGCGGTTGGTCTCTTCCGGCAGGCACTCGTCCTTGCAGCGGTTGCCGGCCTCCATGTGGAAGATGGGGATATGCAGCCGCTTGGCCCCGATGACGGAGAGGCAGGAGTTGGTGTCGCCCAGCACCAAAACGGCATCCGGCTGAATTTCAACCATCAGCTCATAAGAGCGGGCGATGATGTTGCCCATGGTCTGGCCCAAGTTCTCTCCCACGGCGTCCAGATAGATCTCCGGAGGGTCCAGAGCCAGGTCCCTGAAGAAGACCCCGTTCAGGTTGTAGTCATAGTTCTGTCCCGTGTGAGCCAGGATGGTGTCGAAATAGCGGCGGCACTTTTTGATGACCGCGGAGAGGCGGATGATCTCCGGCCGGGTCCCCACGATGATCAGAAGCTTCAGCTTTCCGTTGTTTTGAAAGGCAGTCATTTTGTCTCCCTTCTCCCGGCTCAGCGGCCCAGGGCTTCCCTGACGTAATCGGTGGTGAGCAGCTTCTTCACCACGCCGTCCACGTCCAGCAGACGGGTGTTGGAGGAGGTGTAGCTCTCGTCGGATTCGGTCTCCACCTTGCCTTTGACAAAGAATTTGTCGTAGTTCAGATCCCGGTTGTCGGCGGCGATGCGGAAATAGTCCCCCATGTCAATGGCGCGCAGCCGCTCCTCCCGGGTCACCAGGGTCTCGTAGAGCTTTTCGCCGTGGCGGGTGCCGATGATCCGGGTGCCGGTATCGCCAAAGAGCTGCTGGACAGCCTTGGCCAGGTTTCCGATGGTGGAGGCGTCGGCCTTCTGAACAAAGAGATCACCAGGCTCGGCATGCTCAAAGGCAAACTTCACCAGGTCCACGGCCTCGTCCAGGTTCATCAGGAAGCGGGTCATGTCGGGGTTCGTGATGGTGATGGGATTTCCCGCCCGGATCTGGTCAATGAAGAGGGGAATCACAGAGCCGCGGCTGCACATGACGTTGCCATAGCGGGTGCAGCAGATCACGGTACCGCCCCGCTCCGCGGCCACCCGGGCGTTGGCGTAGATCACGTGTTCCATCATGGCCTTGGAAATGCCCATGGCGTTGATGGGGTAAGCGGCCTTGTCGGTGGACAGGCACACAACCCGTTTCACTCCCGCGTCGATGGCGGCGTGGAGTACGTTGTCGGTACCCTCCACGTTGGTCTTGACCGCCTGCATGGGGAAAAATTCGCACGATGGCACCTGCTTCAGGGCAGCGGCGTGGAAGATATAGTCCACCCCGGGCATGGCGTCGGCCACGGAGCGGGGATCCCGCACGTCGCCCACGTAAAACTTGACCTTCCGGGCCTGCTCCGGGTATCGGGCCTGGAGTTCGTGCCGCATATCGTCCTGCTTCTTCTCATCCCGGGAGAAGATGCGGATCTGCCCGATATCCGAGCTCAGAAAGTGTTTCAAAACCGTATTGCCGAAGGAACCGGTCCCTCCGGTAATCATCAAGGTTGCATTGTTGAAGGCTGACATTTCGATGTGCTCCTTTTTCTAAAAGCTTACATTAGATTATTATACTATAGAACTGGCAAAAAGGCAATATTTTTCAGCCGATCTCCGCAGACATTTCGTCATCTGAGCATAGCCCATCTCTGCTTAACCCAGACTTGACACCAAGTTGCACCGACAGTATAATGAGCCTATCCGAAGAAATCATTTCCGAGGTGGTGCTTCCATGGAGCAGGAAAAATATATTTGACCAAACTAACTAAGCTGAAGCCTTACTGTTGGAAGCGGTTCTTGGCTTTAGCGCTGTTCCTCTGTGTGCTGTTGGCGCCTTTTGCGTAACGCGCTGTCAGAAAGCTCCCCAACCTATACGAAGCTTTCACGCAAGCAGTGGACGTGAGCAAGCAAAGCTACGAGGAGGAACTTGCACTGTTCCGCCGGTACGGCGCGGCACTAAAGCGCCGGGCTACGGAAATGGGAGACGGTTTTGCAGGGCAATAAACGGACCGTCATCAAAAACCCGAGTTTTCCCAGTGTTTTCAAGGCTTCCCGGCGTTTTTCACCCCTCAGTTTTCCAACATTCGCCAAAACATTTCTGCAGGACCGTCACATTTTTGCTGCAGCGGCCTGAAAATATCCTGAGATTCCACAAAGCGAGCTTGAAAACTAGAAGAAACTTGTCAAAACATTCCGCAACAGATACAACAACCGGATCAAACAGTAATAAGCCGTACCTTTCATCACCGAAACCGCCTGTCCGCCAATTGCGGAACAGGCGGTTTTTCCTGAAAAACGGGCATTTTTCCATTTTGGTGACGGTCCTGTCGTGGTGTGATTTGTGAGCATATCAAGCATCGCCCGCATATGATTACCGTACAAAGGGCTCCTTCAGCTCAAGCGCATGCCGTTTCATGTTGATTACAATCATGAAGCCAATTTCGTACAGGTACCCGTGCTCCCAGTCGACCATCTTTTGTAAGCGCTGCTCATCTTTCTGTGTGCCTCGGCGATCTGTGGACTTTTTCATTTCAATGCAAATCAGGTTTTGAAAACCCCCGAACTCCCTATTTCCGCGTTTGTGGACAATCAAATCAACGGTGATTGGTCTGTCGTCTATCCGTTTGGGGCTTCGGTCCACTCCGTCATAACCACGGTTGTATTCCACATCTACCTCAAAGTCTCTGAACTCACTGTCTTGTATGGCTTTCTTCAAGTAAAAAGCGAATTTAGCACAGATACACCGCTCACTTAGATCGCTTTCAATCAGGTAGGTTTCTTTTTCATTAAAACTGGTGATTGCAGAGCGAATGATTTCAATAATGAGTTGTTGTCTTGATGTCATGGGTTGTACCTCATTTTGTTTCTGTAATAAGGTAATCGTGAAGGGATTCTTCACCGCATTCAGAGAAAAGCCAAAGGACATTATTCATAATCCATAGTTTCTTATGAACGGTTAAATCCTTTTCTTGAAACTGAAAATGGTTGGCTTTTCAAAACAGATAGAGTATGGTATAATGGTAACGAGAAATGCTTAGTTGCCGGCGGATTACTTTTTACGGTTTATGTAGGGCTTACTGAAAAACAACATCCAGCCCCCAAAAGTTGAAAAAGCGCAAAAGCCATCGCCGCAGCCGGTGGGCTGCGTTCATGGCTAATATGACGAGGGCGGCTTCGGTCTTGGCGGTTTCATCGAGCTTCGACATGATCAGGTCCAGACCGTATTTGCGTTTGGCGACGCCGTTGCTGCTTTCAATGCCGTTACGTTCGCAGGCGTCCTTTCGCATTTGGCGGGACTCCTTCGCACCAGCTTCTCCTGTCCGTTTTCTACCCAGCGGCGGACCGGACAGGCGGATGCCCAGCGCCTTACAGTAGCGGCGGTTCTCTCTGGTCTGGTAGATCTTATCCGCCAGCACCGCCTCCGGGTAAAAGCCGAACTTTCTGCGGTAGTGCTCCACCGTTGCTTTCAGGTCGCAGCTCTCGTTGTAATTCGACCAGCTGGTCTGCTCCAGATAGGTGTAACCGTCTACCCGGGACAGGTGAAGTTCTATCATATGGATTATTGTGTTTTCCTTTATTTGGAACAAAGGAAACTTCTGCGGAAGCTCGTCTGGTGTGTACGGAAGCTCGTCTGGTGCGGTTCTTGACATTTACAAAATGAGCCGCTATAATAGCTCTGCAAAGTTGGGTGCGCTTCGCGCTTAATCAGGAAGCAGGTTGAATCCCTGCGCCAGACCGTGGCCGTATACGGCATTTTGAGATTGCTTACCGCTTGCCGCAAAGCGGGAACAGACCATTGGGACAAAGTCTTGAGAAGGTCCGCTGTCTCTGCTGTGAGCCGGAAGACTGGCCTCTGCCTTTACCGTCACCGCGAGCTCCGGATCTCTTTGGCATTGATAGCAAAGAGATGGGAGGGATCTTCGCCTCCCTCAGGGCGGCAAAGCCTTTGTGAAAAAAATAAAGGCTATGTCACAACAAACAGTTGATAAATAGCCATTTTTGTAGGGGAGCCTCAAAACTCCCCTACAAACTGAAATTTGTCATTGCGATAATTCATCCAATTTACTTAATTGCCATTGTCTTTCTTCGATGACTTTAGACATATCACATGGATACATAAGATTAATCAACTTAATTGCATAATCACTTGCGACCATTCCATGTTCTTTCATATG
>JAFWPP010000049.1:0-4968 GCA_017509485.1 Oscillospiraceae bacterium | reverse complement strand
TGGATACGGTAGGAAAGTACGAAGGGGCAATCGCAGAGTATATAAGAAATCAATTACAAGAGGACATAGCCAATGACCAGATCAGCCTGAAAGAGTTCACAGACCCGTTCACGGGTGAGCAGGTGAAATAAGGCATTAAAAAAAAGCCCCCGAGTAGGGGGCTTGCCAGAGATTAAAGTGTGATTGTCAGACCTTTTCAGAGCCCCCTTAAGGGGGCGACCACAGGAGATAAGCCCTTATAGGGCTTGATCAAACCACCGGTTCAACCGGTGGTTTTGATTTTTATTTTATTCTCCGTCCGGGAGGAAGTCCATCAGCTTTTTCATCCGGTGGCTCATGCAGCTCTTGCTCACCGGCGGGTCCGCCAGGGAGGCCAGATCCGTCAGAGAGGAGTCCGGGTTTACGATGCGCAGCATGGCGGTCTCCTGCAGCGGATCGGGCAGGTTGCTGAGCCCATACCGCCGGTCCAGCTCCCGGATGACGGCCAGCTGCTCCTGGGCGGCGGAGACGATCTTGTCCGCGTTGGCGCTGTCGCAGTTGACCCGGCGGTTGACGGTGTTGCTCACGTCCTTTTCCATCTTGGCCTGCATCACCGCCATGGCGGCCAGAGGCGCGCCCATGGTGGTCAGCACGTCCTCGATGGCCTCGGACTGCTTAAAGTAAGCGAGACAGGCCCCCGCGCGCCGGGTCTCCTTGGGGGCAAAGCCCATCTCCAGCAGCAGGTTGTGGGCCTCCCGGCTGACGCTGGGGTGGGGGCACAGCAGCTCCAGATGGTAGCGCTTCATGGGGTCGGTGATGCTGCCCCCCGCCAGGAAGGCCCCCCGGAGAAAGCTCTGCCGGCAGCAGTCCGACTCCAGCACGCCATAGTTGATGTGGCAGGCCACGGCATTTTCCTGCCCGAATGTCGAAAGGATGGTCAAAAGCTTTTGCCCGTCGGTGATGAGAAAGCTCCGCTTTCCGGCGCTGTTTTCCGGGGGCAGGCGATCGAATTCCAGACCGAAGGCCCGGCGGAACAGCCGGGGCAGCCGGGCGGCCAGGGAGTCGTTGGCCGTGACGATCCGCACCTCCCGCCGGTCAAAGGTGTGGCAGTACAGGAGGATGCCATAGGCCTCCGCCTGGGCGCAGCACTCCCGGCTCAGGGGCACGCGGCAGAGCTCGTCTTTTGTTTCAGAGGAAAAGGACATGCAAAAGGCCTCTTTCTGTGTCGGTTCAGGAAGTTTCGCCGGTCCGGTTCATATCCCGGCAGATCAGCCGGGCGATCTGCCCGTGTTCCAGCAGATAATCGGTGATGGTCCGGGCCATGGCCACGCTCCGGTGGCGGCCGCCGGTGCAGCCCACCGCCACGGTCAGGGAGGTTTTTCCCTCCTCCTGGAAGCGGGGCAGCAGGAAGTCCAGCAGATCGCACAGCTTTTTGGCGTAGCCCTCCGCGTCCGGCTGCTTCATCACATAGTCGTAGACGCTTTGATCCAGCCCGCTCTGGCTTTTCAGCTCTTCTATATAATAAGGATTGGGCAGAAAGCGCACGTCAAATACCAGATCCGATTCCAGGGGGATGCCGTATTTATACCCGAAGGCGATCACGTTCACCGGCAGGGTGGACTTGCCCCCCTCGGCAAACAGACGGCTGATCTCCGCGTGGAGCTGGCTCAGATTGGTGGAGCCGGTGTTGATGATGTAGTCCGCCCGCTCCCGCACCGGCTGCATCAGGGCGATCTCCCGCCCCACGGCCCCCTGGATGGTCTCCCCGGCCACGGCCAGGGGGTGAGGGCGGCGGGTCTCCTTATACCGCCGGACGATCACGTTCACCGGCGCCTCGATAAAGAGGATGCGGAAGCTGCAGTCCAGATCCCGCAGAGACTCCAGCGCGGTGAACAGATCCTCAAAGCGCCCCGCGGAGCGCACGTCCGTCACCAGCGCCACCTTGCGAAAACGGCCCTGGGAGGCCAGACAGAACTCGGCGAAGGGCTTCAAAAGCTCGGTGGGCATGTTGTCCACGCAGTAATAGTCCAGGTCCTCCAGGATGTTGGCGGCCTGGGTCTTTCCGGCCCCCGAGAGGCCGGTGACAATGAGAAATTCCATATCTATCTCCCTTCCGGGTCAGCTGCGTATGATTTTCACTTCGGGCTCCAGGCTGATCCCGAAACGCTGAAGCACCGTCTCCTGGATCAGGTCCATCAGCCGCAGCACGTCGTCAAAGCTGGCGCCGCCCCGGTTGACCACAAAGCCCGCGTGCTTTTCGCTTACCGCGGCGCCGCCGATCTGCACGCCCTTCAGCCCCGCCTGGTCGATCAGCGCGGCGGCATAGCCCCCCACGGGCCGTTTGAAGGTGCTGCCCGCGGACGGAAGCTCCAGGGGCTGGCTGGCCTTTCGCTTTGCCATCAGCTGGCGCATTTTTTCCCGTATGGCGGTCTCGTCCCCCTCCGACAGGCGGAAGTCGGCACTCAGCACCACCTGCTCGGTGCCGGAAAACATGCTGTGCCGGTAGGAAAAATCCGGATCCTCTGTCTCCCGGAGGCACAGCTCCTCATCCAGATAGACCACGGACACCACCGCGTCCTTCATCTCGCCCCCGTAGGCCCCGGCATTCATGCTCACGCCGCCGCCCACCGAACCGGGGATGCCGTGGGCAAACTCCAGACCGGTCAGACCGGCCCGGGCCGCGGCCGTGGCCAGCTGGGACAGCAGTGCGCCGCTTTCGGAATGCAGGGTGTTCCCCCGGACGCTGATCCGGGAAAAGCCCTCGCCCAGCCGCAGCACCATCCGGTGCAGGGGGGCGTCGGTCACCAGAAGGTTGGTGCCGTTGCCCATGAGCAGGGGCGCCTCCCCGGCCTGGCGCAGAACGCGGCAGACCGTCTCCGCCTCCTCCGGGGAGGAGGGGAGGAGCATGGCGTCCGCGATCCCGCCGATGCGGAAGGAGCAGTGCTTTGCCATGGGCTCCTCGGGGAGGATCACCAGCTCCGGACAGCGGCTTTTCAGCTCCTGCAGCAGTGAACTTCTCATCCCAGATCCACCATACTGTCGTGCCGGTCCACCAGAGCCTGGGCCGCGTTGTAGCCCATTTTCCGCTCCCGGTTGTTCATGGCGGCCAGCTCCAGCAGAGCGGGCAGGTTCCGCCCGGGCCGCACGGGGATCAGGAAGTAGGGGATCTTGACGCCCAGGATCTCGTGGGTCGCCATGTCCGTGCCCAGCCGGTCGTAGAGCTTATCCTCGTCCCAGGGCTCAAAGTGCACCTCCAGGTCGATGGCCTGCTCCTGCTTTACGGCGCTGATGCCGAACATATGGCGGGCGTCGATCAGGCCGATGCCCCGGATCTCCATAAAGTAACGGATCATCTCCGGCGCCGTGCCGATCAGTGTGCCCTGGCCGGCCCGCTTTACCTCCACCGCGTCGTCGGCCACCAGCCGGTGGCCCCGGCGCAGCATGGCCATGGCGTTCTCACTCTTGCCGACGCCGCTCTCGCCGGTGATCAGCACCCCTTCGCCGTGGACCTCCATCAGCACTCCGTGGAGCGTAGTGCGGGGGGCCAGAGCGTAGTTGAGCGTGATGATGAGCTGGGCCATGAATTCGCTGGTGTCCTGCTCGGTGGTCAGGATGGTCACATTGTAGCGTTTCGCCGCCCGGCCCATCTCCGGCGGCACGGGCATCCCGTGGGCCACGATACAAAAGCGGATGCCGCTGGACATGAAGCGGTCCAGCCGGTCTTGCTGGTCGGCCAGCTCCATGGTTTCCAGATAGGTGTATTCCAGCTTGCCGATGATCTGTACCCGGGAGGGGTCATAGTAATTGTAAAACCCGGCCAGCGGCAGAGCGGGGCGGGAAACATCGCAGGTGGAGATGCGGATGGAGTCAAAGTCGCTCCCCCGATGATAGACGGTCAGCCCGTGCTTTTTCACGATGCTGCTCAGCGCGATGGAAAAGGGCGCCATGAACGCCACACTCCCTTCCGAATGATGATCAAAAAGATGATATGCTACTATTATAATCATTGTGCGCGGAATTGGCAACCAGAAGAGAGACCGGCCTCGGGAAGAATTTGTGTTTTTTCCGGTTTTTTTAAAAAGTTCCTCTTGCAATCGGGAAAACACTCTGCTATTATTAGTAAGCTGTCTGCCGCGGAGCTGTGTCTCCCGGCGGAGAATAGTACCATCTTGGATGAGGAGGTGCAGAAAGTATGGCAAAGTGTGAATTTTGTGACAAGGATGTCGCCTTCGGCATCAAGGTCAGCCATTCCCACCGGCGCGCCAACCGGGTCTGGAAGCCCAACGTCAAGCGCGTGAAGGCCATCGTAGACGGTACCCCGAAGCACGTTTACGCCTGCACCCGCTGCCTGCGCAGCGGCAAGGTCACTCGGGCCGTCTGATGTCTTCCTTTCGGGAAGACGTCGAATGAGCCGCCTCCGCGCAAAGCGGGAGGCGGCTCATTCGTCCCCCGAAACGCCCGAAAACTTTTTTCAAAATTTTTTGGAAAAAAGCTTGACAAAACCAAGACGGGGTGCTATATTAACCAAGCTGCCGGCGACGAGGGGCGACAAAAGCTCCAAAAAAGCGGGCGGCAAGGCGAAGAAACTTGTGTACCTTGTAAATTGAACAAAGTAAGAAAGCTTATGCAAATAAGCACCAGAAAGGGTTCTTACAGATCCGAGAGGATCTGTTAAAAATTTCTTTGAGAGCTAAGAAAAGCAATCAAGAATTGATTTCATTACTCGTTGAGAGTATTGAGATATGATTTTTTGAGAGTTTGATCCTGGCTCAGGACGAACGCTGGCGGCGTGCCTAACACATGCAAGTCGAACGAAGCACTTCCGAATTGAGATTCGTCAAGATTTGGATTTGACTTAGTGGCGAACGGGTGAGTAATACATGAGCAACCTGCCCCGGAGTGGGGAACAACAGTTGGAAACGACTGCTAATACCGCATAATGTTGCGGGAGGGCATCCTCCTGCAACCAAAGATTTATCGCTTTGGGAT
>JAFWPP010000048.1:0-3007 GCA_017509485.1 Oscillospiraceae bacterium | reverse complement strand
GTCGTTATGGCGGGAATTAGGGGTCGTATATTCCGCACTGATTGCTTTGCTCCGCATGAGCTTTCATGCTGATAGCTGCTTTTCTTCACCTGAAAGGCTTCGTTCGTCTTGTGCTTCTTCAAAGCGAAAACGTCCTTTGACGTTGCTTGCTTTTGCTACTTACTCTGCTTGAAATCACCTGTGATGGTTAGCTTAACGCCTATGCCCCGCTGGGGGAAGGAATGCGGGGGAGGCGCGCAGCGTCCTTTTCGGAGCCGTTTGCCTCCGCCTGAATATGTGCAGCCCCATCGGTGAACACACCGATGGGGCTGAACACGTTTTCTGCCGGGCGTTCAGTCGGCCGCTTCGCTGCCCTGCCCGGCGGCTGTGAGGTTGCCGATGCGCCGGAAGTATTCCTCGTGGGCGGCCCGGTACTCCCGGTTGAAGCGCTCGTCATGCCCGGCGTGGAGCAGGGAGATGTAGTCATGGGCCCGCTGGCTGGGGCTGACCCGCGCCACCACGGAGACGCCCACGTTGGAGCAGACGTCGGAGATGCGCTCCACGTCCGCCAGGACGTTCATGTAGGAGGTGCCCGCGTCCACGCTGCACGCGCCGCTCCGCAGCCGGGCCAGGTGTTCCTCCCGGAAGGCGTAGACCACGTCGTCCACCACCTGTTCCAGTGGCTCGATGTGGCGGGCGGAGGACAGGTCCCGGGTCTTGAACGCCTGTTCGGTGTAGCGCAGGATGCGCTCGATCAGGTCCTCCAGAATCTCCAGCTCCCCCAGGGCCTGTTCGGAGAAGCACACCTGCTTGTCCGCCATGTCCCGGCCCGTCTCGGCGATGTTCATGGCGTGGTCGCCCAGGCGCTCGAACTCCGTCACCAGCTTGTGATACTGGTTCAGGATGGAGATGTGCAGCTCCGCGGAGAGGTGGGAGGACAGGGTCACCAGATAGTTGCCCAGGCGGTCGGCCATGCGGTCGATCTCGTCCTCCTCAGCAGAGACCAGCTTCATCTGCGCGGCGTCGAACTGGCGCAGCAGCCGGAAGGCGCGGCGGATGTTGGCACAGGCGGCGTAGAACATGGCCAGCAGCAGGTCGTAGCAGCTCCGCAGGGCCAGGGCGGGGGTGTCGTAGAAAGCGGGGCTGAGGGCCTCCAGCTTGTCGGCGTAGGAGTTCTCTCCGCCCGTCTCCGTCTGTTTGTCGCGGACGATGCGGCGGCTGAGCGTTTCATAGCTGGGCAGCAGGGGGAACAGGCAGACGGCGCAGCCCAGGTTGAAGACGGTGTTGGTGTTGGCGATGGTGCCGGAGTTGACCACCCGCTCCCAGAGGCCGTCCAGCACCCCCAGATACCGCAGCAGCGCCACCGCCGCCAGGACCAGCGCGGACTTGCTCAGGTTGAAGAGGATGTTTACGACGCCCACGCGCCGGGCCTCCGGCCTGGCCCCGATGGAGCAGACGATGGCGGTGGTCACGCAGTCGCCCAGGTAGATGCCCACGATGACGGCGTAGATGGCGTTGAACTGGAGCTGCCCCGACGCGGAGAGGGCCTGCAAAATACCGATGGCGGCGGAGGAGCTCTGCAGCACGAAGGAGACCCCCGCGCCGGTCAGATAGCCCAGCACAGGGTTGTCCCCCAGGCTGGCGAACAGGGACTCGAAGATGCCCATATCCGTGAGGGTATCCACGCTGGCCGTCATGTTCAGCAGACCGGAAAAGAGGATGCCGAACCCCAGGGCGATGTGCCCCACGGTCTTGGCATTGCGAAAGGAGACGCCCATCAGAAGCACGACGCCCACGATCAGGGCCAGGGGGGCCAGGGTGGAGGGGCGGAAGAGCTGGAGCCAGGCGGCGGAGTCCGAGCTGATGTCCAGCAGACGGATGATCTGACCGGTGACGGTGGTGCCCACGTTGGCCCCGACGATGATGCCCAGGGACTGGCGCAGCGTGATGATGCCCGCCCCCACCAGGCCGGAGGTGATGACGATGGTGGCCGTGGAGGACTGGATCAGCGCCGTGACGCCGAGACCCAGCAGGAAGGCCTTGACAGGGTTGTTGGTGACCTTTTCCATCACCACCTTGAGTGCGCCGGAGGAACCTTCCTTGAGGCCGTCCCCCATCAGGCGCATTCCGTAGAGGAACATGGCCAGGCCGCCCAGCAGGGACAGGAGGTTAAAAATAATGGTCATATCGTGTGTGTTCCAATCTTCAGCATGGGCAGCCCGCCCGCGTAGTCACAGCCGCAGGGCCGTCCCGGCACGCAGCCGGTACACGGTCCTGCGGCTTTGTTTGCTTTAGAGCGGCAGCTTCCAGATCTGCGCGGCGTACTCCCGCACGGCCCGGTCGCTGGAGAATTTTCCGGCGGCGGCGATGTTCAGCAGGCACTTGCGCCCGAAGCGCTCCCGATCGCGCCAGTCGTAGAGCGCCCGACGGCGGGTGTCCAGGTAGCTGCGCAGGTCGTAGAGAATGTAGTAGGTGTCCGCCCTGTTCCAGTCCACGCCGTCCACCAGGCTGCTCCAGAGTTCCCGCAGCCCGTCGTCCGTGGGCACGGTGCCGTCGATGAGGGTGTCCACCAGGCGGCGGATGCGCGCATCCCGCTCATAGATGTCCCTGGCCCGATAGCTGCCCCGGATGCGGGTGATGTCCTCGATGGTGGCGCCGAAGATGTATTCGTTCTCCCGCCCGGCTTCCTCGACGATCTCCACGTTGGCCCCGTCCAGGGTAAAGTGGCCTAGCCTTATCGAATCGAAGCATGTAATAGTTCATAGGAAATCTAACAAGCATATCTACGACATCCATGGTTTATTTTAGAATTTTTTAAAAAGGCCAAAATGGGGGTTAAGTGAATTTCCTTGTTAATTTATGGATTTTACTCGTTTTTGACCTTTTTCTTTCACCAAAAAAGGCATAAAGTGGCCTAGCCTTATCGAATCGAAGCATGTAATCGTTCCTAGGAAATCTAACGAGCATATCTACGACTTTCATGGTTGATTTTAGAAATTTCAAAAACGGCCAAAATGGAGGTAAAAGG
>JAFWPP010000011.1:0-34841 GCA_017509485.1 Oscillospiraceae bacterium | reverse complement strand
GCCTGGGCGCCGGCCCACTCGTTCTGCATGATGCCCAGGAAGTTGACCATCTGGTTGCAGAGGGTAGCCAGGTGCTTGGCGGGGGCGGAGGTGATCTTGCCGGGCACGCCGCCGAGACCCTCCTGGATCAGCTGCTTCAGGCTCCAGCCGGCGCAGTAGCCGGTGAGCATGGACATGTCGTGGATGTGGAAGTCGCAGTTGCGGTGGGCGTTGGCGATCTCGTCGTCGTAGATCTCCGTCAGCCAGTAGTTGGCGGTGATGGCGCCGGAGTTGGAGAGGATCAGGCCGCCCACGGAGTAGGTGACGGTGGAGTTCTCCTTGACGCGCCAGTCCATGACCTTCAGGTACTGGTCCACCACGGACTTGTAGTCCAGCATGGTCTCGGAGACGTTGCGGAGCTTCTCCCGCTGGCGGCGGTAGAGGATGTAAGCCTTGGCCACGTCCTCGTAGCCGGCCCGGCCCAGAACGGCCTCGACGGAGTCCTGGATGTCCTCCACGGCGATTTTGTTGTCCTTGATCTTGCTCTGGAAATCGGCTGTGACCTTGAGGGCCAGGAAGTCGATGGTATCTTCGTTGTATTGCTTCTGTTTGGCGTTGAACGCCTTTTTGATGGCAGTCGTGATCTTGCTGATGTCAAAATCCACGACTTTGTCGTTGCGCTTTACTACCTGGTACATGGTTTTCTCTCCTTTATCCGGAATGGTAAGTATATAATATCGTGTTGAGTGGGTCATATTATGGACAGTTCCAATTGAGAATTGACAGTTGAGAATTGAGAATGATCGGAGTTTTTCAAATTGCAATTTGAAAAACACATTCCATTATCAATTATCAGTTCTCAGTTCTCAATTCTCAATTCATTCTACGCCCCGCAGCTCTGCGTTCGGGACGAAGGGCCGGACGGCTTCCAGGCAGGCCTTTGCCTTCAAGGGGGAAGCGGCGTGGAAGCGGTCGCCGCCGGCCAGAATGTCGCCGGAATCCACGAAGCCCTGGATGAAGTAGCGCTCCGCGCCCGCGATCCATTGGCCGATGGAGGCGAAATTGGCCGGCTCGTGGAGCTCGTCCACCAGGGTGGTGCGGAACTCAAAGGGGGTCTCCCCTTCTCGCAGCAGCGCCGCGCTGCGCTCCACGGCGGGGAGGATGCCCCGCACGCCGGCGGTGTCTTCGTACTTCTCTCGGCTGTTTTTGATGTCCATGGCCACGTAGTCCGCCAGGCCGGCGTCCAGGATCGCCTTCAGCCGATCCGGAAAGGCGCCGTTGGTGTCCAGCTTCACGGCGTAGCCCAGAGCCCGGATCTTTTCCAGAAATTCCGGCATATCCGGGTGGAGCAGGGGTTCGCCGCCGGTGATGGCCACGCCCTCCAGCAGGCCCTGCCGCTTGCGCAGGAAGGCAAAAAAATCATCCTGGCTGAGCTCCGGAAGCTCCGGGGAAACGACCAGGCTGCTGTTGTGGCAGAAGGGGCAGCGGAAGTTGCAGCCCACGGTGAAGACCGTGCAGGCTACACGCCCGGGGAAGTCCAAAAGGGTCATTTTTTGCAGTCCGCCCAGCCGCATAGCCGCCTCCTGTGGAAATCCATGTGGAAATCATGTGGACAAATTGTGGAGTCGTTGACATAACAAACCACAATATCTTGTGTTCGTGTAATAGAATACCCCCAAGAATTGGATTTGTCAAGCCCAAATTTGACTTTTTCCAAAAGTCTCCCGGCAGGCACTTCCTGAAACAAATGTCACCCCGGAAGACGCTGCTGTCGCGTCCTCCGGGGTCACGGAAGGGCTTGATTTTACGTCTCGGCCTGCCGCCCCAGGAAGCCCGCCGCAAGATCCAGCAGGCGCAGCTCAAAGTCCCCGGGCCAGCGGCCCCGGTCCGGGTCGGCGGCCAGCAGGACGCCGCCCAGCAGATCTCCCTGGGAGAGGATCGGCACCGCCGCCCCCACAGTCACGCCGCCGCCCTCCGTCATGGCTGTGGGGACGCCCCGACCTCCGGCACAATAGCGTTCCCGCCCCTCCAGGCGGCGCAGTAAGCCCTGGCTCAGCCGCCGCTCGACCGTCACCTGCCGCCCCGGGCCTGCGGCGGCGATGATCGTATCCCGATCACAGATCGCGGCAAGAAAGCCCGTGCTCTTGTGCAGGGTCTCGCAGAAACGCTCCGCAAGCTCCCCCAGTTCCCCCATGGGAGAATACTTTTTGAAGACGACTTCCCCGTCCCGCTCCGTATAGATCTCCAGCGGGTCCCCCTCCCGGATACGCAGGGTGCGGCGGATTTCCTTTGGGATCACCACCCGGCCCAGGTCGTCGATCCGCCGTACGATTCCGGTTGCTTTCATAACTGTTTCCTCCCATTTTCCCATTTTTTCACAGGTAGTATTTGCCGCGGACGGGCGGATTATGCGGTGCGGCTTTTATGGGATTTGCTCCGGCTTTTATGGGATTTGCTTCGGCATACTTGCATCCGTCGGGTTTTTGTGATACGATAAAAGCAAGCCAACGCATCACAGCGAACTCTTCATCATCAGGAGGTCTCAGCATGGAACGCATCGAAAAAGTCCTGGCGGGAATCACCATCAACACCCACAGCAGCGTTCGGATCGAGACAGCCGGCAAAGTGCTCTACGTGGATCCCTTCCGGCTGGAGCAGGCGCCCCACGACGCGGATCTGATCTTCGCGACCCATGATCATTTCGATCATTTCTCCCCGGAGGACGTGGCCCGGGCAGAAAAAGCCGAAACGGTTTTCGTTCTGCCCGCTTCCTCGGCAAACAAGCTGGTGGATGATACCCGGGGACACCGGGTAATGACTGTCCGCCCCGGCGACCGGGGCGAGGCGGAGGGGATCCCCTTTGAGGCGGTCGCCGCCTATAATCCCGGCAAGCCCTTCCATCCCAAGGAAAACGCCTGGGTGGGCTATGTGCTGGAGCTGGAGGGGGTCCGGGTCTACGTGGCGGGCGACACCGACGCCACGGAGGAGGCCGCGGCGGTCCGCTGCGACATCGCCCTGCTGCCCATCGGCGGCAAGTACACCATGGACGCCCCGGAGGCCGCAGCCCTGGCAAACCGCATCCGGCCCCGGATCGCGGTCCCCACGCACTATGGCTCCGTGGCGGGAAGCCCCGCGGACTTCGACCGCTTCGCCGCCGCCGTGGATCCGTCCATTCGGGTCCGCAAGCTGGTGTGACAGGCTTCCCCACATGGAACGCCCCCGGTCAAACGGCAATCCGTTTGACCGGGGGCGTTCTGTTGCGTCAGGGCTGTTCCGCCGGGGGCTCCTCCGCGGGGAGCTTCTCCCAGCAGGCCCGCTCTGCGGCCTGAACGCTGGGGAAGGCGGCCCGGATATTCTCCACCAGCCAGGCTGCCTTGGCCTGGACGCCGGGCTTGTCGGCGTACCACCACTGCTCCGCCACGGGCTCCTCGCTGTCGAACAGCTGCTGGAAGGTCTCTGCCCGGTCCTCTGCGCTGTCGGTCCGGGCGTACCAGGACACGAAATAGGGCTCCAGGGCGTCGCTCTGCTCCTGGGTCAAGTCCGGCTCGTAGGCATAGTCCGGACTCAGCTTCCGCCACGCGCTCTCCAGATCCTGCCGCTGGGTCGACAGATAGCGCTGGAGCCGCAGGTCCATGATATGCATGAACTCGTGGGCCATGTGGGTGGGGCTGAACTCCTCGGTGGCGAAGCAAACCATGGTGGGCTCCATCCAGGCATTGGCAAAGGCCGCCGCGTCGCCGGGGATCCTGCGGACCACATAGACATGCAGGGCTGTCTGCTCCTCCCGGCTGCCGGGGTCCTCTGTCAGCTCCCGGATCATGCCCGCCGGAAGCTTCTCCGCGAATCCCTCCAGCTGGCTCAGAATCCAGTACTGGCCGAAGAGAGAGGCGCCGGTCTCGCAGCTGCTCTCATAGACCGGCAGGCCTGTGGTGGGGGTCTGCTCCGTCGCCGGGGCCTCGTCCAGATGGACGACCATGCCGGTTTTCTCCAGCTCCCGGCGCAGATATTCGACGCCGTCGTGCAGGAACTGCTCCGTCAGCGTCTCTGACTCGATGGGGCTCTGGTTTTTCGCGTCGGGATACCAGAAGCAGATCCGGTGCTCGCTGTCCTGCTCCCCGATCCCCGAGAAGGACAAGAGCACCCAGTCCGTTCCCAGCAGCCCTTCGACGTTCTCCTCCCCGTCGAACTGCAGCCGATCCACACAGCGCTTCGCGTCCACGTCCAGCAGGGCCAGCTCGTTCGGACCGCCCTCGCCGAAACGGAGGGTCAGCATCCGGTGGCCGTCCACGTCCCGAATCATATCGTAGGGCTCCGTCAGGGCATGGATCTGGTCCTTTTCATCGTAGAAGGCCACCAGTCGGTTCAAAATGCCGCTGTCGCTGCGGGAGAACTCCGCCCATTTGTCTGTCTTGTAAAAGCAGTCGTCACTCAGCAGACTGTTGCGCCAGCCCAGGTGCTCCCGGTCCATGACGGGATGATCCTTCAGGCCCAGGAAGCGGCCGCTCCGATCAAAGGCGGCACAGCGCTCGCTCTCCGGGTCCACGAAGCGAATCTCCGTGTCCGTCAGCACCGGCAGGGAAAAGGAAGCGCTCTCCCCCATGGGCTCCAGCTCCACCTCGGCGGCAATCGCGGCGGTCTCCGGGTCCAGGCATACCAGACGGCTGCGCCAGACCTGGGCGTCGTCGTCCCACCGGGTCAGCAGCACCGCGGCCCCGTTCCCATCCAGGCAGAGGCCGGAGACGCTTTCCTCCGGCAGGACCGTCAAGCCGTCGATGGCCGTCAGTCCCGCGGGGCCGACAGGCTCGGTCGGCTCCGTCGCCGGGACCTCGGCGGAGGACTCCAAGGCTTCAGAGGAAGGGACCAGGGCAGGCGTCCGTCCGCCGCCGGTGGCCAGCAGAACGCAGACCAGCAGCAGGACACAGACGAGAACCAGCGCCCATACCTTTCCCATTCGGGGTTCCATGAGCTTTTGCAGGATCGGGCGCTCTTTCAGCGCACGGATTTTTTTCAGAAACGATTCTTTCAGTTGATGAAGTTTTTGCAGCATGAGGCGCCTCCATAGCGGCGGGCCATCTCCTCCCGGTCATAATCCAGGAAGTAGGGCTCCAGCCGCGGGTAGAATTCCGCCAGCTTTTCATGGCTGGCAAAGACAATATCGCAGCCCCGGTCGTCGTAGACCGAAAAGATGCACGCATTGGCAAAGGAAACCAGGCTGATGTCCAGGGGCAGGGGTTCGTCCATGAGCTGGCGGCGGAGGAGGCCCAACTCGTCGAAGCCCCGGGCGTCGGGCCAGCAGACGATCCGGTTCCGCCAGACGTCCCGCTCCGGGCCGTCGGCCTCGTAGGTGGGCAGGTCCCGGACGACCACATGGCGGTAACGGTTCTGCATGGCGTCCAGGAAGCGGAGCTGTTCGGCCTCCTCCCGGATCTGGGTCTCCAGGAGCCAGGTCCGGGCCTCGTCAGAGAGGGCCGGATGGTCCCCGCCGGGGTCGCCGGTGAAGGAACGGTCGTACATCCAATAATTGAAGATCACTGCGTCGGCGCCCTCCGGAAAGAGGATGCGCCAGATGGCCTCGGCCCGGGTGCGGGCGGTCCCGGCGTATTCCTCCGGGGTCCTCCCCCGCCCCAGCTCGCAGCGCAGGGCCCAGGGATGGTTGTAGAAATAGGGCTGGAGGTAGGGGAAGTCGCGGGAGAGGATCAGTTCTTCAATTTGGCTCATGGGAACCTCCTTTCGCAAGGGCGGGCAGATTGCCCGCGCTACGGTCAGAACTGGCAG
This sequence comes from Oscillospiraceae bacterium, assembly GCA_017509485.1. GTDB lineage: Bacteria > Bacillota > Clostridia > Oscillospirales > Oscillospiraceae > JAFRPC01. Next base: position 29,087 of record JAFWPP010000011.1, on the reverse strand, counting down.
GTTTCCGCTGCGGGCGGGCGGTGCCGTCCCTACAGGCTCTGTGCCCTGTACGCTTTCCCCTTTCCCCACCCTGATCCTGAATTCTTAATCCCTAATCCCTGTTACTGGGCCAGCTCCAGGAACAGATCGACTCTCGCCTTGAAGATCTCCAGGCTGGAGCGCCAGAAGTTGACGTCCCCCAGGTCGATATCGGCCATCTTCGCCACGTCCTCCACGGAGGCCACGGTGGTAGCTCTCAAGAGGGCCCGGTACTTGGGCAGGAAGGCCGCGCCCTCCCGGCGGTACTGGGCGTAGAGGCCCGCCGCAAAGAGGCCGCCGAAGGCGTAGGGCCAGTTATAGAAGCTCAGGCCGGAGGAGTAGTAGTGGCTCTTGCAGACCCACATATAGGGGTGCAGGCTGTCCGGGTCCAGGCCGTCGCCGTAGGCCCGCCTCTGGGCGCTCTTCATCATCTCGCAGAGCTCGTCGGCAAAGGCGAAGCCCTCCTTGGCCTTCTCGAAGACCGCGGTCTCGAACCAGTAGCGGCTCATGATGTCGCACATGATCTGGGTGCTGTCCTGGAGCTGGCTCTCCAGCAGGCCCAGCTTGACTTCCCGGTCCGCCGCCTCGTCCAGGGCGGCGTTCATGACCACGGTTTCGTTGAAGGTGGAGGCGGTCTCCGCCACGGGCATGGAATAGTCCAGATTCAGGGGTCGGTGGTTCTCGATCATCATGCCGTGGTAGGCGTGGCCCAGCTCGTGGGCCAGGGTGACGATGTCGGAGAAGGAGCCGTCGAAGTTGGTCAGGACGCGGCTCTGCTTGATGGAGGCCAGGTTGGCGCAGAAGGCGCCGCCCACCTTGCCGGGATGGGGATAGAAGTCGATCCACGCCTCGTCGAAGGCGTGCTCCATCATCTCCGCCATATCGGGGGCAAAGGGCTTGAAGTGGTCGATCAGGTACTTCCTGGCGTCCTCCACGGTATAGCTCGCGGTATTCTTGCCCATGGGGGCGAAGAGGTCCCACCATTTCAGACCGCCCTCGTAGCCCAGGAGCTTTGCCTTGGCCCGCAGATACTTCCAAAACACGGGCAGGTATTCCTCGATGGCCTGAATCATGGCGTCCAGGGTGGTCTTCTTCATCCGGCTGGCCCGGAGGGTCATCTCCAGGGGGGAGCCGGCCTTGCGCAGCTCGCATTCGGTGGTGACCTGCTGCTTCAGAGAGTTCAGGGAGAAGGAGATGGCATCCTTGATCCTGTCATAGCAGGCGATCTCCGCATCGTAGGCATCTTTGCGGACGGCGGGGTCCGGGTCGTAGGCCAGGTTGCGGACGGCGGAGAGGTTCATCTTTTCGCCCCGGTACTCGGCCTCCACGGTGGAGCTCAGATAGGACTGCAGATTCTCCCAGGCGGAGCCGCCGGAGAGGTTCATCTTGGCCAGGGCCTCCTCCACCTTCTCGTCCAGAACGTACTTGGCGTCCTCCTTCATGTTGCGCAGCAGATAGGCGTAGCCCTCCAGGAAGGGATCGGCGGAAATGAGGGCCTCCAGGTCCTTCGTCTTGCCCACATAAGCCCGGATGGCGGCATCAGCGGCAGAGGTATCGGACAGGAGCTTTTGCAGACGGCTCAGGGTATCCAGCGCTTCGCCGTCGGAGGTGTTGACGGCGCTGCGCAGGCTGGCGTACTCGAACATCGGCGCGGCCAGCTGCCAAAGCTTCTCCTGGAGCTCCAGGGCCCCGCGAATGCCTGCGGCCCGGTCCTCGGGCAGCGCGGCGGCGAAGGCATTGTAGGCCGCCACGGTCTCACGCAGGGCCAGCAGGTCGTTCTGAAACTCCTCGGTGTCGATGCCCGTATAAAGGGGCGAAAGATCCCATTCTTTGTTCATCCTTGTTTCCTCCGTTGTTATTGTGATATTTCTGTTGCTTTATAATCCTTGTGATTTATGTTGTTTATATTGTTTCCACTCCGTCAGCATGGCTCGGCGGGTTTGGACGATCTGGGCGTCCCGGCGCTCGGGATAGCAGATCTGGTTGGGGCATTTCAGCAGGGGCAGGCAGCCCGGGAAGAGGGGGCAGTCCGCGCAGGCGGGGATCTCCGGGTGCAGGGTCCGGTATTCCTCCATGACCGTCTCGTCCAGGCCGGGCCTGTCGATGTGGCCGATGAAGCCGTCCCTGGCATACTGCTCGCACAGGCCGATCTGTCCCTCGGGCAGGATCGTGATCATATCGCCGCTGTCGGCCATGCACATATGCCATTCCAGCGCCTGAGGCAGCCGGGACGGACGGCGCAGGCCGCCGGCCTCCAAAATGCAGAAAAACTCGTCCCGCAGGGCGTGGAGCCTGGCTCGCTCCTCCCCGCTCCGGCCCCCGGCGGGATCGTTCCGGTCCTCGTAGAGCATGACGGCGTAGGCGGCCACCAGGGGCTCGTCCCCGAACTCCCGGCCAAGCTCCCGGGCCAGGGCACGGATATCCTCGGCGTTGGACAGGTCGAAGTTCAGCCGCAGCATGACCTCGACTCCCGCCGCCGCCAGGGCGTGGACGTTGGCGATGACCCGGCGGTAGGCGCTGCCGCTGGGACAGACGTAGTTTTTGATCTCGTTATACCGGGGCTCGGTGCCGTCCAGGGTGATCTGGCAGCGGATCAGATTCCAGCGCTCCCGATCCGCCCGGGCCGTCTCCGGCGCAAAGAGATAGCCGTTGGTGGTCATGGCGCTCTCGAAGCGGGCGCCGCCCGCCCTGAGCCGGTCGCAGATCCGGTCCATGGCCCCACGGTTGACGAGCGGCTCCCCGCCGAACCAGTCGATGCGGAAGGGGTGCCTGCCGCTGTGGGCCAGCATATAGTCTGCAGCCCGGTCCGCCGTCTCCGGGCTCATGGTCCGGGGCTCCCAGCCTCTCTCAAAGCAGTAGGCGCAGCGGGCGTTGCAGGCCGTGGTGGTGAAGACGGTGTATTTCCGGATCCAGCTTTTGGGCGGATCCACGATCCGCAGGAGTTCCCGCAGTTCGTGGACCGTGGTGTGCTGATCCAACTCCTCCGGCACCAGATACCAGTCCCGGCGCAGCCGCTCCCGCAGTTCCCCCTGGGGGGACTCCAGAGCGGGAAGCAGGTCCGCAGGCACGTGGAGCAGTTCCAGAGTCAGAGCATTGTATAAAAGCAGGCCGTCCTCTGTGGGCTGGCGGATCAGGAAGGAGCTCCAGCGCAGGGAAGCACCGGCGCCGCGGCCCGGACCCAGCAGCTTCCGCACCCGGGGATCTCCGGGCAGGACGGTGATGATCTCATTCATATTTCGTTCCTCGTTTTTCCTTTTTTATGGATGGCCGCAAGCGGGATATCACCGCCTGGGCGGCGAGGCCGGTGAAGAGGCCCGTGACCATGCCCGAGAGCAGCAGCACCGGAAGATAGGCGATGAGGCCCGGGGTGGCGGCAATGGCCATGGCAGCCAGGAGCTGGCCCAGATTGTGGAGCATGGCTCCCAGTACCGAGGCGGCCCAGAGCTGCTTTTCCCGCAGCAGGGGCCGGAGCAGACACATGCCGCCCCAGCTCAGCAGACCGCCGGCGGCGGAATAAGCCAGGGCTCCGAGATTGCCGGTCAGCAGGGCCGATAGAAAAACCTTGCAGGCCAGCACCGCCAGGGCCTCCTTCCATCCGTAGAGGAACAGAACGCAGACCACAATGATGTTGCCCAGACCCAGCTTTACCCCCGGCACCGGCACCGGCGCGGGGATCTGGTTTTCAACGATAAAGAGGATCAGGGAAACGCCGGTCAGGAGGGCCAGGCTGAGAATCGTTTTCAGTTTCATATTCGTCAATCGCTGATGTCGCTGTCCATGGTGATGTAAACCTGGTAATCGGGGTAGGCCTCGCGGATCTCCCGGCAGATGGAAGCGAAGAGGGCCTTGCGGTCCTCCGCCTCAAAGCCGATCACCAGGTCAAAGCGGATCTCCCGGTCGTGCATGTGGAAGCCGTGCATCTGCAGCACATGGTCGCGGCCCATGACCCGGCGGCGGATGTCCTCCCGCGTCCGGGCGACGTTGTCGTCGGTGGTGTTGACGGAGTAGACGCTGATGCCGGTGAGTATGACCCCATGCTCCAGCGCCACCCGGTCGGTGATATCCCGCTCCAGCTGGTCCAGATCGGCGGCGGTCATGAAATCCGGCACCTCGATGTGGACAGAGCCGATCATCATATCCGGCCCGTAGCTGTGCAGGATCAGATCGTAGGCCCCCTGGACCTGGGGGAACTCCGAGACGGTCCTTTTGATCCCCAGGCTGAGCTCGCTGTCCACCCGCTCCCCCAGGATGCGGGAGATGGTCTGCCGGAGTATATCATAGCCGGACTTCAGGATCACCAGAGAAATCAGCGCGCCCAGCCAGGCCTCCACGGACAGGCCCCAGATCAGAAAGACCGCGGCGGCCGCCAGGGTGGCGGCGGAGATCACCGCGTCGTTGCGGGCGTCCTGGCCGGAGGCGATCAACGCGTCGGACCGGACCCGTTGGCCGGTCTTCTTCACATACACGCTCAGGACCAGCTTTACCAGCACCGCGACCCCCACGATGATCAGCGCCGCGGCGCTGTAATCCGGGGTCACAGGCTCCAGGATCTTTTTCACCGACTCCACCAGGGAGCTGACGCCGGCATAGAGCACGATCACGGCAATGACGGCGGCGGTGAGATACTCCGCCCGGCCGTGGCCGTAGGGGTGCTTCTTATCGGGCTTCTTCCCCGCCATCCGGGTGCCCGCGATGGTGATGACGGAGGAAAGCGCGTCGGAGAGGTTGTTCACCGCGTCCAGCACGATGGCGATGGAGTGGGAAAGCAGGCCCACCGCGGCCTTGAAGCCCGCGAGGAACAGATTGGCGACGACGCCGAGAATGCTGGTCCGGATAATGACGGTCTTGCGCTCCAAGCGAATCCCTCCCTGTTCCGGCATGATTTTTTGCTTGCCTTATATTGTATAATACTTTCCCGAAAAAAACAATTGAAATTTTTATTCTTGCATTCGAGGGGAAATTATGCTACGATACATTATAATAATCACAAGGATCCGCAGAAAGGAGACGCCGCGATGGCCGAATGGATCACTTCGAAGGCCAACAGCACCGTGCAGCATGTCCGTAAGCTGATGGCCAGCCGGAAGTATCGCTATGAGTGCCGGGCCTTCGTGGCCGACGGCGCCAAGCTGGTGGAGGAGGCTCTGCGCTGGGGTCTTGGCGTGGACGCGCTGCTTCTGCGGGAGGGCGTGGACTTCCCGGTGCCTGCCGGCGTGCGAGAGCTGCGGATGCCGGAGGCTCTGATGAAGGAGATCTCCCGGATGGAGACCCCCCAGGGGGTGCTGGCCCTTTGCCGCATGCCGGAGCCGGAGCCTCTGGATCTGAAGCCCGGCAGTCTGATCCTGGACGGAATTCAGGATCCCGGCAACCTGGGCACCATTCTCCGGGCCGCCGACGCCTTCGACGTCCCCGTGGTTCTGGCTGACGGCTGCGCCGATCCCTATGGGGAGAAGACCGTCCGGGCCACCATGGGCGCCGTCTTCCGCAGACCGCCCAGGCAGTCCTCCACGGAGGCGCTCCTGCTGCAGTGCCGGGAACGGAAGCTTCCCATCTGCGCCACCGCCCTCTCCCAGCGGGCGGAGGACATCCGCGGCGTCGATCTCAAGGGCTGCGTCACCGTCATCGGCTCCGAGGGCCAGGGCGTGAGCGAGGCCTTTCTGGAGGCCGCCGCCCGGGAGGTCATTATCCCCATGTCGCCCCGCTGCGAGTCCCTGAACGCGGCGGTGGCCGCCACCGTTGTGCTTTGGGAGCTGAGAAGAGAAAGCAGCAAGCAATAAGGGACCGATTCCAATCCAAATCCCCATTACCTGTTACTCAGAAGAAGCTATGGACAACGAAAACCTGTATTGGATCTGGCTTGCCGGAAGGCCCGGCTTCGGTCCCGTAAAGCTGCGGCAGATGCTGGAGCTCTGCGGCGGCCCCAGGCGCCTGTACGAGGCGGAGTCCGGGGATTTGGCCCGTATGGGGCTCTCTGAGCGAGCCCGGCGCACCCTCGCCGACAAGGATCTGCGGCCTGCCCGCGCGATCCTGCAACGCTGTGCCGAATCCGGCGTCACGCTCCTCAGCCTGCGCGAGGAAGTCTACCCGGCGGCCCTGCGCCAGACTCCGGACGCACCGCTGGTGCTCTACTGTCTGGGCGCTCTGCCCGCGTCGGGCCGCCAGCCCTGGATCGGGGTGGTGGGCGCCCGGGAGGCGGACCGGCGCGGTCTGCAAACAGCCCGGGCCCTGGGCTGGCAGCTCTCCGACTGCGGCGGCGTGGTCGTCACCGGTATGGCAAAAGGTGTGGACGCCGAAGTCGCCTGGGGCGCTCTGGAGCAGGGCGGCGCCGTGGTCGGCGTGCTGGGCGGCGGCGTGGATACGGTATATCCCAGGGAAAACGCCGCCCTCTATGAGCGGGTGAAGGCCCGGGGCTGTCTGCTCTCGGAGTACCCGCCGGGCACCGCCCCCAACGGTCGGCACTTTCCCGCCCGGAACCGGATCATCAGCGCCCTCTCCGACGGCGTGGTGGTGGTCCAGGCCGCGGAGCACAGCGGCGCCCTCATCACCGCCCGCTGGGCGGCGGACCAGGGCAGGGACGTGTTCTCCGTCCCCGGTCCCGCCGGAGATCCCCTGTGCCGGGGCAGCAACCAGCTGCTGCGGGAGGGCGCCATACTGGCGGAATCCGGCTGGGATATCATGCGGGAGTACGTCTATCGATACCCCGGCGCGGTGAGAATGCCCTCTCAGGGATCCGGCGTCGGGCCTCGGGCATCCGCAGAGGGGGAAACGCCCTGCCGCGGCAAGCCTGTCGGAGGCGCCGCCCTCGACGCCCTGCCCGAAAACAGCCAGTCCTGTGGGGACAGCGCTCCGCCGCGGGCGGAGATCGACGTTTCCGCGCTGCCCCCCATTCAGAGGCAGATCGTGGAAGCCCTGCAAGGCGGTCCCCTCCAGCTGGACACGCTGATCGACCGGCTGGGGCTGCCCGCAGGACAGGTTTTGACGCAGCTCACCCTGCTGCAGGTCAAAAAGATCATTTCCCAGAAGCCGGGAAAGGTTTACCAACTGTGAACACACGGACGGCAGCGCGCCGTCCCTACGATATTTCTCTCAGGAGGATCATCATTCATGTCGAAGCAAAATCCCGATCTTGTGATCGTGGAGTCGCCCTCCAAGGCGAAGACCATCGGAAAATACCTGGGGCCGGACTATCAGGTCAAGGCCTGCATGGGCCACCTGCGGGACCTGCCCAAAAGCACCATGGGCGTGGATCTGGAGCATGATTTCGCCCCCGAATACATCCCCATGAAGGAGAAGGCGGATCTGATCCGTGAGCTGAAGCGGGCCGCCGACAAGGCGGACACCGTCTATCTCGCCACCGACCCGGACCGGGAGGGCGAGGCCATCTCCTGGCACATCCGGGAGCTGCTGAATCTCCCCGCGGCCAAGACCCGCCGGGTGACCTTCAACGAGATCACCCGCAACGTGGTGACGAACGCCATCCGGCAGCCCAGAGACATCGACCTGGACCTGGTGGACGCCCAGCAGGCCCGCCGCATTCTGGACCGCATCGTGGGTTACCAGCTATCTCCCCTGCTCTGGCGGAAGGTCCGCCGGGGTCTCTCCGCGGGCCGGGTCCAGTCCGTGGCCACCCGTCTTGTGGTGGAGCGGGAGAACGAGATCCGCGCCTTCGTGCCGGAGGAATACTGGTCCCTGGACGTGACGCTGGAATGCACCGAGAAGCCCGGCCGCTTCGAGGCCCACTACCTGGGGGAAAACGGCAAAAAGCGGACCCTCAGCCGCGAGGAGGAGACCATGGCCGTGCTCAACGACGTGCAGGGCCAGCTCTTCAGCGTCAAGGAGATCAAGAAGGCGGAAAAGCGCCGGGCCCCGGCTCCCCCCTTCATCACCTCCACTCTTCAGCAGGAGGCCTCCCGCAAGCTGAACATGACCCCCAAGCGCACCATGGCAATCGCCCAGCAGCTCTATGAGGGCGTGGACGTCAGCGGCCACGGCACCGTGGGTCTCATCACCTATATGCGTACCGACTCCCTCCGTCTGTCTGAGGAGGCTCTCTTCGCCGCCAAGGGCTACATCGAGGAGCGTTACGGCAAGCACTTCCACGCCGGCAGCCCCCGCCGCTTCAAGACCAAGAGCGCGGCTCAGGACGCCCACGAGGCCATCCGGCCCAGCGACGTGCGCCTGGACCCCGACACCCTGGCAAAGGACCTGACCCGGGACCAGCTCCGGCTCTACCGGCTGATCTGGAGCCGCTTCGTGGCCAGCCAGATGGCCAGCGCCGTCTACGACACCGCCGTGATCGACACGGAATGCAAGGGCCACAGCTTCCGCTCCAACCACCAGAGCCTGCGCTTCTCCGGCTTTTTGGCCGTCTACGAGGAGGGCCGGGACGATGAGAGCGAGGAGAAGACCGACGCGCTGCCCGAGCTGCGGGAGGGCGAGCCCCTCCGCCACCTGGAGAGCAGGCCGGAGCAGCACTTTACCCTGCCCCCCGCCCGCTACACCGAGGCCACTCTGGTCAAAGCCATGGAGGAGAAGGGCGTAGGCCGTCCCTCCACCTACGCCTCCATTGTCTCCACCATCCAGGAGCGGGAATATGTGGTGAAAAAGGACAAGCGCCTGGAGCCCACCCCCCTGGGCGAGGTGGTGACTCAGCTGATGCTGGACCGCTTTACCGACGTGATCGACGTGGAGTTTACCGCCGGCATGGAGGACAAGCTGGACCAGGTGGAGGCCGGAAAGCTGAACTACAAGCAGGTGCTTCGGGACTTCTACGAGGGCTTCCACAGAGAGATGGAGCAGGCCGAGGACGCCCTGAAGGACACCCGCATCAAGGTCCCCGAGGAGGTCACGGACGAGGTCTGCGAGCTCTGCGGCCGGAAGATGGTGGTGAAGTTTGGCCGCTTCGGCAAATTCCTGGCCTGCCCGGGCTACCCGGAATGCAAGAACGCCAAGCCCATCGTGGAGCATATGCCGGGCCGCTGCCCCAAGTGCGGCGGAGGAATGCTGAAGCGCAAGTCCAAGAAGGGCTACGCCTACTACGCCTGCGAGACCGGCCCCAGCTGCGGCTTTATGACCTGGGACGTGCCCACGGATCAGGACTGCCCCTTCTGCGGCCAGACCATGTTCAAGCGCTCCGGCAAGGGCCGGATGAAGCCCTTCTGCATCAACGAAAACTGCGAGAATTTCCTGCCCGAGGATAAACGCGGGTATTATAAGAAACCCCAGCCCGTTGAGGATGAGACAGCAGGCAGCGGACAACCGGCAACAGACACGAAGAAGGCATCCGGGAAGAAGACGACCGCAAAGAAGACCGCGGCAAAAAAGACAACCGCCGCGAAGAAGACGACGGCGAAAAAGACCGCAGCCCGAAAGCCGAAAAAGGCCGAAGCGTAGCTGATACGTTGTAGGGACGAGCAGTGCTCGTCCGGTTTGCGAAGCAAACAATCGCCCGGGGGGCGATCCATTGCTGCCGGGCGGTCAACGAGATTTGCCTCCGGCAAATCGCATTCGTTCCGAATGCCGGACAAGCGATGCTTGTCCCTACAGACTGAATTCGGACCTGGGATTTGCCTGCGGAAAATTGCGTTCGTGCCGAACTCCGGACGGCAGCGTGCCGTCCCTATAATAAAAAAACGAGAAGTATGCCTATGAACAACGATACACCAAGCGTTGCCGTCGTGGGCGCCGGCCTGGCCGGTTCCGAGGCGGCGTGGCAGCTTGCAGAGCGGGGGATCGCGGTGCGGCTGATCGAAATGAAGCCGATCAAGATGACCCCCGCCCACCACAGCCCGGATTTCGCGGAGCTCTGCTGCTCCAACTCCCTGCGGGGGGACCGGCTGGAAAACGCCGTGGGCCTGCTGAAGGAGGAGCTGCGCCGTCTGGACAGCCTGATCCTCCGCTGCGCCGACGCCACCCGGGTTGAGGCGGGGGGCTGTCTGGCCGTGGATCGGCAGGGCTTCTCCCGGATGGTGACGGAGAAGCTCCGCGCCCATCCCAAGATCACCGTGTTGGAGAAAGAGATCACCGCGGTCCCGGAGGGTCCCGTCATCATCGCCACCGGGCCCCTGACTTCGGAGCCCCTGTCCAGGGCCATCGCGGAATACTTTGGCGGGGCGGGCTACCTCAATTTCTTCGACGCGGCGGCGCCCCTGGTCAGCTTCGAGTCCATCGACATGGAGCAGGCCTGGTTCGCCTCCCGCTACGACCGGGGAACCCCGGATTATGTAAACTGTGCCCTGGACGAAACCCAGTACAAGACCTTTGTCCGGGAGCTGGCGGCCGCCGAGGAGGCCCCGGTCCACGGCTTTGAGGACTCCAAGGTCTTCGAGGGCTGCATGCCCGTGGAGGTCATGGCCCGGCGGGGCGAGGACACCCTGCGCTTCGGTCCCTTGAAGCCCGTGGGTCTGCCGGACCCCAGGACCGGGAAGGACCCCTATGCGGTGGTCCAGCTCCGGAAGGACAACGCCGCCGGCACGGTCTACAATCTGGTGGGCTTCCAGACCCATCTGCGCTTCCCGGAGCAGAAGCGGGTCTTCTCCATGATCCCGGCCCTTCGGAACGCGGAGTTCCTCCGCTACGGGGTCATGCACCGCAACACCTTCCTGGACTCTCCCCGGCTGCTGGATCAGAGCTACGCGGACCGGCGCAACCCGCTGGTGGCCTTCGCCGGGCAGATAACCGGCGTGGAGGGCTATGTGGAGTCCACGGCCTCCGGCTTCCTGGCCGCGGTCTGCATGGCCGCGAAGGTCCGGGGCGAGCCCGTACCGGACTTCCCGGCGGAAACCGCCATCGGCGCTCTTGGCCGCTATATCAGCGACCCTTCCGTGACGAAGTTCCAGCCCATGAACGTCAACTTCGGCATCCTTCCCCCGCTGGGCCGGAAGGTCAAGGGCAAAGCGAACAAGAACCTAGCCATCGCAGAGCGAGCGCTGTCCGCACTGGAGCAGCTAAGAATTCAGAAGGAGGAAGTATAAATTCTCTGCGGGACACTTCTGAATTCTTACTTCTTACTTCTCAATTCTGAATTTGAAACAATACCCCCGAAATATACACAGGGAGGCATAGATACATGAAAATTATCATCGACGCCATGGGCGGCGACAACGCGCCGTTGGCATTCCTGGAGGGCGGCTTCCGGGCCGCCAGGGAGCTGGGCGTGGAAGTGGTCCTGGTGGGCCGCGTGGAACAGCTGCTGGGCATCATGAAGGAGCAGGGCATCGAGACCCTGCCCGCGGGCGTGGAGCTCATGGACGCGGAGCAGGTGGTGGATATGCACGACGATCCGGCCACGGTGGTCCGCACCAAGAAGGAGAGCTCCATGGTCAAGGGCCTGCGGCTCCTGGCGGACGGCGGCGGCGACGCCTTCGTTTCCGCGGGCTCCACGGGCGGTCTGCTCTCCGCCGCGACTCTGGTGGTCAAGCGGGTCCGGGGGATCCGCCGGGCGGCCTTCGGCCCCACGATCCCCACCAAGACCGGCAGCCTGATCCTGATCGACTCCGGCGCCAACGTGGAGTGCAGCCCGGAGTTCCTGCTGCAGTTCGGCATCATGGGTTCCTTCTACGCCAGGCTGACCCTGGGACTGGAGAAGCCCCGGGTGGCCCTGCTGAACAACGGCGCGGAGGACTCCAAGGGCGATCCCCTCCACAAGGAGAGCTATCAGCTGTTGAAGGAGGCGGGCGACAAGGGCGTGATCCACTTCATCGGCAACATCGAGGGCCGCGAGGCCATGCTGGGCGACTGCGACGTGCTGGTGGCCGACGGCTTCTCCGGCAACGTTTTCCTGAAGGGCGCCGAGGGCACCGCCATGTTCATGGGATCGCTGATCAAGCGGACCCTGCTGAAGAACTGGAAGACCAAGCTGGCCGCCGCTCTGCTGAAGAAGGATCTGAAGCAAAGCCTGAGCATCATGGACTACCGCCGGGTGGGCGGCACCATGCTCCTGGGCATCTCCAAGCCCGTCATCAAGGCCCACGGCTCCGCCGACACCGAGGCCGTAGTGGGCGCCGTCAAGCAGGCCATCGCCGCGGTGGAGGGCGGGATCTGCCAGGCCATCACCGACAATGTGGACAAGATGATCCTGCCCAGGGAGGCCCAGTGATGCGCGAGCTTCAGAAAACCATCGGCTATACCTTCCGGGATCTTTCCCTGCTGGAGACAGCCCTGACCCACACCTCCTACGCCAACGAGGTCTACAAGGACGGCCTCAGGAGCTACGAGCGGCTGGAATTCCTGGGGGACTCCATCCTGGGCTTCACCACGGCGGACTACCTGCTGGGCGCCTTCCCCGCGCTCCATGAGGGCGAGCTCACCAAGCTGCGGGCGGAGCTGGTCTGCGAGGCCAGTCTGGCGGAGACCGCCAAAAAGCTGGGGCTCGGCTCCCATCTGCGGCTGGGCAAGGGCGAGGAAACCGGCGGCGGACGCCAGCGGGTCTCCATCATCGCCGACGTGGTGGAGGCCGTCATCGCGGCCATCTATCTGGACGGCGGCCTGGGCGCGGCCAAGCGCTTCATCTATGACCATGTACTGGTGGACGTGAAGGCCCGGGTAAAGCTGAACGCCGACTACAAGACCATGCTCCAGGAGCTGGTCCAGCAGAAGAAAAACCAGGTTTTGAGCTATGAGCTCCTGGCGGAAACCGGTCCGGACCACGACAAGGAGTTCTCCGTCCAGGTGCTGCTCAACGGCAGGCCCGTGGGCACCGGCTCCGGCTCCAGCAAAAAGCGGGCCGAGCAGGCCGCCGCCCGCCAGGCCGTGGAGGCGCTTTTTCCCGGAGCCTTATAAACCCAAGACGGAATTCCGCAGCGCGCAAAACGATTGGGTTTATCAAATTACCATTGGAAAAACAGAAAAAAGTATGTACAAACAGAGAAACATCTGTTATAATATATGCCGCATCGGGAACGATGCGGCATGTTTCTTGCAAATCGAGGATTTGGAAAAGACCTCAGCTTTTCGTTTTGGCTATTTCGTTGGACGAGGGAGGGCGCCGAAATGACAGACCGTTCCGCGGTGTTGTTCCTGCTGGACGACAGCGGCCGCACCGGCAGCGACCTCCCCACCATGCTTCATTCGGTTTTGGGCGTCCCGCTGCTGGGCTGGCTGACCCACCGGCTGCAGCAGGCCGGCGTGAGCCGCTTTTTCCTGATCTGCGCCCCGGCCCTGCTCCCGGAGGCAAAGCGCTGCTTCCCCGCGGGGGTCGAGTTGAGCGTCGCCTCCGACGAGAGCCCTGCGGACCGGCTCCACGTCTTCCTCTCCACCGCGGAGGATGCAGAGCGGGATCTGCTGGTGGTGACGGGCCCGGTGCTCTACCTCCCCACCCAGCGCAGGATCGGCGCGGACCGGGCCAACGCCTGTATGGTGGACCGGCGGGCCCTGATGGCCGCCCTGGACGAGACGGCTCCCATCGGCCACTTTCTCCGTCGGGCCGGAGAGCCCACCACCTGTGAGGACGGCTTCTTCGATCTGAGCGCCCCCGAGGAGCTACCCCGCGTCTCCAAGCTGCTGATCCGGGATCTCCTGCTGGGACTGATCCGCTCCGGCGTGGAGATTTGGGACCCGGACAACACCTATGTGAGCCCCGGCGTGCGCGTGGGACGCGGTACCCGGCTCCTGCCGGGCACCCTGCTTCAGGGCAGGACCAGCCTGGGCGAGGGCTGCGTCATCGGCCCCAATACCCGGATCATTGACAGCACGGTGGGTCAACGCTGCACCGTGGAGCAGTCCCGGGTGGAAGGGGCCCGGCTTGGCGACGAGCTGCAGATTGGCCCCTTTGCAAATCTGCGGCCCGGCACTGTGATGGATGCCCGATCCAAGGCCGGAGCTTTTGTGGAGCTGAAAAACGTCAGCATCGGCGCTGACGCCAAGGTTCCCCACCTGAGCTACCTGGGCGACGCCTCTCTGGGGGCGGGCGCCAACGTGGGCTGCGGCACCGTCACAGCCAATTTTGACCGGGCGGAAAAGCACTATACCGTGGTGGAGGACAACGCCTTCCTGGGCTGCAACTCCACCCTGGTGGCCCCGGTGACCGTGGGCAGAGGCGCCTATATCGGCGCCGGTTCTGTGATCACCGAGGATGTGCCCCCCGAGGCCCTGGCCATCAGCCGGCCCCGGGAACAAATCAAAAAAGAATGGGCCCTGAAAAACAAACGGGCTGATTCATAAAACCGTGTATTCGTTATCAGTTTACAGCGACTAAGAGGAGACAAATCATGATCGCAAACGGAAGACCCATCAAAGTATTCAGCGGCAACACCAGTCGTCCCCTGGCGGAGGGCATCTGCCGGGAGCTGGGGATTCAGCTGAGCAACAACTCTCTGAGCACCTTCGCTGACGGTGAGATCAGCGTCTGGATGGACGAGACCGTCCGGGGCAGAGACTGCTTCGTGGTTGAATCCACCTGCAAGCCCGTCAACGACAATCTGATGGCCATGCTGATCAACATCGACGCCCTGCGCCGGGCCTCCGCGGGCCGGATTACCGCCGTGATCCCCTACTACGGCTACGCACGCCAGGACCGCAAAGCCAGAGGCCGCGATCCCATCACCTCCAAGCTGGTGGCCAACATGATCACCGCCGCCGGCGCGGACCGGGTCCTGACCATGGACCTCCATGCCGCCCAGATCCAGGGCTTCTTTGACATCCCCCTGGATCATCTCTCCGGCGCGCCGCTCTTCGTCGATTACTATATGGACAAGTTTAACCCCGAGGTCCATGACCACAATGACTTTGTGGCGGTTTCCCCCGATGTGGGCTCCGTGGCCCGGACCCGGGACTTCGCCCAGCGGGTCCACATGGACCTGGCCATCGTGGACAAGCGCCGTCCCAAGGCCAACATCTCCGAGGTCATGAACGTCATCGGCGACGTGGAAGGCAAGACCTGCATCATGCTGGACGACATCGTGGACACCGCCGGCTCCCTCTGCAACGCCGCCAGGGCTCTGGTGGAGATCGGCGGCGCGAAGGAGGTCTACGCGGCCGCTACCCACGGCGTGCTCTCCAACCGGGTCAACCCCGAGACCGGCGAGATCACCCGGGCCTGGGAACGGATCGAGAACAGCGTCATCAAGGAGCTGCTGCTGCTGGACACCATCCCCCTGCCCGAAGACTACGCCGGCACCAAGATCAAGCAGCTTTCCGTGGCCTCCGTTTTCGCCAAGTGCATCCAGCACATCGCGGAGGAGACCTCCATCTCCGACTGCATCTACGGGGCGAAATAAGACCGCAGGGGACGGCGCCTTATAGAAGGAATGTGTATGTTTTTCAGAAAATCCACCATCGACTGGCTCATCGTCGGCCTGGGGAATCCCGGGGCGGAGTATGAGAAAACGCGGCACAACGTGGGCTTCCGGGCGCTGGATCTGCTGGCAAAGGAGGCCGGGGTCAAGGTGGACCGCTCCAAGTTCCGGGCCCTGATCCGCACCGCCGAGCTCGGCGGGCAGAAGGTCCTGCTGCTGAAGCCCGAGACCTATATGAACAACTCCGGCGAGGCGGTCCATCTGGCGGCCATGTTCTACAAGCTCCCCATCGACCACATTCTGGTCCTCTCCGACGACATCTCCCTCCCCGTGGGGAAGATCCGGGTCCGGGCCGAGGGCTCCGCCGGGGGCCACAACGGCCTGAAATCCATCATCTCCCATCTGGGATGCCAGGACTTCCCCCGGGTCCGCATCGGCGTGGGAGCCAAGCCCCACCCGGACTACGACCTGGCGGACTGGGTGCTGTCGGGCTTCAGCCCCGAGGAGGAAAAAGCCCTGGCCCCCGCCATCGAACACGCGGCCGCCGCAACCCTGGAGCTGATCCGGAACGGTCCTCAAAGGGCGGCAGCACAGTATAACGGTCTGTAGCGGCGTACAGTGTGCGCCTCCTGCTTCCCCGCATGTAGGGACAAGCAATGCTTGTCCGCGTTTTCCCGCCTGTTTCAGGCATCCGGGTTCAGGCAACAGTGGACGGGGGACGCGGATTCTTCACTCCGCTCAGAATGACAGGCCGTAGGGACGGTCATTGACCGCCCGCCCGACGCCCCCGCTACGAAATGCGGCCTTCGGCCGCCTGCGCCGATACAAAGCACCCTTTCCGCAAGCGCGCTTGCGGAAAGGGTGCTTTGCACAGTCCCGTTTTTCCATTGGGTTGCCTGACCCAGGCCGCCGACGGGCCGAATAGAACGTAGGGACAAGCATTGCTTGTCCGCGTCGCCGGAACGGCGACATTTGCCGTCAGGCAAATCCGGCGCGGTCCCGATCCGGGGGGCGTCGGATCGTTTGCTGACGCAAACGATCCATGCTCCGCATGCGCGGACGAGCAATGCTCGTCCCTGCGGAGTGGGCGGTCGTTGGAGGCCGGTGACACGGGCGGGCGCTCTATGAGCGCCCCTACGGCGTGGTGTGTCGTCGGGCGGGCAGATTGCCCGCGCAGCAGGCGAAGGCGTGGCGCACACTGTGCGCCGCTACGGGCGGAGGGAGCGGGCGATGCTTGGAAAAAACAGTGGATTTTCCTGGAGGGATGTGCTATAATACTGATATAAAGCATACAATTATACGGTATACATGACGGAAAGGGGTCTTTGCCCTTTTCCGCGTTGCTGCGTGGAACACATTTCCATGCCATACGCATGGAAGCGTATATCTGGAACTCGGGAGACCGTTTCGGAAAGGGATAGATATGGACCTTCTGCTCAACGCCCTGAAAACACTTCCTGAATATGAAAGCATCCTGAAGACCCTGCGGAAACAGAAGTCCGTCGGCGTCTCCGGGGCGGCGCAGATCAACCGCTCACATCTGATCGCGGGGCTGTACCGGGATTTGGGGCGGCCCATGCTGGTGCTCTGCCAGGACGAGCTGGCCTGCCGCCGGACCCAGGAGGAGCTGGCAGCCTTCACGGGCGTCAGCTATCCCATCCTGCCCGGCCGGGATCTGACCTTCTACGACACCGCCGCCGCATCCCGCCAGTGGGAACAGAAGCGGCTGCGGCTGCTCTATCGGATGGCTTCGGCGCAGGAGCCCCTGGTCATCGCCTCCTGGGACGCCCTGGCCCTGCGGACCATCCCCCGGAATCTGCTGCTGGGGGCCGCTGTCGAGCTGCGGCCCGGGGCCCTCTTCGACCTGGAGAACCTGGCGGGCCTCCTGCTGCGCGGCGGCTACACCCGCTGCCAGATGGTGGAGGGCGTGGGCCAATTCGCCATCCGCGGCGGCATTCTGGACGTCTACAGTCCCGCCATGGAGAACCCCCTGCGGGTGGAATTCTTCGGGGACGAGATCGACGCCATGGGCCTTTTCGATCCCCTGAGCCAGCGCCGGGTGGAGAACGTGGATCAGGCGGTGCTCCTGCCGGTGGCGGAGACCCTGCCTATGCTGCACCCCGGCGGTCTGGAGGGGCTCTGCAGAGACATCGAACGGCTTATTTCCCGTCAAAAGCGCCGCAAGAACCGGCATGAGGCCCTGATCAAGACGCTGGAAGCTGATCTGGAGACCCTGCAAAACCGGAGCTTCTTCGGGGCCAGCGACCGCTATCTGAGCCTGATTTACCCGGACTTCGCCACCGCCGCCGATTACCTGTCGAAGGACGGGGTGCTGGTGTTCTGCGACCACGGCAACCTGCGCCGGGCCGCCGCCGGCTGGGAGGAGGATCTGGGGCTCCAGCTGGATTCTCTGCTGCAAAGCGGGGTCCTGGCGGGTGAGCTTTGCGACTTCAGCCGGGACTGGGAGGGGCTCTGCGACGGTCTCACGGGCCACCCCGCCCTCTTTTTGGACGCCTTCCTGGCCTCCGCCTATCCCGACGCCCTCCGCCCCGCCGCCCTGCTGGATCTGATCGCCAAGCAGCTGCCCTCCTACGGCGGCAACCTGGATGTGGCCGCCCAGGATCTGGCTCACTTCCAGAAGAACGGCTACCGGACCCTGGTGCTCTGCGGCAACCGGCGCCGGGGCGAGATCTTAGAGAACTATCTCCGGGACAAGGGGATCCCGGTGTCCATGGCCTTCCCGGCGTCGGACTGGCCCGCCCCCGGCGGCATCTGCCTGACCGACGGCTCCCTGCCCAACGGCATGGAATACCCCACGGTGAAGCTGGCGGTACTCACCGAGGGCCAGCTGATGACCCGGGCTGCGCGAAAGCCCCGGGCCAAGGCCAAAACCACCAACCGCCAGAAGCTCAACTCCTTTACCGATTTGAGCCCGGGGGATCTGATCGTCCACGAGCACCACGGCATCGGCCGTTATGTGTGCATGGAGCAGATGAAGGTGGACGGAGCCGTCAAAGACTATGTCAAGATCGCCTATCAGGGCTCGGACCTGCTCTACGTCCCCGCCACCCAGATGGACCTGATCTACAAATACATCGGCGCCGCCCAGGACAGCCCCGTAAAGCTCAACAAGCTGGGAGGCGACAGCTGGGAGAAAACCAAAAAGCGGGCCAAGGCCGCCGTCAAGGACCTGGCCGACGGATTGATCCAGCTCTACGCCGAGCGCAAGCGGCGGATGGGCTTTGCCTTCGCCGCCGACACCCCCTGGCAGCGGGAGTTCGAGGACAATTTCCCCTTCGCGGAGACCGACGACCAGCTGCGCTGCACGGCGGAGATCAAGAGCGACATGGAGGCCCCGGCCCCCATGGACCGGCTGCTCTGCGGCGACGTGGGCTTCGGCAAGACTGAGGTGGCCCTCCGGGCTGCCATGAAGGCCATGCTGGACTCCAAGCAGGTGGCAATCTTAGTGCCCACCACGGTACTGGCCCAGCAGCATTTCATCACCGCCTCCAAGCGCTTCGAGGGCTTCCCCGTGAACATCGAGGTTCTCTCCCGCTTCCGCAGCCCCGCCCAGCAGAAGCGGGCCCTGGCCGGGCTCCGGGCGGGCACGGTGGATCTGATCGTGGGCACCCACAAGCTGCTGCAGAAGGACGTGGTCTTTAAGGATCTGGGCCTGCTGATCGTGGACGAGGAGCAGCGCTTCGGCGTGACCCACAAGGAACGATTGAAGGAACTTTCCCGGGGCGTGGACGTCTTAACCTTATCCGCCACTCCCATACCCCGGACTTTGAATATGGCTCTCTCCGGCATCCGGGATATGTCCACCATCGAGGAGCCGCCCCTGGACCGCTATCCGGTCCAGACCTTCGTGCTGGAGCACAACGAGCCCGTGCTGGACGACGCCATTCGCCGGGAGCTGGCCCGGGGCGGTCAGGTCTACTATCTGCACAACCGGGTGGAATCCATTGCCCAGTGCGCCGCCCGGCTTTCCGCCCGGCATCCCGGAGCGGAGGTGGCCGTGGCCCACGGCAAGATGAACGAGGATCAGCTGGGCGACGTGATGCAGCGGATGGCCGACGGGGAGATCCAGATCCTGGTCTGCACCACCATCATCGAGACCGGCATCGACATCCCCAACGTGAACACCCTCATCATTGAGGACGCCGACAAGCTGGGCCTGGCCCAGCTCCATCAGATTCGGGGCCGGGTGGGACGGTCCAGCCGCCACGCCTTCGCCTATCTCAGCTTCCGGCGGGGCAAGGTCCTCTCCGAGGTGGCGGAAAAACGGCTGGAGGCCATCCGGGAGTACGCGGAGTTCGGCTCCGGCTTCAAGATCGCCATGCGGGATCTGGAGATCCGGGGCGCGGGCAATCTGCTGGGCGCCGAGCAGTCGGGCCACATCATCTCCGTGGGCTACGACATGTATCTGAAGCTGCTGGAGGAGGCGGTCCTGGAGGAGCGGGACGGGCCCGAGGCCAGGACCGTGGACTGCACCGCCGACTTCGACGTCACCGCCAACATCGACAAGGACTATGTGGAGAACGGCGAGCAGCGCATGGATCTCTACCGGCGCATGGCCGCTATCCGCTCCCAACAGGACGCCGACGAGCTGCTGGACGAAATCGTAGACCGCTACGGCGATCCCCCCAAGGGGGTCATGAACCTGATCGACGTGGCCCTGCTCCGTGCCAAGGCGGCGCCCCTGGCCATTACCGACATCAGCCAGAAGGGACAGGAGCTGCTCTTCACCCTGCTGGCCCTGGACTTTGAGACCGTGTCCGCCCTCTGCGGGACGCCGGGCCTGGCCGGGCGGCTTTTCGTCCAGCCCAGGAGCCGTCAGCCTCTGCTGCGGCTGAAGCTGAACCGGGGCGAAAACAGCCTCAAGGCGGCGGCTATGCTGGTGGACGCCTTCGCAAAGCTTACGGACAAGGAAGGCGCTGAATAAAAACCGCCGGGGATCCGGCAGCATCCATCTGCAGAAACGGATAAAATTTCCAATCGTTACGAATTGTCATTGCATTTTTGTCGGGGAATGGGTATAATAATAACTTAAGGACCCCCAAGACCGAAAGGAGGAACATCCTTTGGCAAAAAAAGGTAAATTTCAAGCCGCGGCCGGATCGCCGGGTCGCTCCGATCCCTTCGCCGTGAGAGATAAGCCCGCCAAGCCGCCCAAGCAGAGCGGCAGAATGTGGCCGATTCTGGCTGCCGTGGCCGGCGTAGCCGTGCTGGTGATCGGGATCCTGATCCTCACCCGCAACGGAAAAACGCCAGCTCCCGTCGACGACACGCCGGCCCTCTCCACCGTCGCGCTGGAGGGCATGCCCCGGGCCGAGCTGGAACAGCACTTCCAGGAGCTGGATCAGCTCCTGCACCAGGATATGACCCTGACGCTGGAGCCTGCCGCCGACGCGGATGGCGCGTCCGAGGATCCCATCGTCCTCACCCTGTCCCAAGCGGAGAGCGGGGCGGCTCTGGATCTGAGCAAGCTGCAAACCGATCTGGACGCCGGCATCGGCCAGGAGCGGGGCGACAGCTACAAGCTGGATCCGCGGGATTATCTGGTTTTGAACGAGACTGCCCTGCGGGACTTCTGTGACCGGGCCGCGGCGGAATATGGCACGGAATACGCCCCCGCCTCCGCCAGTCTGGAAACAGAGGACGACGGCTCCAGGACCTTGGTGCTGAACACCGGCACCGCCGGCCGGGACTTCACCGCCGACCAGCTGCTGGACCTGGCCAAAACCGCGTTTGAGGACAGCCTGCTGGCCGTCGACCCCGAGGCTGTCCTGCAGCCCAGCCTGTCCTACCAGCTGCAGCTTCCCGAGCCGCTGGATCTGAACGCCGTCTACGAGCAATACTGCACGGAGCCCAAGGAGCCCACGCTGGATCCCAAGACCGAGGAGGTCGTCGATGGCGAAGACGGCTACGGCTTCGACCTGGAGGAAGTGACCGCGGCCCTGGCCGAGGCAGTCATCGGCACGGAGCTCCGCATCCCCATGACCGTGATCCATCCGGAAATGGACGCCGAAACCCTGCGGGAGCATCTGTTCAAGGACACCCTCGCCGAGGCCCACACCAACCACACCGCCATCGCGAACCGGACCACAAACCTGAAGCTGGCCTGTGAGGCCATCGACGGCACCATCGTGATGCCCGGGGAGATTTTCTCCTTCAATAAGGTGGTGGGCGAACGCACCGAGGAGAAGGGCTACAAGGAAGCCATCGCCTATGTGCAGGGCGGCGAGTCCAAGCCCGAGGTGGGCGGCGGCGTCTGCCAGGTGGCCTCCTCCATCTACTACGCCGTGCTCCAGGCGGACCTGAAGACCGTGGAGCGCGAGCCCCACATGTTCCTGGTGGATTACGTCCCCAGCGGTATGGACACCACCATCTACTGGGGCTATCTGGATTACAAGTTCGAGAACGACAGCCCCTATCCCATTAAGATCGAGGCCTCCGTCTCCGGCGGCAAGGTCCACATCGTGCTGCTGGGCACGGAGTGGAAGGACTACACCGTGGAGCTCTCCTCCGAGGTGCTGGACACCGAGGCCTGGGAGGAGGTCGTCCGGGACGTCCCCAACGACGGCACCTACTACAAGGGTCAGGTGATCACCACGCCCTACACGGGTTATAAGATCGCCACCTATAAGACCACCAGAGACAAGGCCACCGGCAAGAAGATCGAGACGACGCAGATCGCCATCAGCCGCTACAACAAGCGGGACAAGGTGATCGCCAACCCCACCGGAGCCTATGTCAGACCCACCCAGCCGACGCAGCCGACCCAGCCGACGCAGAAGCCCACCCAGCCGACCCAGCCGCCGACACAGCCGACCCAGCCGCCCACGCAGCCCACACAGCCGCCGACGCAGCCCACACAGCCGCCGACGCAGCCCACGGAGCCGCCCACGCAGCCCACACAGCCGCCGACACAGCCCACGGAGCCGCCCACGCAGCCCACGGAGCCGCCCACGCAGCCCACACAGCCGCCCACGCAGCCCACACAGCCGCCCACGCAGCCCACGGAGCCGCCCACGCAGCCCACGCAGCCGCCGACGGAGCCTGCTCCCTCGGAATCGGAGGGCGGCGGAGAATAATACAAATGATCGCTCCAAACGGGCGCCGGAAGACGCCCGTTTGGAGCGGAATTGTTCCCGAAAGGAGATCTTCGCCATGCGAAAGCAAGCGCGCCTCACCCTGATCTTGAGCTTCCACACCACCGCGGCCGCCATGGAGACCGAGCGGGTCTGCGCCGCCGCGGGCATCCCGGGCCGGCTCCTCCCCGCTCCCAGGCAGCTCACCGCGGACTGCGGCATCGCCTGGGCCTCCGATCCCGCGGACCGCCCGCGGCTGGAGGCTCTGGCTTCCGAGGGGGCCATCGAACCCGCCGCCTTTGACGAGCTGCTGCTCTGAACTGACGCCCAAAACGTAAAAAATCCCCCCCGCAGGGGTAGACATCCGGCGTTTTGGGTGTTATAATTGTCCTATCGTGATCCTTTTGTGAGTATCACGCTTACAAAGACAGAAAGAAGGTCGAACAATGAAAAAACGTTCCTGGTTTCGGGAGAACTGGCTTTTGCTGCTGACGGGCTTCCTCGCAGGCGCGGCGGCTCTGCTGCTGGCGCAGCTGGGCAACCCCAAGAATATGGGCTTTTGCATTGCTTGCTTTGAGCGGGACATCGCGGGCGCTCTGGGGCTCCACGGGGCGGAGGCGGTCCAGTACTTCCGTCCCGAGATCGTCGGCATCGTACTGGGCGCCCTGCTGGCTGCCCTGTGCTTCCGGGAGTTCAAGGGCAAGGGCGGATCCTCTCCCTTCCTGCGGCTGCTGCTGGGCATGCTGGTGATGATCGGCGCTCTGGTCTTCCTGGGCTGCCCTCTGCGGATGGTGATCCGCATCGGCGGCGGCGATCTGAATGCCGTGGTGGGACTGCTGGGCTTCATCGTGGGCATTCTCGCCGGAGTCGTCTTCCTGAAAAAGGGCTTCACCCTGGGTCGGGCCTACGGCCAGGCCAAGGCGGAAGGCGCAGCCTTCCCGGCCCTGCTGACGCTGGGTTTCCTGCTCTCCGTCACCGGACTGGTGGGGCTGTTCCGCAGCTCCGAGTCCGGCCCGGGCTCCATGCGGGCTCCCTGGGTCGTCGCCCTGCTGGCGGGTCTGGCGGTGGGCTTCCTGGCCCAACGCAGCCGCTTTTGCATGGCCGGTGGCATCCGCAATGCCGTGATGTTCAAGGATTTCGGCCTGGTGGCCGCCTTTGGGATGGTCATTGTCACGGTGCTGGCCGGCAATCTGATCCTGCGCAATTTCACTGGCTTTTCCTTTGAGAAGCAGCCGGTAGCCCACTCCGACGGCCTGTGGAACTTCCTGGGCATGGTGGTGGTGGGCTGGGGCTCCACCCTGCTGGGCGGCTGCCCCCTGCGGCAGCTGGTGCTGGCGGGCGAGGGTAACTCCGACTCCGCCGTCACGGTGGTCGGCATGATCCTGGGCGCCGCCCTGAGCCATAACTTCAAGCTGGCCTCCTCCGGCGAGGGCTCCACTCCCAACGGTCATGCCGCGGTGATCGCCGCCCTGGCGATCCTGCTGCTGATCTCCCTGATCTGTACATTCGTCAAAAAGAAGGAGGGAAAACAATGATCGACGCCAGAGGTCTCTCCTGCCCGCAGCCCGTGCTGTTGGTCCAGCAGGAGGTCAAGCGAAACGCGCCGGCCGCGCTGACGGTCCTGGTGGACGACCAGTGCGCCGTGGGCAACATCCGCCGCTTTGCCTCCGGCCAGGGCTACACGGTCCGGGTCACGGAGCAGGGCGACGAATTCCAGCTGGAGCTGACGAAATGAAGATGATCCCTGCGGCAGCCAACACCCGCCGCAGGGATCATTTCACGCTTGCGAAATCCGATCAGCTGTGCTATACTCAAAGAAAACGTCATGGGAGGCAAGGCCATGTTTTTAGACCGCGACCGTTATCTGTACCGGAAACGCCAGCTGGTGGAGGTGATCTGTCAGCTCCGCTTCCCCACCATTCTGTCCATCTCCGCCCGGGAGCCCGCGGACTTCCAGGAGGCCATCCGGCGGGACTTCCCCCAATATAAGCGCCTGCAGGAGCAGCCCCAGCCCAAGCTGGCCGGCGGCCCTGGCAATTTCCGCGTGGAGGAGGGCGAGCGGGTCATCAACTACCAGTTCCTCTCCGCCGACGGCAAATGGAAGGTCAATCTGACCAACAGCTTCATCGCCCTGGCCACCCCGGCTTATACGCAGTGGGAGGACTTTGCCGCCAAGCTGGATCTCGTGCTGTCCAAATTCATCCCCATCTATCGCCCCGCCTACTTTGAGCGGGTGGGGCTGCGTTTCATCAACGTCTTTTCCCGCAAGGCTCTGGATCTGGAGGGCGTGCCCTTCCGGGAGCTCTTCCAGCCCGGCTATTTGGGTCTGCTGGGAGAGGACGACACCCGGGAGGAAAGCTTCGCCCGGGCCGGACAGGACATCGAGCTGGCGGTCTCCGGCGGCTGCCGCGTCAAGCTCCATGCGGGCCCCGGCATGCTCCAGCGGGGAAACGTAAAGGACAGCGAGGTCAAGTTCATTCTGGACAACGACGTCTTCATGAACGGCAAGCTGCCGGTGGAGCAGTGCGCCCCGGCCCTCCAGACCGTTCACATCCAGGCGGACCGCCTCTTTGCCGGCGCCCTGACGCAGCGGCTCCACGAGGCCATGGAGCCCGAGCTGCTGGGTTGATCCCAGACACAGACGAAGTCCCGGCCCCCGCTCCGAGCTCGGAGCGGGGGCCGGGACGTTCCTGTTTCGCGGGCAAGTCCGCGGTCCCGACT
Source organism: Oscillospiraceae bacterium (assembly GCA_017509485.1). GTDB lineage: Bacteria > Bacillota > Clostridia > Oscillospirales > Oscillospiraceae > JAFRPC01. Next base: position 4,021 of record JAFWPP010000011.1, on the reverse strand, counting down.
CAGCGGTACTGGACCCGCAGGCCCTTGACCACCAGGGGATTGACGGCGGCGACGACCTTATCGCCCACGGCGCAGTCCACATCCGTCACGTCGATCACCGCGTGGACCATGCCCACGTGGCCCAGGAGCCGGCACTTGTGGCCGTTCACACTCACCAGGATCTTCCGGGGGAAGAAGATATTCTTGAAGTGGTGCAGAATCCCCAGTACGCTGTCCCGGAAGCGGCAGATGTCGTTCTCCCGGACCATGGCCAGGCCGTTGTAATAGCCCACGCCGATGACGGCGGTACGCAGAGGCCGCTTGGCCTTGAAGCCGGCGGAATAGCCCACGGTCTGGCCTTTGGGGATCCAGCGGATCTCCTCCACCGTGCATTCCACACAGCCCACCTTTTTAAGCCCCAGCTTGTCCTTGAAGCTGAGCCTGCCCAGGAAGGCGGAGCCGATGCGAACCCCGTTCATGTGCATTTCGGGATGGCGGACGAAGGCATGGGAATTGCAGCAGTGGGCCATGCCGGTGTCATAGCCCGCGGCCCGCAGCTTTTCCACCACGGCGGCGAACTTCTCATACTGCTGGCGGGTGGCCTTTTCGTTGGAGAAGGAGCTGTGGAAGTGGGTGAAGATCCCGCAGATCTGCAGGTTCTTCATATACTCATAGACGGAGATGATCTTGTCCACATCGTCGGGCAAAAAGCCATAGCGGCCCATGCCGGTGTCCACCGCCAGGTGGACCTGGGCCACCGCGGAGCGCTCGGCGGCGATGCCGTTGATGGCCACCGCAGTCTCATAGCAGCCCACCGTCAGGATGACCCCCAGATCCAGCAGCTCATGAATCTCCGCGGGGTCCGCGGTGGAGCGCATCATCAGGATGGGCGCGTCGGGGTAGTTCTCCCGCAGAGTCTCCGCCTCCCGGAGCTCCGTCACGGCGAAGCGGTCGATCCCGTTCTCCCAGAGGATCCTGGAGAAGGGTACAATGCCGATGCCGTAGCCGTTGCCCTTGAGCACGGCCCAGACGGGCACCTCGCCCGCGAAGGATCGGATGGCCTGAATATTGTGGATGAGCGCTTCCCGCTCGACAACGTATGCTTTCATAACGACACCTCAGAATGAAAAGATAGGGGGGTGCGTATTTATTTGCCGCGGTTTTTGATTTTATAAACCTTGGAGACCAGCTTGCCGTAGAGCTTGGCGGTCTTGTTGATGGTCTTGTACCAGAAGGGGCTCAGCACCAGGTCCATCTCGCCCACAAACTCGGTGTAGTCGCCGTTGAAGCCCCGCTTGAACTTCACCAGGCCGTAGAGCGGATGGTCCTCCCCCACGTCCCCGGGGACGCCCCGGAAGTCGTAGACCCTGCAGCCCTTTTCCACCGCCCAGCGGATCATGTTCCACTGCAGCAGGTAGTTGGGCATGTAGTTGCGGTCCTCGTTGGAGCTGGCGCCGTAGAGGTACCAAACCTTGTCGCCGTACCAGATGGCCAGGGTCCCGGCGATGGCCTTTCGCTTGGTGCTCCCGTCCTCCTGGGGCTCGTCGATGAATGCCATATAGAGCCGGGCGTGCTCGCCCAGGTTGTCCAGCATCTCCGCGAAATACTCGGGCGGGCGGGTGACGAAGCCATCCCGGACGCCGGTGGTGACCATGAGACGGCCGAATTCCGGCACCATCTCCTTGCCGCAGATCTCCACCTGCACGCCCTTGCGCTGGGCAAGGCGAATGTTGTAACGGGTCTTCTGGTGGAAGGAGGCCATCAGCTCCTCCTCGTTCCTGCCGTTCAGGTAGAGGCGGAACACATATTGGGGCTGAACGGACTCAAATTCCGCGCCGCCGGACTTCAGCACAAAGCCGTATTTCAGCATGTAGTCGGTGAAGGCGGTCTCGGAGGAGGGAATGTCGGGATCGATCTTGAAGACGTAGGCCTTGAACTCCTTGGCCAGCTCCCTGGCCTTGGCGAAGAGCTCGTCCATGGTGGCATAGTCGTCAATATCGCAGACGGGGCCGCGGCTGGCGTACATCATGGCTCTGCCGAAGCCGGGCATCTTGCGGATCAGGATCGACAGGGTGCCCTTGATCTTCCCATCCTCGCCCCGGCAGGCGATGGCCCGCCAGGTCCAGGCGGATTTCTGCTTGGCCCAATAGGAGCTCTGGGCAAAATTCCCCTTGGGGTGGCCCTGCACAAAGGCTTCATACTCCGCCAGGGTCTTTTCGTTGATGATCTCTGTCATGACGCAGACATAATCTCCCTTTTACAGATTTTCATATAGTTTACCACATTCTTCGCCGCTTTGCAAGTGCTATATGTGCGTCCACTTGACAGCCGTGGTATAATCATGGGAGAATATCCCATTCTTGGAGGTCCCTGCGATGAAACGCCTGCTGCTCATTATGAACCCCGCCGCCGGTATGAAAAAAGCCAATCCCCATCTGCTGGAGATCCTTTCCGTTTTCGATCGCGCCGGCTATGAATGCGTCGTTCATTTCACCCAAAAGCAGGGTGACGGTACGCAGCTGACCATGGAGGGCGGCGGGCAGGCGGATCTGGTGGTATGCATTGGCGGCGACGGCACCTTTAACGAGGTGATCACCGGCGTGGTCCACGCCGGCATCAAGACTCCCATCGGCTACATCCCCGCCGGCTCCACCAACGATTTTGCCGCCAGCCTGGGCCTGTCCAAAAATGTCATCCAGGCGGCCCAGGACATTGTGGCCGGACGCCCTCAGGCCTATGATATCGGCCGCTTCCGGGAACGCTGCTTCACCTACGTAGCCTCCTTCGGCGCCTTCACCAAGACCTCCTACGCCACCTCCCAGAGCGTCAAGAACGCCCTGGGCCACCTGGCCTACATCCTCGGCGGCATCAAGGAGCTGTCCTCTCTGCACCGCTATCATGTGACCCTGACCCTGGACAACGGAGAGCGGGAGGCGGGCGACTACATCTTCGGCGCCGTCAGCAACTCCACTTCCGTGGGCGGCATCCTGACCCTGGACCCGGATATCGTGGACATGAACGACGGGCTCTTTGAGCTGCTGCTGGTGAAATACCCCGAAAACATGGTCCAGCTGGCGGAGGTCATCCGTGCCTTGACCTCCCAAAAATACGACTCTCCCTCCATCGTCTTCCGCCCCGCCCGGCGGGTCACTGTGGAGGCCGACCCAGGCATGGACTGGACCCTGGACGGTGAGTTTGCCCAGGGCAGCGAACGCATCGAGATCGAGAACCTCCACAGCGCCGTCAATATCGTGATTTGACGGCCCCTGCCGTTGATCAACGCAGGAGCGGACTCGGCTCCTCCGCCGAAACGCCTCTGCGAATCGAAGGGTCGGACAAGCACTGCTTCTCCCGGCCTATGAAAAGGGAACGAACATGAAAAACACCACGCTCTGCTACATCGAACAGAACGATTGCTACCTCCTCTTGCACAGGATCAAAAAAGAAAACGACGTGAATCACGACAAGTGGGTGGGCATCGGGGGACACTTCGAGGAAAACGAGAGTCCCGAGGACTGCGTACTGCGGGAGGCCCTGGAGGAAACGGGTCTGGCCCTGGACAAGCCCCGCTACTGCGGTATTGTGACCTTCGTCTCCGACCGCTGGGAGGGAGAATACATGCACCTCTTTCATGCGGAGCGCTTCACCGGCCGTCTGCGGGACTGCGATGAGGGCGTTTTGGAGTGGGTCCCGAAGGAGAAAGTCCATGCTCTGCCCCAGTGGGCGGGAGATCGGATCTTCCTGGATCTGCTGGAGCGTCGGGTTCCTTTTTTCTCTCTCAAGCTTCGCTACGAGGGGGAGACGCTGGGCGAAGCGGTGCTGAATGGAATTCCCTTGGAAATTACAAAGAAAAATCCTTGACTTTTACACAAACTTATGATAGAATTCTAAAGCTGATTGAGTCAGGGAAGCTGCGGGTGTAGTATAACGGCTAGTACAACAGCCTTCCAAGCTGTGGGCGTGGGTTCGATTCCCATCACTCGCTCCATATACGCCAGTAGCTCAGCTGGATAGAGCAACTGCCTTCTAAGCAGTAGGTCGG
>JAFWPP010000047.1:0-22960 GCA_017509485.1 Oscillospiraceae bacterium | reverse complement strand
CGACGCCAAGAAGCGCGGCTCTGTCTGGGTCGCGGATTACGATGGCTTCGAGGCGGAAGACATGCGGACCCTGTACGACTTTGTACCGGTGGCGGACGGCGAAGAGACCGGCACGCCGCTGACCTGGTCCGTGGAGGGCTATGCCCGGGCTGCCCGGCTGAATCCGTATGCCAGCGAGGAAGAGCTGGCCCTGTTCAACGCCCTGCTCCACTACGTGGATGCGGTCAAGGCCGCATTTCCGTCGTAAAACCCGCGCAAGCTGAAATAATTGTGACCCGCGGAGCTTCGGCTCCGCGGGTCTTTGAAATCATCTGCATCGTTCGCCCTGAAACAGACTCCATCGGTGGGAGCGGACGGCGTAGCGGACGCGCATCAGCTCCTCCCGGTCTTCGCTTTTCGTGCGACAGGTGTATTCGTAGGCCTCCACATTGACATACTTGATTTCCCGGCAGGCCAGGACCTCCAGCACCTGGACCCGCCGAATACCTTGATCCCGATCCTCAAAGCGGAAGCGCAGGGGCAGCAAGCTCCCGTCCGCGCTGCAGACCGAGATCATGTCCACATTGGTGCTGAATTCCATGTCCTCACCCCCCTGTCTGCATTATATCAAACATTTGTTCGATTGTCAAGCGGCGGTATGGTTTTGTGTCGTTTTTCAAATTGTCAACCTTAAACCATCAAAAAGAGGTTGACATTTCCTCTGTTTCGAGCTACGATAGAGGCAGAACAAAGAAGGCGGTGATCCTGATGAATCATAAAAAAATCCTGCGGCTGACCAGCTGTGCGGTCTTCGCAGCCTTTCTCTGCATCTGTTCTCTCCTGGTGGTTCCGATTGGACCGGTACCCTTTGCGCTGCAGATCTTTGCCGTCATGCTCTGCGCCGTAACCCTGGACTGGGCCGGCGCCCAGCTCTCCGTACTGGTCTATCTGCTGATCGGACTGTTTCTGCCGCTCTTCTCCGGCGGCAACACCGGCGTCACAGCCCTCCCGGGGCCTACGGGGGGCTATATTTGGTCCTATCTGCTGATGGTGCCAGTGATCCGTTGCTTCCGCGCCATTGCGATACGCGGTCGTTGGGCGGAATACGCGCTGGCCTTTGCGGGCTGTCTGCTTTCAATCGCTCTGTGCTATTCCTGCGGAACCGCGCAATTTGCGCTTGTGACGGGTCGGACCTTTGCAGAGGCGCTGGCGGTCTGCGTCGTGCCCTTTATCGGTTTCGATCTGCTCAAAGCCGCCGCCGCGTCCGTCCTGGGGGTGACTCTGGCCCATAGGCTTCTGAAAAACGGGATTTGTCGAGATTGCTCGTAGGGGCCGAACTCGAAGAGTCACGAAGTATGCCCACATCGGCCCTCCCTGCGGACCGTGGAAAGGGCCGACGCCCACATCGACCCCTGCGCCTGCGCAAAATCAAATTGTCCCCCTGCGGGGCAGTCCGGTCTGCCTGTTGACAGAACAGAAAAAGCGCGATAAAATAGAGGCAGAACCCGAAATGAGGTGCTGCCATGAAAACCCTGCTGCATGTCTGCTGCGCGCCCTGCGCCAATATGTGCATCGACACTCTGCGCGCCGACGGTCAGGAGCTGACCGCCTATTGGTACAATCCCAACATCCACCCCTTCACCGAATACCGATCCCGCCGCAACTGCCTGCGGGACTACGCCGCCTCCATCTCCCTGCCCCTGGTGGAGCGGGACGACTACAGCCTGCGGCCCTTCGTCCGAGCCGTGGCGGAGGACATCGAGGGGCGCTGTGTCAAGTGCTATGAGATGCGGCTGTTCAGCGCCGCGGACTACGCCGCCCGGAACGGCTTTGACAGCTTCAGCTCCAGCCTTTTCATCTCCCCCTACCAGAACCACGAGCTGCTGAAGGAAGTCGCCGAACGGGCTGCCGACGAATTTCACATCCGCTTCCAGTATCGGGACTTCCGGCCTCTGTTCCGCCAGGGGCAGGAACGGGCCCGGGAGCTGGGCTTCTACATGCAGAAATACTGCGGCTGCGTCTTCTCTGAGCAGGAGCGCTATCTGAAGCCGTCGAAGATCATTCGATAAGGAGCTGCCATCATGCCGTTTCATATCATACGCGCTGACATTACCACGTTAAAGGTCGACGCCATCGTCAACGCCGCCAATCCCTCCCTGCTGGGGGGCGGCGGGGTGGACGGGGCCATCCACCGGGCGGCGGGACCGGCCCTGCGGGAATACTGCGCCGGGCTGGGCGGCTGTCAGGTGGGGCAGGCCAAGCGCAGCCCCGGCTTCGCCCTGCCCGCCAAATGGGTCATCCACACCGTGGGTCCCGTCTGGTGCGGCGGGTCCCGAAATGAAGAAGCGCTGCTGTCCGCCTGCTACCGGAATTCCCTGGCGCTGGCCCTGGAGGCCGGCTGCGGGAGCGTCGCCTTTCCCCTGATCTCCGCGGGGGCCTACGGCTATCCGAAGGATCAGGCCCTGCAGATCGCCGTCCGGGAGATCGGCGCCTTCCTGCTGCGGCATGAAATGGAGGTCACCCTCTGCGTCTACGACCGGACCAGCTTCCGGCTCTCCGGCCGTCTCTTCGCCGAAGTTCAGTCCTATCTGGACCGCTGGCTGCCGGAGCCCGATCGTTCCCGGGAGCCGGGACGGCAATGGGCGCTGGACTCCATGGCCGCCCAGGCCAGCCCAGCGCCGCCCAGTCCGCCCTACGCCGCGGCAAAGCCCTCCGGAGCCCAGGCTCCTGCCTCCGCAAAGCAGCGGAAAAAGAGTCTGTTCCCCCTTCCGGGAAAGAAAAAGGATGCCCGGCAGGGCGCCCAGGCGGCAGTCTCCCCCCAGGCCGCGCCTCCTGCTCCGGCGGAGCAGGAAGCGCTGTTCGACGCCGCGTGCGCTTACGCCGAGGCGGCCCGGCCCGCGGAGCTGGATCAGCGGCTCCGCTGTCTGGACGAGAGTTTTTCCCAGATGCTGCTGCGGAAGATTGACGAGAAGGGCATGACGGACGCCGCCTGCTACAAGCGGGCAAACGTGGATCGAAAGCTCTTCTCCAAGATCCGCTCCGATCCCGGCTACCGCCCATCCAAGCCCACGGCCATCGCCTTTGCCATCGCCCTGGAGCTGCCCTTGCCGGAGGCCCGGGAGCTGCTGATGAAGGCGGGCTTCGCCCTCTCCCACAGCAACAAGTTCGACATCATCATCGAGTATTTCATCGCCAACGGCAGATACGACATCTTTGAAATCAACGAGACCCTGTTTGCCTTTGACCAGTCGCTGTTGGGCGCCTGACAGAACAAAAACGGCTCCCGGAGCGATCCGGGAGTCGTTTTTATGCTTCGGCGTACATGATAATGCTGGAGGACGGCGGGAAAGAGGCCGATGGCCGCCTGAAAGCGGCATCATCGGCCCCTACGGGAAGAACGGGCCGGGAGACCAGGCCCCTGCGGGTGCGGGTGAGGCGTCGTGAGCGCTCTCCGCCCGCGCCGCCGCAGCACAGCTTTATGTCAACCATAATACATTCTTAAATGGACGCGAGAATACGAATTCGGATTGAATTGCAGAACGTATTGATCGGATGCCCTTGAAATAGAACCGTGACTTGTGTTATATTGATTACAGTGATGATTCGCGTCCGGAATTCCTCAGCATAGGGTCACGACCTGTTTTTCGATTGGAAAAAACAATCTTGTGAGATGTAGGAGAAAGAACAATGTCCATCTTCAAATGCAAAATGTGCGGGGGTACGATCAAGTTTGAGCCCGGTGCAGCTGTCGGCGTATGCGACTCCTGCGGGACGAATCAGGCGCTGCCGCAGCCGGACGGCGACCGGCGGGCGAATGACCGCGCCAACCACGTCTTCCCTGCCAGGGAAAAGGCTGCAAAGAAGCGGAAACGGATCATTGCCGACACCGCGTCGATCGTGATCGCTCTGATCGCGTTCGCGATCTCGCTGACCAAGGTGATCATCCCGAACAGCAAGTATAACAATGCTGTCAAACTGTTCGAAGCCGGGAAGTATGAGGAGGCGATCAAAGCCTTTGAAGCGCTGGACGGCTACAAGGACAGCGAAGAGCAGATCGGGCGCTGCGAGACGGCGATCCAGGACCTGCGCTACGATCATGCTGTGAAGCTGTGCGAGGCCGGGCAGTACGATGACGCGATTGCGGAATTCAAAGCACTGGACGGGTATAAGGACAGCGACGAAAAGGCTTCGGAGTGTCTGTTTTTGAAACAAAAGGCCGGTCTTTCCAATGTATCTGTGGGTTCGACAATCAAATTTGGCTTTTATGAGCAGGATAACAACACATCCAACGGAAAAGAAGAAATCGAATGGACTGTGTTAGCTGTGAATGGCAGCAAAGCGTTGATAATCAGTAAATACGCTTTGGATCGCAAGAGTTATAACATCATAAAAACGAGTACGACCTGGGAAGAATGCTCACTCAGAACGTGGTTGAACGAAACATTTTATAACGCAGCTTTTAGTGCTTATCATCAGAAAGTGATAATCAGTTCTGCGGTTACGGCGGACAGGAATCCCTCCTGCAGCACTTCTCCCGGCAACGATACAACAGACAAAGTCTTTCTGTTGAGCATTATAGAAGCAAACAAATACTTCGAATCGGACGAAGCGAGAAAATGTGCGCCGACGGATTACGCAGTCGCGCAGGGTGCCTATACAAACGACAGCTATATAGTCGACGGACGGCCTGCCTGCTGGTGGTGGCTGCGGTCCCCCGGCTACTATTACTTCATTGCTGCAGGCGTCGGCAACGACGGCGCCGTCGACCGCAACGGCGACGATGTCAGCAGCGGGCAAGGCACTGTTCGTCCCGCTTTGTGGATCGACCTGGAACCTTGATCCTTCCGCTCTGAAATCATCCCCTGCGCCGAAGACGCAATTCCCCCGGCGCTGCCCGCCAGGGCAAAGGATTTCATTTCCGCCTGTGCAGCCGGCAATAAAGCTCTCGGCGTCCGCCGGACGCCTCTGCCCTTTTGACAAAGAGGAGCTTTGCGGGAGAAGCGTCGGCGTGCCGCCTTTTTGGGCAAAGAAAACAGTTAACGAGAACGATCCTTGCCGGAAGAGGCAAGGACCGTTCCCTTCGTCCTTACTTTCTGTTTTCGTAGTCCTCCCGGATGGGGGCGCACCAGCCGGCCTCCACGGGAGCGTTCCTCCTGATGGCGCCGACGGTGCTGCTGACGCAGTCGTAGAGGACCCGGGTGCCCTTCCTGTCGGCCTTGTAATTCACCGCCCGGTCGGGGGCGATGCCGAAGCGGCCCGCGGTCTGCACAGCGTCGATGTTGGCCCCGATGAAGAGGAATTCCCAGCCGAATTCCTCCTTCTGCCGCTCGATTTTCCGCCGGACCTCCTGGGCGCTGTATTTCCGGCTGGCGTTCTCCATGCCGTCGGTGGTGATCACGAAGATCGTGTGGGCCGGGACGTCCTCCGCCCTCGCGTATCTGTGGATATTGCCGATGTGGCGGATGGCGTCGCCGATGGCGTCGATCAGGGCGGTACAGCCGCCTACCTGATAGTCGTCCCGGGTCATGGGCCGCACCGTCTCCAGCTTGACCCGGTCGTGGACGACCTGGGACTCGTTGGCAAAGAGGACCGTCGAGACCCAGCACTGCCCCTCCTGCTTTTTCTGCTTTTCGATCATGGCGTTGAAGCCGCCGATGGTGTCGTCCTCCAGCCCCGCCATGGAGCCGCTGCGGTCCAGGATGAAGACCAGCTCGGTGATGTTGTTTTCGTTTTTCATGATGAAGCCCTCCATATGGTTTATTTTGGTTTACGACTATATATAACCACACGGAGGGCGGCTTTTGGTCGCCTGGCGGGCGACATTTTTTACGACTCGGTGAACAGCTCCCGGCAGAGCAGCTCCGTCTCCCGCGTCACGGCGGCAAAGTCCACGGCGGGGCGGTAGAGCTCCTCGATCAGATCGTGTTGGGCCTTGGCCTGCCGCAGCCAGCCCACCGCCTGCCCCAGCAGGCGCTGCTCCAGACCGGCCAGCTCCCGCATTCCGTCGGCAAGCTCGTCAGGCAGGGCGGCCTCCAGCGCCGCGTCCAGATCCAGCCGCAGCATGGCCTGCCGCGGTCCCGGGAAGGACGGATGGACCCGCAGCCAGCCCAGCCTTCGCTCCGGGAGCAGGACCCCCTGCACCGCGTCCGGATCCAGCGGGTCCATGGCGAGGATCAGGTCCTCCCCGGCCTGCTTGTGCCGATCCGCCAGCTGGCGGAGCAGCGGGCCGCCCACGCCGCAGCCGTCCAGGATCGCCCAGACCCGTCCCTGCCCCGGAGCCAGCGCCAGCAGGCCCTTGGGCGTGATTCCGCTCAGATAAATTCTGCGCTCGGTTCCGGGGGTCTCGCTGCGGGGAAGGGCGCCCTCCGAGAGCTGGGTCAGGGCCTCCCGGGTCACTGCCCGGACCTGCTCCCGGCCCAGCAGCTGCCGTCTCGACTGCGCCAGGGCGTAGACCGCCCGCAGGCAGCCGTAGGCTGGGCCATAGCAGGCGGCGTTGGCAGCCTTCGCCGCCCGGATGGCGGGGATCAGGGGCCGCAGCTCCGCCTCCCGATAGCAGCGGCCCAGGTTCAGATAATTGGCCCCGCAGCCGCAGAGGGCGGGCTCCACCACATGGGGCGCGGTCCCGTCCACCAGGGCCAGGCCCAGCTCGGGGATCACCAGGCCGTCCAGAGAATCCGGGTCCGAGGAGCAGAGGATCCGCTCCACCCCCCAGCCGTACTCCTCCGCCCGGGCTCCCAGGTTCTTCATCAGGGTGGATTTGCCGCAGCCGGAGCCTCCCTTGATGATGAGCAGCCGCTGGATCCGCCGGTCGGCTTGCAGGGTCCCGTACTCCGAGCGAAAGCCCTGGGGGGTATTGGCCCCGAGGAAATAAGTATCGATCATGCGCTCCCTCCTTTTCCGTTCGTATTCATTCTATTCCGAAACTGCTTGACGGGTCACAATCCCTGTGCTATAATATAGTGAATATTTGTAACACGCTGTGAGGTGAGCTCTATGGAATCAAAAAAAGTCATGCTCTCCGGCATCAAGCCCAGCGGCGCTCTGACTCTGGGCAGCTATCTGGGCGCGATCCGCAACTGGAAGGCGCGGGCGGAGGAATTTGACTGCTACTATTTTATGGCGGATCTGCACGCCATCACCGTGCGCCAAAACCCCGCCGACCTGCGGCGCTGGACGATGGAGCAGCTGGCCCAGTATATCGCCTGCGGACTGGACCCGGAGCAAAATACGCTCTTCATCCAGAGCCATGTGCACCAGCACGCGGAGCTGGGCTGGATCCTCAACTGCTACGCCATGTTCGGCGAGCTCTCCCGGATGACCCAGTTCAAGGACAAGAGCGCCAAGAACGCCGACAACATCAACGGCGGCCTGTTCACCTATCCCTCCCTGATGGCCGCGGACATCCTGCTCTACCAGCCAGACTACGTCCCCGTGGGCGAGGATCAGAAGCAGCATGTGGAGCTGACCCGGGACATCGCCACCCGCTTCAACCATCTCTACGGCGAGACCTTCAAGCTGCCGGAGCCCTACATCCCCAAGGTGGGCGCCCGGATCATGAGCCTCGCCAATCCCGAAGCGAAGATGTCCAAGTCTGAGAACGACGATCCCGGCCGCGTGACCCTGATGGACTCCCCGGACTTCATCATGCGCCAGTTCAAGCGGGCCATCACCGACTGCGACGCCTGCGTCCGCTACGACCCGTTGAACAAGAAGGGCATCTCCAACCTGATGACCATCTACGCGGCCTGCACCGACAAAAGCTTTGCCGAGATCGAAAAGGAATTCGACGGTCTGGGCTACGGCGCGTTCAAGACCGCCGTGGGCGAAGCGGTGGTCGAGCTGCTGACTCCCATCCGGGAGGAGGCCGCGCGGCTGCTGAAGGACAAGGCCTATCTGGAATCCGTCTGCAAAAACGGCGCGGACAAGGCCTCCTACATCGCCAACAAGACTCTGCGCAAGGTCTACAAGAAAGTCGGCTTCGTGGCGAAGGTCCACTGAGCCGCCGAGGGAGAGAAACATCTGCTATGATCTTAGACCTGAACATGCTGCTCCGCGTCGGGGCTGCGCTGCTGGTAGCGGGCTTGCTGTCCTATCTGTTCACCCCGCTGGTGAAGCTTCTGGCAAAGAAGGTCGGCGCCATGGACGTGCCCAAGGACAACCGCCGCATGCACGATCATCCCATCCCCCGGATGGGCGGCCTTGCCATCTTCATCGGCTTTCTGCTCTCGGCGCTGATCTTCACCCGGGAGATCGACCAGGGCCTGAAGTCCATCCTTCTGGGCGCCATCGTCATCGTGATCCTGGGGGTCTTTGACGACCGGCGGGCCCTGGGCGCCAAGCTGAAGCTGGCGGTCCAGCTCGTTGCCGCCGCCGTCGTGGTCTTCTACGGGGATCTGCGCATCGACCGGATCACAAACCCCTTCGGCGGGAGCCTCTACTCCTACTGGGATCTCGGCGTCTTCGCCTACCCCATCACCATCATCTGGATTGTCGCCATCACCAACGCCGTCAACTTCATCGACGGCCTGGACGGACTGGCCTGCGGCGTCAGCTGCATTTCCTCTTTGAACCTGCTGGTGATCGCCCTGCTGGTGTCCGACGCCAAGGTTGCCATCCTGATGGCCGCCCTGACCGGCGCCTGCCTGGGCTTCGTGCCCTACAATTTCAACCCCGCCAAGATCTTCATGGGGGACACCGGCTCCACCTTCCTGGGCTTCATGCTGGCGACGGTCTCGATCCAAGGCCTGTTCAAGGCCTACACCGCCATCTCCTTTATCGTCCCCTTCCTGCTGCTGGGTCTGCCCATCTTTGACATCTGCTTCGCGGTGATCCGCCGGATCGCCTCCGGCCACAGCCCCATGGAGGCGGATCGGGGGCACTTCCACCATCGGCTCATCGACATGGGCTTCAGCCAGAAGCAGTCGGTCGCCATTGCCTACGTGCTGACGGGGATTTTAGGGCTGGCGGCGGTGCTGCTCACCGTCTCCGGCGCCATGAAGACTCTGATCATGCTGGGTGCCATCTTAGTGGTGGGGGCCATCGGCATGCGGATCATCATGGGCGCCACGCCCCGGGCCAAGTTCTGGCACCACGTCAAGCACGGAGGCCCGGACCCGCGGCAGTCCGCCCCGGAAGGGTGCCAAAGCAAGGAAGCGGCCGCCGCGGAAGCGGAGCCCGCCCCCGAGGGCCCTGTCGGCCAGGAGGATGCAAATGAATAAGCTCAAGGTCCTTTCCGTCTTCGGGACCCGGCCCGAGGCCATCAAAATGGCCCCCCTGGTCCGGCATCTGGCCTCCCTGCCGGAATTTGAAAGTCTCTGCTGTCTGACCGGTCAGCACCGGGAGATGCTGGACTCCGTCATGGACATCTTCCGGCTGAAGGGCGACTATGATCTCAACATCATGCAGGCCCGTCAGACCCTTTCCTCCATTACCAGCCGGACCATCCTGGGGATGGACCAGGTGATCGACCAGGCGAAGCCGGACCTGATCCTGGTCCACGGCGACACCTCCACCACCTTCGCCGGCGCCCTGTCGGCCTTCTACCACCAGGTCCCCGTGGGCCATGTGGAGGCCGGGCTCCGCACCTGGGACAAATACTCCCCCTTCCCAGAGGAGATGAACCGGACCCTGGTGGGCGACATCGCCGAGCTCCACTTCTGCCCCACCGTCAACAACCTCCGCAATCTGGAACGGGAGGCGGTGAAGGGCGACAAGTTCATCACCGGCAACACCGTCATCGACGCCATGAAGACCACGGTTCGGCCGGATTTTGTGTTCTCGGTGCCGGAGCTGAATGAGCTGGACTTCCAGCACCGCCGGATCATCGCCCTCACCTGCCACCGGCGGGAGAACTACGGCGAGCCCATGCGGGACATCATGGAGGCGGTCCGGGAGCTGACCCTCTCCCACCCCGAGGTGGAAGTGGTCTACCCGGTTCATCTGAGCCCCGTGGTCCGGGAATGCGCCTTCAGCATCCTGAAGGGGCTGCCCCGGGTCCATCTGATCGACCCCATCGACGTGGAAAACATGCACAACCTGATGGCCCGCTGTTTCTTTGTCATGACGGATTCCGGCGGTCTGCAGGAGGAGGCTCCCGCTCTGGGCAAGCCCGTGCTGGTGCTGCGCCGGGAAACCGAGCGCCCCGAGGCCGTTCAGGCCGGCACCGTCAAGCTGGCGGGCGTCCGCAGGGCGGAGATCCTGGCTCTGGCCGAAGAACTGCTGACGGATCCCTCCGTCTATGATACCATGGCCCACGCCGTGAACCCCTACGGCGACGGCCACGCCTGCGAGCGCATCGCCCAGGGGATCCTGTGGCATTTTGGCCGGAGCGCCGAACGTCCCGCGGACTTTCAGGCTTAACACCTTCGCCGTGAAAGGAGTGCATTTATGAAACGTATTCTTCCCATTCTCTTGATCCTGCTGCTGGCTTTCAGCGCCTGCAGCAGTTCCAATCCGTCCTCCTCCGACACCGCGGCAACTGCCCAAACGACTGCCGTTCAGACCGACGCCGTCCAGACCGACGCCGACCAAAGCTCTACCGCCCAGCCAAGCGACGTTCCTGTCGTCAGCTCCACCAAGCCGGAGCAGACAGAGCCGCCGGAACCCGTCCCTGTCTTCCCTCTGAAGCTGATGGATACCGACAGCTGCGCCCTCTCCGTCATCGATGTGGGTATGGACGAGATTTGGGGCTTTACGGTAAAGCTCAGCTGCGAAAACAAGTCGGAAAGCACTCAGCTTTTCAGCCTGGACTCGGCCTCCTGCCGGGGCTGGCAGCTGAACACGGAGTGGTTCACCCAGGTGGACGCCGGAGAGACGAAGGAGTCCGAATTCAATGTCTTCCCCTATTACTTGGACCGCTGCGGACTGGAACAGGTCGACGAGTGCCGCATGCACATCCGGGTGCTGAATGATGATTCCTTTTCCGGAGAACTTTTCGCGGATGAGGAGCTTGTCTTCTTCCCCTCCGGCCTGAACCCGGAGCAGGTCTCTCCCGCTCCCTCCCGCTCTGCTGGCACTGAGGATACCGTTCTGCTGGACAACGACCAGCTTCGCTTCAGCATCTGCGGTACAGAAACCGACTCTCTCATGCCCTATAATCTGATCGTCTACTATCAGAACAAAACGGATGAGGATCTGGCCTTCACCTGGAAGGACGTGACCGTCAACGGCACCGACGCCAATCTCTGGATCACCAAGGTTCTTCCCGCCGGCCTGCAGGGCTGGACGCTGATCTATTTCGACGAGAATACCATGAAAAACAACGGCGTCACCTCTATTGACACGGTGGACCTGACCCTGGTAATCAAGGACCCTCTCACCCAGGAGGAATTCTACAGCCAGAGCTGCAGCTACCAGGCGATCAACAAATAAGCAGCACATGATATGAACGCCCGCCGGATCCCCGGCGGGCGTTTCAATATGTTCCGAAAGCGCGGTCACAGCAGCAGATACAGGGCCGCGGCGATCAGCAGCTCCGTGCTTCCCGCCCCGTCCTGCTTCATGGCCAGCAGCAGAACAGCCAGGATCAGCAGCTCCTCGGCGTCCAGGCCCCGGGGCAGCAGACGTCCCAGCAGCCCCTCCGGGCCCAAAAAGCCGGAGGCCGGGAAACGGGGCCCCGGCGGGCCGGGGCGGGGACGGGGCGGCGGGCCCATCTGCGGACGGGGCGGCGGGCCGGACGGACCCATCTGCGGGCGGGGCGGACGGGACGGCGGATCGTGACCGCCGGGACGGGGCGGCGCGGGGCGCGCTGTGCGCCGCCCGGGCTCCGCGTCCTGCTCCCCCCGTTCCGCGCTCTCCGGGCCTGCCGCTCTGCGGGCCGGGGCGTCCGGACCCCGGATCTGATCCCGGGACTCCTGGACCCGGCGCCGGTCGAAGCCGCCGCTCTCATTGGGGATGTAGCGGCTATACATGGCCGTCTCCCCTGCTCTTCAGAAATTCCCCCGCCAGACGGGAGAGCTTCGCCGCCCGGAGCGCCCGGTCCACCCGCCCCTGCCCCTCCGGGGACAGGCTTGGCCGCAGGGCGTTCAGGACCCGGTCCTCAGTCCCGTTGAAGGCCGAGAGGCGGGACATCAGGGCGGCGGCGTCCAGCCCCGCCGTCTCGAGGGGCGCAGCAGCGGAGCGGGCGGATTCCTCGCTCTGTCCGGGACCGTCGGGGGGCTTCAGCCCCAGGGATTCCGCCAGGGCAGCCACCCGGGCCATCTGCTCCGGGTCCGCCAGGATGCTCTGGAGGGTGCCTTGCAGATCCTCCATCTCACAGCCGCTCCTCCAGCTCCCGGGTCAGGCGCTCCGCCTCCGTTCCCGCCAGCAGGGGCGACAGGGCGGTCCTGACCCCCTCCACGTTCCCCCGCTGAAGGGCCTCCGCCGCGGCCCGCAGCCCGGCGCCGCCGTCGGCCCGGAGGATCTGCAGCAGCATATGTCCCTCGGGACTGGAGAGGAGCCGTCTGAGCTGCTCCGGGTCCGGCCGGGGACCGGCTGCGGTCTGATCCGCCGGGGCCGCCGCCCCGGAATTGGAAATTTTTTGTGACGCACCAAGCATTTCCTTGCCTCCTGCGAAAATTTCTGTTATAATAGATTATGCAAGATCACAGGGAAAGGTGCAGCCATGAAGATCATTGTGTTTTCCGATTCCCACCGGGAGCTGGATGGGATGCGGCAGGTCATAGCGCGGGAAAAGCCGGACTACGTCTTCCACCTGGGGGACCACGACAGCGACGCCGAGCAGATCAGCCGGGAGTTCCCGGCCCTGCCCGTGGCCATGGTCCGGGGCAACTGCGACGGCTGGAGCGACACGCCGAAGACCCTCTGCTTCGTCCTGGGCGGGCTCCGGTTTTTCCTCTGCCACGGCCATACCTACGGCGTCAAGGGCGGTTATCTGCGGGTCAGCTATGCGGCCCGGGAGGCGGGCGCGGACGTTCTGCTCTTCGGCCACACCCATGAGCGCTACTATGCGTGTCAGGAGCTCGGCGGAGCCCGCCGGCTCCATATTATGAACCCCGGCGCCTGCGGTTACAGCTGGGAGCCCAGCTACGGAAGGATTATTCTGGAAAACGGGCAGATTCGGGAAATCGGCAACTATACACTATAAGGGGTAAGGAATATGATATTAGCCATCGACGTCGGCAACAGCAACATCGTCCTGGGCTGCATCCGGGACAGCGAGATCCTCTTCGAGGCCCGGATGGCCACGGACCGGATCAAAACCTCCGACCAATACTGCGCGGAGCTGAAAAGCATTCTCAGTCTCTACGACGTGGTCCCAAAGGATATTGAGGGCAGCATCATCTCCTCGGTGGTGCCTCTGGTGCAGCAGGTCCTGGTCCTGGCCGTGGAGCGTCTGACCGGCAAGTCCTGTCTCACCGTGGGTCCCGGCCTGAAAACCGGCCTCAACATCAAGATCGACAACCCCGCCCAGGCGGGCAGCGACCTGATCGTGGGGGCTGTGGCGGCCATAGACGGCTACGGCGCTCCTCTCTGCGTCATTGACCTGGGCACCGCCACCACCATCTGCATCGTCGACAGGGACGGCGCCTTCCGGGGCGGCTCCATCGCCCCGGGCGTGATGCTCTCCCTCAACGCCCTGTCCAGCGGCACGGCCCAGCTGCCCGCCATCAGCCTGGAGCGGCCCCGCCGCGCCATCGGCACCAACACCGTGGACTCCATGCGCAGCGGTCTGCTGCTGGGATCCGCGGCCATGCTGGACGGCATGGTGGAGCGGATGGAGGCGGAGCTGGGCTACCCCACCAAGGTCGTCGCCACCGGCGGCCTGGCGAAGTTCATCGCCCCCCTCTGCAGGCGGGAGATGACGGTGGACGAGAGCCTCCTGCTGAAGGGGCTGGAGCTTCTGTATCGGAAGAACACCCAAAAGGCCTAAACCACGCAGATCAGCATCACCGCGCAGAGGATGAAGCAGGTCCCCAGGCCGATGGTGGCCAGGGCCTCCAGGATTGTATTGCGGATGGCTTTTCTGCGTCTGGCCTGTCTGCGGGCCAGCTGCTCCGGCGTGGGCCGGGGGGGCAGCATGCGGATCGCAGGCTGTCTTGTCAAGGCGTTTGTCATTGCTTCGTACCTCCGTTCTTTGTATTTACGAGATGATCTTACATCTTTATTGGTCCCATAATCAGGACAGAAAGGAGTCCGCATGAAAGAATTTTACTTCCCCGTTCGCAGGAATACCCGCATCCATTGCTGCCAGTGGGTCCCGGAGGGCAAGCCCCGGGCCATCATCCAGATCGTCCACGGCATCGCGGAATACGCGGCCCGCTATGACGAGCTGGCCCGCTTCTTTACGGAGCACGGCTTTGTGGTGGTGGCGGAGGATCACATGGGTCACGGCGGCTCCATCTCCGAGGAGATCCCCCAGGGCTGCTTTGCCGACGGCTGGCTCACAGCCGTCTCGGATACCTACCGGCTGATGCAGATGACAAAGGAGGAATACCCCGATCTGCCCTACGTCATCTACGGCCACAGCATGGGTTCCTTCATGACCCGCACCCTGCTTTACAGCTACCCGGACGCGGGGCTCAAGGCCGCCGTCATCAGCGGCACCGGCTGGATGCCCAAGCTGGTGCTGAAGACCGGCCGCGCGGTCTGCGCCGCCGAGGGCAGGCGCAAGGGCATGGACAGCACTTCCGCAACCGTGGATAAGCTGATGTTCGGCTCCTACAACAAGGGCTACGAGAATCCCAGAACGCCCTTTGACTGGCTCAGCCGGGACCCGGCGGAGGTGGACAAATACATCGCCGATCCCCTGCTGGGCTTCTCCGCCTCCATCGGCCTGTCCCGGGAGATGCTGGGCGGCATGCTGATGAACGAGGACAGGAAGAACCTGGAGAAGATGCCCAAGGATCTGCCCGTGCTCTTCGTCAGCGGCGACAAGGACCCCGTAGGCGGCAACGGCAAGGGCGTGCGGCAGACCTATGAAGCCTTCAAGGCCGCCGGGATGAAGGACCTGCGCATCAAGCTCTACCCCGATGGCCGTCACGAGATGCACAACGAAATCAACCGGGAGGAGCTCCGGGCCGACGTGCTGGCCTTCCTGGACGAGGCGCTTTCTAAGTAAGAAGGTATCTATTCAGCAACCCGTAGGGGCCGATGCCTACATCGGCCCTGTCTCCCGATTTTTGCCTGCATACGAGGGCGGATGTGGGCATCCGCCCCTACGTAGAAGGGGGCGACTGAATAGATACGTAAGAAGTAAAAAAGTAAGAAGTAAGAGCCTAAGCGGCGCTGATCTCGCAGACCGCTTCCGAATAGCTGTCCGCGGAGCAGATGAAATTGCCCTCCCCGTCGTACACCTCATAATGCCCCCGGACCGGAATGATATCATAATACCGCGCCATAAGCTCATCTCCTTTTTTGTTTTTCTGCGCTGATTATACAACTTTAATTGTACTATAATTTGGACACTTTGCAGTGTCTCGCAGCGTTTTTGCGGGCAGATTGCCCGCGCTACAGAGATTATGCCAAACTACAAGCTGTTACTCCAATATGACGGCAGCCGCTACCGGGGATGGCAGCGGCTGTCCGGCGTGGAGGCCACCATCCAGGGGAAGCTGGAAACGGTACTCAGCCGGATATTCGGAGAGCCGGTGGAGGTCCAGGGCAGCGGGCGCACCGACGCCGGGGTCCACGCCCTGGGGCAGGTCGCCTCCTTCCGCACGATCCGGGATCTGCCCCCGGCGGAGCTTCTGGCCGCCCTGCGGCAATATCTGCCGGAGGACATCGGGGCAGTCCGCCTCGAATACGCCCCGCCCCGCTTCCACGCCCGGCTCTCCGCGGTGGAGAAGCTCTACCGCTATCGGGTCTGGACCACGGAGGCCCCCTGCGTCTTTGAGCGGCGTTTCGTCTGCGTCCTGCCCGGCAGCTACGATCTGCGCTCCATGGAGGCGGCGGCCCGGCTGCTGGAGGGGACCCACGATTTCCGGGCCTGTTCTGCGGTTAAAACAAACAAGTCCACGGTCCGCACCGTGAGTCGGATCGCGATTTCCCGGGACGGGGACGAGCTGCGCTTCGATTTCAGCGCCGACGGCTTTTTGCATCACATGGTCCGCATCCTGACCGGCACCCTGCTGGAGGTGGGCCGGGGAGCGCGCACCCCGGAGTCCATCCCGGAGCTGCTGGCGGGCGGGCCCCGCTCCGCCGCGGGCTTCACGGTCCCGGCAAAGGGGCTGTGCCTGATGGAAGTGCGGTACAGGTGACAGGTGACAAGTATTTTGTAGGGACTAGCATTGCTTGTCCGCCGAGGAGCTCCAGGTATTTGTAGGGACAAGCATTGCTTGTCCGCCGAGGAGCTCCAGGTATTTGTAGGGACAAGCATTGCTTGTCCGCAAAGGAGCTCCAGGTATTTTGTAGGGACAAGCATTGCTTGTCCACCGAGGAGCTCCAGGTATTTTGTAGGGACAAGCATTGCTTGTCCGCAAAGGAGCTCCAGGTATTTTGTAGGGACAAGCATTGCTTGTCCGCCGAGGAGCTCCAGGTATTTTGTAGGGACAAGCATTGCTTGTCCGCCGAGGAGCTCCAGATATTCTGTAGGGACAAGCATTGCTTGTCCGCCGACCCGCACAAGCTTCTGAAAAGGAGGCGCAGCATGAACATTCAGATTTTCGGAACAGCGAAAAGTTTTGATACCAAGAAGGCCGAGCGCTGGTTCAAGGAGCGGCGGATCAGGTATCAGTATATCGATATGAAGCGCTACGGGCTTTCGGGAAAGGAATTTGATTCCGTGCTCCGGGCCGTGGGCGGCGTGGACCGGCTGGTGGACTGGGACGGGAAGGACCCGGACCTGGCGCTGCTGCGCTATCTGGCCCCCGAGACCGCCAGGGAGGACAAGCTCTATGAGAACCAGGCTCTGATCCGCCTGCCCGTGGTCCGCAACGGAAAAAAGGCCACCGTGGGCTACGCCCCGGAGACCTGGAAACAATGGGAGGAAGAGACATGAGAAATCCGGCTAAGCTGCTGCAATTGAAGAAACAGTACAGCGCCTTTTTGGATCGACACCCCAAATTCATGCGCTATCTGGCCTATATCACCGATCATTACATGGAGGAGGGCTCCGTCATGGACGTGACCGTCACGGCGCCGGACGGCCGCTCCCTCCACGGCAACGCCAAGCTCACCGCCGAGGACGTGGCCTTTTTGCAGGAGGTCCGCCAGATGCTCAGCGGGGACTGAGAAGAATCGGGATTTGTCGAGATGAATGTAGCGCGGGCAATCTGCCCGCAATATTGATAAGCGAAAACGCCCGTAGGGGCCGATGCCCACATCGGCCCTCACAGCGATACGGGATAGGGCCGATGTGGGCATCGGCCCCTACGGAGCGACTCTGTCGTCGATACCTCCCCTCATCCGGCGCTTCGCGCCACCTTCCCCCCAAGGGGAAGGCATCCCTACAAATCCGAATTTGATGAAAAATGAACGATGAATTGATGCACATCTACCACTCCGATGTTCCGCCGCTGCTGGCGGAGCTGGCGCAGACGCCGGAGATGGCGCGGCTGAAGCAGGTGGGAATGAACTGCGGCTGCGAGTACACCGCTTTCCCGCGCTTCGCCGGCGGCGGCTCCTATTCCCGATGGCTTCACAGCCTGGGCGTGGGCCTTATCGTCTGGCACTTCACCGGCGACGCCGCCCAGGCTGCGGCGGGTCTGCTCCACGACATCGCCACCCCGCCCTTCGCGCATGTGGTGGACTTCCTGCGGGGGGACTATCTGACCCAGGAGGCCACGGAGGAGGGGACCCGGGAACGGATCGACGGCAGCCCCGCGATCCAGACGGCGCTGCGCCGATCCGGGCTCACAACGGAGGCCGTCTGCGACTACCACCGCTACCCCATCGCCGACAACGACAGCCCCCGCCTCTCGGCGGACCGGCTGGAATATACCCTGGGCAACGCCCTGCGCTGGGGCTTCCTGACCCGGGCGCAGATCGCGGAGATCTATGCCGATCTGCGGGTGGGGGTCAACGAGGAGGGGGCGCCGGAGCTGGTCTTCGGAGATCCCGCTCCGGCGGCCCGCTTCGCCCGGGCAGCCCTGGACTGCGCCAGGGTCTACGTCTCCGACGCGGATCGGTATTCCATGCAGGCCCTCAGCGAGCTGCTGGGTGCCGCGCTGCAGCGGGGTATCCTGGTCCCCGCCGATCTGGAGGGCTCCGAGCCGCCGCTGATCGCCAAGCTGGAGGCCTCTCCCCTGTCCGCGGAGTGGCGGCGCTTCCGTGCCATGGGCCGGACTCTCCGGGCCCCGACGCCCCCCGACAGCCGCCCCTGGCGGCAGATCCCCGCCAAAAAGCGCCGCATCGACCCGCTGGCGGAGGGAATGGGCCGGGTCTCGGCCTGGGAGGAGGACTTCCGGCGGGAGCTGACGGCCTTCCTCTCCATGCCCCAGGACCAGTGGCTGCTGGGAACCGCCGGCTGAGCTGTATACGATCTACAAAGTATACAAAGTTTTCCTGAACATTTATTGAAAAACACTCCTCAATTATTTTTCAACATGTTTTTTATGTAGATTGTATACAATCTATTTGTAACCGGCTTTGGAAACAAGTCCACCCTACTCTGACTGAAAACAGGTATCTGTTCCGCTCCCCTTTCCATGGCGGCTGCCGGGAGGCGACTGAGCAGCTGCCTGTTTTCCTTTCTCGTCGGATTCCGGAAAATATTTGGAGGACTTGTCAACCGTTTTTGCAAAACGATCATCTTTATGTATAGAGACCCACAATGGGAGGTGACCGAGGATGCGGGACGCGGACTTTCTGCGCTCCTATCGCGCCATCATGGAGAGCTACCGGCTGGGGGCCGCCTCCGCGGAGCGGGTGCTGCGTGCCGTGCTGCGGCGGATCCGCGTTCCATCGGAGCCCGACGAAACAGCTCCCGGCACGGCCGCGGGAACAGGCAGGAGGATCGGAACATGAAACAAACCCAGGATGCGAAGCCCCCGCAGGAGGCCTTCTCCCCTCTGGTGGAGCGGGCGCTGGCCGGAGATCAGGCCGCCTATACCGCCCTCTATGAGGCCACGGCCCAGGCGCTCTATCGCAGCATCCACGCCATGGTCCGCAGCGAGGAGCTGACCCTGGACATCCAGCAGGAGGTCTACGCCAGCGCCTTCACCCATCTGGACCAGCTGGAGGACCCGGAAAAGCTGCTGCCCTGGCTGCGGGCCATTGCCGTGAACTGCACGCGTCAGGCCATGCGCAGGAAAAGCCCCGTCCTTTTCTCCGAGTTGGAGGGCATGGACGCAATCCTCCCCTCGGAACCGGCTGACGAAGACCCGGCGCACTGTCCGGAGCTGAATCTGGAACGCCGGGAAAACGCCCGGCTGATCCGGGAGATCCTGGACGGCCTCACGGACGGTCAGCGGATGCTGGTGGGCATGTACTACTATGAACAGCTGCCCGTGAGCCGGATCGCCGAGGACCTGGGTGTCAGCCCGGGGACCGTCAAGACCCAGCTCTTCCGCAGCCGGAAAAAGATCGAGGCCGCCGTGAAGCGGCTGGAAAAACAGGGCGTCAAGCTCTACGGGCTCTCTCCCCTGCCCTTCCTGCTGGCCCTGCTGAAAAGGGCGGCGCCCCCGGCGGAGGCGGAGCAGGCGGCGCTCACGGGCTCCCTCGCCAAGGCGGGTCTGACGGCCCAAAGCGTGGCCGTCCACGTGGGCCGCGGCTTCTTTGAGACCCTGGGGGGCAAGCTCGTTCTGGGCCTGCTGAGCGCCGCGGCCATCGGCGGCGGCGTGCTGGGCTATGGCTGGCTGAAAAACCATCTCCTGATCGGCGACACGCGGCCCACGGAGCCCATTCGCATCCAGCACAGCATCGAGCTCCCCGACGACAGCGGGGAGGAGCTGGTCCCCATCTCCACGGAGGCGCCGGAGCCCGACACGGAGCCGGAGCCTGTTACGGAGCTTGACAGCGACGAGGATCTGACGGAGCCTGTCACCGAAGCCGCGGAGCCCTCGACAGAGGCCGGCAAGGATGCGACGGAACACCCAACGCCCGCCGAATCCAATCCACCCTCTATTCCCACTCCCACAGAATCCGAGTCGGCTCAGCCGATGCCTTCAGAGACAAGCCAGCGGCCCGACGCCGAACCCATCTGTTCCTGGGCCTGGGACACAGGCGACCAGATGGATTGGAACACGGGTGCCACTGAAGCCGGTTACGAAAGCCGAATTTTGACGGTAACTTTATCTCCTCCCAGAAAGCCGGAGCTTTACGCGGAGGACGCGAGTATTCTGCAAATCACCCCCGTAGACTATGATCCTTCTGCAAAACCGATCCCGACCGACGTGACCGACGGATGGACCGCGAAGTACCTGTGGCGCGTCAAGCCGCTGACGGAAGGCGTGACCAGGCTTTACTGCACCGTCGGCGGCGAGGTGCTGAAAAGCCTGACTGTTACTGTTCATACGGCCAGCGCGCTGCTCAGCACCGGGGTGAATCAGGTTTCGCCTTACTATGAGCATACAGAGAAGACCATGGAAAACTGCGTCGTCGGCACGGAATATGGGCTTTTCGTCAAGGTGCAGGGCTCAGACGTGCCCGACTTTCGCTGCGATAATCCTTCCGTGGCCCTGCTCGGGCCTGTTGAAGAGGAAGGAAGCGCACCGACAGCGAGATACTATCGGCTGAACCTGCAGATCGTCGGAGCCGGAGACGCCCGAATTTTTGTAACGCTGGGCGGCGAGCGAAAGAAAACCTGGACGATCCACGCGTCCGCGGTCACGGTGGATCAAAGCGATTCCGGTGAAGATCTGATTCCCGTAGACGCGGAGCCCCAGGTCATGAGCTGGTATATGGGCTGGTATCACAGGCCGATACTGATCGCTCCGGGCCATTCGGAAGATCTGTATGTGAAAATGAAGGGAGCGGAGCCGCCTGTGATCAGTGTGGACGATCCCTCTGTGCTTTCCGTCAAGCTGGAGCGCTCCGAACGATATGAGGATCGAAACGTGACGGAGTATTGGTACAGGGCCACAGCCCTGCGTTCCGGCGTCTGCACTGTCAGCTGTAGCTTTGGCGGGAGGCTTGTGTTCACCGTTCCCATCGTCGTTCCCTGAAGCACAGGCGATATTGGGGTCTGACGACGTTATTCCATATCCGGTGAAATCATACAAAACAGAAATAGGAGGATAAACAACCATGAAACGAATGCTTTGTGTGCTGCTGGCGCTTTTGCTGCTGGCGGGCTTGCTTCCGACGGCGGCCCCCAGTGCCAGCGCAGCCGTCAACCCGGGCTTTCAGGCCCTGAGTCAGTTTCTCCGGGACAACGGCGAGTACAATTCTTTCTATGGCACAGTCTGGTACAGCTACAGCATCGAACGGGTTCTGCTTACCAACGGAAACTCTACGACGCTGACAGCTCTGGGCATAGAGTATTTTCCAAATGACAATTTGATCGAAGTCTCAGCGTCTCAGAGAATCCGTAAAACAAACTATGATTATTATGATTTGGCTCCATATGGTTATTGTATTGCGTTCAACAGCGACGGCTCGCTCGGTACAACCGTCCACAGCGAAGGAGCGCTTGGAAATACCTATGTTGACTGTGTCAACGGAGAGGCCCATTATACCGTGCAGCCGGCCTCCATTACCAAGACTGCGATTCTCCGGGCAGCAGAGTATCTGGGCGATGAACCACATGAAAGGATGGACAACGCTGCCTCCACGCTGTTGAAAGAGACCCTGGAGGGACTGCAATCGATCCTGAGTCAGAAGGGTCGGAGCATTTCGGACTTTGGCTTTACCGCTTATCAGACGGGACATACCCACAAATGGAACAACGGAACGATCACGTCGGCGCCGACCTGCGGAGCCCTTGGCGAAATAGAACACGTATGCTCGGTATGCAAGAGCATTGCGCTGGAGTATCTGGATCCTACAGGCAGCCATAGCTGGTACGATGGGGATGTGATCCAGGAGCCCAGCTGTACGGAGGAAGGAATCCGAGAGCAGCTTTGCTCCCGCTGCGGTGATCGCAGGGAGGTATCGATCCCTGCCCTGGGTCACGCCTGGAAGCTGACTGACGTTTTCGCGGATCCGGAAGAAGGAGAAAATCTGCACGAAAGCTTCGGTTGCTACACCTGCTCCCGCTGCCAAGAGACCAAGGAGGGACGGCTCTGCGCCGGGGAGATCTTCACGGACATGCCCAAGGACGACAACTGGGCCCATGATCCCATCGACTGGGCCTATTTCAGCGGGATCACCGGCGGCAAGACCGCCTCCAGCTTTGCGCCCAAGGCAAAGATCACCCGGGCCGAGGTCATGACCTTCCTCTGGACCGCCGCAGGCAAGCCCGAGCCCACGCTGACCGAGAGCCCCTTCACGGACGTGACGGCGGGCAAGTACTACTACAAAGCCGTGCTCTGGGCGGTGGAAAACGAGATCACCACCGGCAAGACCGCCACGACCTTTGCCCCCAAGGCCCAGTGCTCCCGGGCCGAGATCATGACCTTCCTCTGGAACGCCCTGGGTAAGCCGGAGCCCACCCTCACCGAGAGCCCCTTCACGGACGTGACGGCGGGTAAGTACTACTACAAAGCCGTGCTCTGGGCGGTGGAAAACAATGTCACCGGCGGCACCACCCAAACGACCTTCAGCCCGAAGGCCATCTGCACCCGTGCCCAGGTGGTGACCTTCCTCTATAAGGTTCGAGGATCGAGTTTCGAGCTTCAAGCTTAGAGATTCAAGTAGGGGCCGAACTCGAAGAGTCACGAAGTATGCCCACATCGGCCCTTTTCCCATGCGCTACGCAGGGGCCGATTCCCACATCGGCTCTTTCCCCATACGCTTCGTAGAGGCCGATGCCCACATCGGCCCTTTCCCCGTACGCTTCGTAGGGGCCGATGCCCACATCGGCCCTTTCCCCATACGCTTCGTAGGGGCCGAACTCGAAGAGTCACGAAGTATGCCCACATCGGCCCTCTCCCCGTACGCTTCGTAGGGGCCGATGCCCACATCGGCCCTTTTCCCATACGATACGCAGGGGCCGAACTCGAGG
>JAFWPP010000010.1:0-52314 GCA_017509485.1 Oscillospiraceae bacterium | reverse complement strand
GCTTGCTTCGCAAGGATTTTGACTTACTGCGCAGCGCGCGGCCTACCGTACCTCTGTACGCCGACGGCCACGCGCTGCTTGTCTTCCGGCCTTTTTGGCAGTCTGCCAGCGTGTCGAAAATAAGTTTTTCGACACGCTCAACCGGCAGGGGAACGAAGCGACGTTCCCCTGCCGGTCTTTTTTGTTGTTTCTCGGTTTTCTGTGCTGCGAATGACGAGATGGTCGGGCCGCTCCGCCGCCCGCGCAGAGTTCCTGATCGGGGCGGGAGCCCTTTCCCGTTCCGCCTGCCTATTCCGCCCGCAGCAGGTAGGCCCGGAGCAGCTCGTAGGTGTTGCGGATCCCATTTATGTGCATACGCTCGTAGCCGTGGCTGTTGGCGGTGCCGGGACCGATGGCGGCGTGGCGGACGTCATAGCCCGCCAAAACGGAGGCGTCCGCGTCCGTGGCGTAGTGGGGCGTGAAAATGTCCACCGCGTAGTCCAGACCCGCGGCTCCGGCGGTCCGCACCAGCTCGTTGGTCATCTCCCAGTGATAGGGGAACCGGGTGTCCTTGGCAAAGATGGAGACCTTCTCCTCATCGGAGGTCTGATCCGGACCGGTGGGCGCGATGTCCAGGGCCAGGATGTCCTCCACGTCCTCCGGCAGCCAGGTGGTGCCGTGGCCGATCTCCTCGTACATGGCAAAGTAGGCGTAGACCCTCCGACGGGGCGCCAGATCCGCCTCCTTCAGCTCCTTCATCAGCGCCAGCAGCAGGGCGGCGCAGGCCTTGTCGTCCAGGAAGTGGGACTTGATGTAGCCCCCCGCCCGGGTGAAGCGGGGCTCCAGGGCGATCATGTCGCCGGTCTCAATGCCCAGAGCCCGGACCTCCGCCGGCGTATGCACCGGCTCGTCCAGCACCACGCAGACGTTGCTCCGGTAGTCCGGGGCGGTCTTGCGCAGCTCGTCCTCGGTGACGTGGACGGAGGCCGGGGTCCGGCAGACGGTGCCGGTGTAGATCCTGTCGTCCCGGGTGTGAAGCCGGACGTTCATCCCCATGCAGTAGAAGGGATAGAGCCCGCCCACGGGGCAGACCTGGAGGCTGCCGTCGGCGTTCAGCTTGCGGACCATGAGGCCGATGTCGTCCAGATGGGCCGTAACGGCGATGGGGCTGGTCTCCCCGCCGAAGGGAACGATGACGCCGCCCTTGCGGCAGACCCTGCTCTCATAGCCCAGCCGGTTCAATTCGAGGAGCAGCCAGTCCTGAATCTCCCGGAACTGGCCGGTGGTGCTGTCGATGTCCAGCAGCCCCTTCAAGCATTCAAAAAAGTATCGTTCGTCAAACATGGTAAGCAGACTCCTTTTCCCTTTGGTTTCCCTGTAAACGGGTGTCAATTTATTGTAATCCATTCGCCGCGAAAAAGCAATCCCGTTCTTGATTCCTTTCATTGCAGCGGAGCAAAAGCGAAAGCCCTTGTAAAAAACGGAAATCCCTGCATTTTCTCTCTTTTCATTTCCAATATTGTTTTGTATAATATAGAGAAATGATCTGTTTCGGAGGTTCTCCATGGATTATCTGCACGATTCCCACCGCTCCATGTTCCGGCGGCTGCTGCCCTCGGCCATCGGGGCGATGCTGAGCGAGACCGTGGCGTCCCTGATCGACGCGCTGATCCTCAGCAAATATCTGGGACCGGACATGCTCAGCACCATCAGCATTTGCATGCCCATCTACATGTTCGTCAACACCCTCTCAATGCTGATCGTCTCCGGCGGCGCCACCCTCTTTGCCCAGGCTCTGGGCCGGGGCGACCGGGAGGAAGCCCAGCGCTGCTATACCTGCTCCATCGTGATGATGGTGCTCTGCGGGGCGGTGCTCACCGCGAGCGGTCTGGCCTTCACCGAGACCATCATCCGGGCCCTGGGTGCCGACGGCGTGGCCCTGGCCCCCACCCTGGGCTACGCCCGGGTCCTGTTCTGCTTTATGATCCCCCTGGTGCTCTACCAGCAGCTGATGATCTACGTCCGCTTCGACGGAGCCCCCATCCTCTCCCTGGTCTCCACCATCGTCTGCGCCGTGGTAAACCTGGTGCTGGACGTGCTCTTCGTGGGGCCCCTGCAGATGGGCTCCCCCGGCGCTGCCCTGGCCACCTGCCTGGCCTACACCGTGGCCATGCTGATCAACGCAGCCCATCTGCTCTCCAAGAAGAACGGGCTGATCCTGCGCAGGGGCAGCCTGGGCGGCAAGCGGGTGCTGCGAATCCTGAAGACCGGCATCCCCCTCTCCATCACCCAGCTGGGCATGGCCATCGCCACCTCCATCTTCAACGTCCAGCTGATGAAGGTGGGCGGGGTCATGTTCCAGGACATCTACAGTGTCATAACCCAGCTTTCCGTGGTGGCCATGGCCCTCTACGAGGGCATCGCCCAGGCCTGCCAGCCCATCATGGCGGCCTGCTTCGGGGCCGGGAAGCGGGACCGGCTCACCAAGACCCTGCGCTACGGCTTCCGCATGGAGCTGGGGGCCATGATCTTTGCCACGGTGGTCTACCTCCTGCTGGCCGGGACGGTGGCAAACCTCTTCTCCATGAAAGAGGAGGCCATTCACGGCACCGCGGTCTACGCGGTCCGGGCCTACGCCTGCTCCCTGCTCTTCACAGGCTTCAACACCATGATCATCTACTATTTCCAGGTCCAGGAGCGCAGCGCCGCGGCCACGGCGATCACCCTGCTCAGCGGCACGGTGCTGCCGGTACTGGCCCTCTACGCCCTGAGCCCCCTGCGGGAGGGACTGGGCGTCTGGTGGTGCTATCTGCCCGCCCAGGGTCTGACCCTGATCCTCAGCATGATCCTCTATTTCAAAGACAAACAAAACGCCGCGCCCGCGGGCGCGGCTGCATAAAGGAGGCTGCAACATGACAGAACAGCAGCTCGCCTGGTGGCGATCCCAGTATTCCGGTCTGGAGACCGATTCCTGCCCGACGATAGACCTGCCAGACAACGAGCTCGGCGGGGCGCTGGCCCGGGTATCCCTCCCCTGGCGGGGTGACGCGGAGCTGCTTACCGCCGCCTTTGCCTATATTCTCGGCAAATTCACCTGCCAGAACGAAAGCCTGTTCTGGATCCGGGAGGCGGAGGGCTTCTCCCATCCCTTCTATCTGAGCTTTGACGAGACCGCCCCGACGGCGGACTATCTGAGCGATTCCGCCGCCCGGCGCCGGGCCTGCCTGGAGCACCCGGAGGCCGAGGAGACCGCTCTGGCGGAGGCTCTGGGCCTCAGCCGGGATATTCTGCTCTGTCTCTCCGGCCCCGCGCCGACGGAGGCGGGCTGGCGGCTCTGCCTCCGCCCGGAGGACGACTGCCTGGCCCTCTATTACCGGGAGGGCTGGTATCTGGCGGAGAATATGGAGCGGCTGCTGAAGGCCCTTCTGCGGGTGGCGGAGCAGCTGTCCGCCTGTCCCCGGCTTTGCGAGCTGGTCCTGGCGGGTCCCGAGGATCTGGCGCAGCAGGCGGCCTTCCCCCACTGGGATCTTCCCGCCTCCGCTCCCAGCGTCCCGGCTTTGCTGGCCCGCTCCTTCGCACAGAACCCGGAGCGCACCGCCGTGGTCTACGAGAGCGAGCGCTGGACCTACAGGACCCTGGACGCCCTGACGGACCGCATCGGCGCCGCCATGGCGGATCGGGGCATCGGCAAGGGCAAGGTGGTCTCCACGCTGCTGCCCCGTTGCAAGTGGATGCCCGCGGTGGCCATCGCCGTGCTGAAGACCGGCGCTGCCTATCAGCCCCTGGACCCCTCTTACCCGCCCGAGCGGCTGAACTTCATGGTGCAGGACAGCAGCGCCGCCCTGCTGGTGGCGGATCGGGAGCTGCGGACGCTGCTGACAGACTACGACGGCCCCGTGCTCTACACCGACGAGCTCTCTGAGCTGCCCGCCGCCGGTCCTCTGGACCGGGAGATCGGGCCCCAGGACCCCTTCATCCTGCTCTACACCTCCGGCACCACCGGCACCCCCAAGGGGGTGATCCTGACCCACGGCAACCTGGTGAGCTTCATCGACTGGTATATCCCCAGATTCGAGCTGAACACCGAGAGCCGCAGCGCGGCCTATGCCAGCTTCGGCTTCGACGCCAACATGATGGACACCTATCCCATCCTCTGCGCCGGCGGCCAGCTGCACATCCTCTCCGACGAGGTCCGCTTCGACCTGCGGGCCATTGACCGCTATTTCAACGAAAACCAGATCACCCACAGCTTCATGACCACCCAGGTGGGCCGCCAGTACGCGCTGATGACGAGCTGCCCCAGCCTGCGCTTCCTGTCCGTGGGCGGCGAGGCTCTGGTGCCCCTGGAGTCTCCGAAGGGAATCTCCTTCTTCAACGTCTACGGGCCCACGGAGTGCACCATCCTCACCACCATCTACCAGGTCCGCAGCGGCAGCAAGCGGCTGCCCATCGGCGTTCCTCTGAACAACCTCCGGCTCTACGTGGCGGACCGCTTCCACCGGCTCCTGCCCGTGGGCGCCCTGGGCGAGCTGCTGATTGCCGGCGCTCAGGTGGGCGCGGGCTATCTGAACCGTCCGGAGAAGAGCGCCGAGGTCTTCATCCGCAATCCCTTTGACGACGATCCCCGCTTCCAGCGGATGTACTGCTCCGGCGACGTGGTGCGCTGGGGCGCCGACGGCAACGTGGAGTTCGTGGGCCGCCGGGACGGCCAGGTAAAGATCCGCGGCTTCCGCATCGAAATGACGGAGGTGGAGCGGGTCATTCGGGACTACCCCGGCGTCACCGACGCCACGGTGGTGGCTAAGGACGCTCCCGCCGGCGGCAAGATGATCGTGGGCTACCTGGTGGCGGATCACCCCGTGGATATGGCCGAGCTGGAGCGCTTCATCCTGGAGCGCAAGCCCCCCTATATGGTCCCTGCCGTCACCATGCAGATCGACAAGATCCCTTTGAATGTCAACAGCAAGGTGGACAAGCGGGCTCTGCCGGAGCCGGTCTTTGCGGCCCCCGCCGCCGAGGACGCCGGCCCCAGAGCCAGGACCGCCCTGGAGGAGACCCTCTATCAGATCGTCGGCCCCATCGTGGGCGTCGAGGACTTCCCCGTGGAGGCGGCGCTGGATACCCTTGGCCTGACCTCCATCTCGGCCCTGATGCTGGCGGTGGAGCTGGAGGACCGCTTCGGCCACAGCCCCGACGTCAGCGCCCTGCCCCACAGCAGTCTGCTCTCCATTGAGAACGAGCTGGTGGCCCACTTCATGCAGGCCAAGCCCGCGGAGAGCGCCCCCGCCCAGGCGGAGGGACCCTACCCCCTGACCAAGACCCAGCTGGGCATCTACGCCGCCTGCATGCTGGACCCGGAGAACGACTCCTACCAGCTGCCCTTCCTCTTCCGGCTTGATCGGCATACCGACGTGGACCGGCTCTGTCGGGCCCTGGAGCAGACCGTGGCGGCTCACCCCGCCCTCCACTGCCGCATCGTGCCGGATCGGAGCTGTACCGCGGTGATGGTCCCCGTGGAAAACGACTTCACGATCCAGCCCCGGGAGGGCAGCGAGGCCTTCCTGGAGGCCCGTCTGGCGGAGGGAGACCGCTTCGATCTGGAGCACGACGCCCCCTACCGCATCGAGGTCTGGCGCACCGAGGCCGGCTGCTATCTCTACCTCAACTTCCACCACATCCTCTTCGACGGCAGCTCTTTGGTGGTGTTCATGGAGGATCTGGCCCGGGCCTTCGCCGGCGAGGAGCTGACACCGGAAAGCTATTCCCAGTTCTCCCTGGCCCTGGACGAGCGGGCCGCCCGCCAGAGCCCGGCCTATGAGGAGGCCAAGGCCGTCTATGACCGGATCTTCAACGGTGTGGACGTGAATTCCCTGCCGGAAGCCGACGGCGGCGACGGCCAGACGGAGCTTCACACCCAATGGCTCCGCCTGGGCGAGGGCCTGCCCGAAAAGGTCCAGGCCTGGTGCCGGGCCAATCAGGTGACGGAGAACGCCTTCTTCACCTGCGCCTTCGCCTATACCCTGGCCCGGATCGCCGGACAGGAGGAGGCCCTCTTCTGCAACATCTACAACGGCCGCAACGACCCCAGGAGCTTCCGCATTCTGGGCATGCTGGTCAAGACCTATCCCTTCTATCAGAGCTTTGCGGGCGGGGAGCCCATCGCCGAGACCGTGCGGAGCACCGCCGCCCGGATTCGGGAGCTGACAGCCAACGACCTCTACTCCTTCGCCGAGCTCAGCGCCGCCTACGGCATCAAGCCCGACATCCTCTTTGCCTACCAGGGCAGCGCCTTCCTGGAATTCTCCGTGGCGGGCCAGACCGTCAAGGCAGAGGCCCTGGGCCTCAAGGACGTGCAGGCCGCCCTCTCCGTGGACGTGTTCCTGGAGGACGGGGGCTACGCCATCAGCGCGGACTACGCCCCGGAGCGTTACAGCGGCCGGATGATCCGCTCCCTGCTGGGACTCTTCGGCAAGGTGGCGACGGATATGCTCCGGGCTCCCAGCCTGGCGGCCATCGACCTGATGACCCCTGAGGCCGCGGCCCTGCTGGAGCAGGTCAACGACACCGACTGGCCCGTGGAATACCGCCCCGCCCACTGCCTGCTGGAGCGCAGCGCCGCCGCCTGCCCGGAGAAGCTGGCCGTGGTGACCCCCACGGAGAAGCTGACGTACCGGGAGCTGAACGCCCTGGCCAACCGGCTGGCCCACGGCCTGATCGCCCTGGGCGTGGGCCCCGGGCGCATCGCCGCCCTGATGCTGGAGCGCAGCGCCAGGGTCTACGTGACCCGCCAGGGCATCCTGAAATCCGGCGGCGCCTTCCTCTCCATCGACCCCGCCTATCCCGACGACCGGGTCCGGGTCATGTGCGAGGATTCCGGCGCGGCGGTGCTGATCGTGACCCGGGACATTCTGGAGGCCCGGAAGGCTTTCCTGGACAGCCTCCCCTGCCGGGTGCTGACCGTGGAGGAGCTGCTCCTCCACGAAAATGACACCAACCCGGACATCTGGGTGGAGCCCGACGAGCTCTGCTACAGCATCTTCACCTCCGGCTCCACCGGCAAGCCCAAGGGCGTGCTGCTGACCCAGAAAAATCTCATCAACTTTGTGGACGCGAACCCCAAGAACCCGGAGATCCTGGGCTATACGAACTACGCCTCCGTCTCCCTGGCCCTGGCGGCCATCACCTTCGACGTGTCCATCATGGAGGAATTCATCCCCCTGGCCCACGGCATGACCATCGCCATGACCACCGAGGAGGAGATCCACAATCCCGCCGCCCTGGCCCGCTTTATGACGGAGAACGGGGTGGACATGATGAGCTGCACCCCCTCCTTCCTCTCCAACTGCATCGGCCTGTCCGTGATGAAGCCCGCCCTGGTCCACGTGAAATCCTACGACTTCGGCGCCGAGGCCTTCCCCGCCGCCCTCTACGGCAAGATTAAAGCCCTCAACCCCGAGGCCCACATCATGAACGGCTACGGCCCCACCGAGGCCACGGTGAGCTGCACCGTGGACGTGGTGACGGACCCCGGCTATATCACCATCGGCCGGCCCGCCTCCAACGTCCGGGCCTATGTGCTGGACGCCCAGGACCGCCCCCTGCCGCCGCTGATCCCCGGCGAGCTGGTGATCGCGGGCGACGGCGTGGGCCGGGGCTACGTGCTGCGGCCGGAGCTCAACGCGGAGAAGTTCTTCACCGTGGAGGGCCGCCGGGCCTATCGCAGCGGCGACCTGGCCGCCTGGACCCCCGACGGCCGCATCCGCTTCCGGGGCCGCACCGACAACCAGGTGAAGCTCCGGGGCCTGCGGGTGGAGCTGGGCGAGATCGAGAGCGCCATCAACGCCTGCCCCGACGTGCTGACCTCCATCGTCATTATGACCGGCGAGGAGAACAACCGCTTCCTGGCGGGCTACTACACCGCCAGCCGGGAGATCGACCCCGCCGAGGTGAAGGCGGAGATCTCCAGGAGTCTGACCGGCTACATGGTCCCCGGCGTGCTGATGCAGCTGCCGGAGATGCCCCTGACCCAGAACGGCAAGATCGACAAGAAAAAGCTGCCCCAGGTGGAATACCAGCCCGACCAGGGCGAATATATCGCCCCGGCCAACGAGACGGAGGCGGATTTCTGCGGCTGGTTCGCGGAGCTGCTGAATCTGGATAAGGTCAGCGCCGACGGCAACTTCTTCGAGCTGGGCGGCACCTCCCTCTCCGCCGCCATCATCGCCATGAGCGCCGCAGACAAGGGCTATCCCATCGTCTACGCCGACGTCTTCAAGGCCCAGACCCCCAGAGCCCTGGCGGCCCTGGCCAAGGGCGAGGCTCCCGAGGCCGTCGACCCGGAGCTGGAGGCCCTCCGCAGCTACGACTACGGCACCCTGGATCTGAGCCACAACGACGAGGCCTTCCTACGGGAGATCCGCCGGGGAGAGATCGGCAGCATCCTGCTGGCCGGCGCCTCCGGCTTCCTGGGCATCCATGTGCTGCGGGAATACCTGCATGATTACAGTGGCACCGCCTTCTGCCTGCTGCGGGGCCGGCAGCCCCTGGCCCGGCTGAAGGAGCTGTACTACTACTACTTTGAGGAGGCCCTGGACCGGTATCTGGCCGAGGGGCGGGTGCAGATCGTCAACGCCGACGTCACCGACGCCGCCTCCCTGGCCGCCGCGGAGCAGATCCCCTTCGACACCTGCATCAACTGCGCCGCCCTGGTGAAGCACTTCGTCAAGGACGACAGCCTGGAGCGGGTCAACGTCACCGGCGTGAAGAACCTGATCGCCCTCTGCCGGAAGACCGGCCGGCGGCTGGTACAGACCTCCACCGTCAGCGTGGCGGGCGAGGGTCTGGACGGCCAGCCCCCCAGAGACTGGACCATCAGCGAGCGGGAGCTCTACCACGGCCAGCTGCTGGACAACGCCTACGTGCTCTCCAAGTTCAAGGCCGAGCGGGCCATGCTGGAGGCCGTGGCGCAGGGTCTGGACGGCAAGATCGCCCGGCTGGGCAATCTGATGGGCCGCCACTCCGACGGCGAATTCCAGGTGAACTTCCGCAGCAACGCCTTCATCCGCTCCCTGGCCAGCTACAAGGCCATCGGCGCCGTCCCCTACTCCCAGCTCAACGCCCTGACGGACTTCTCCGAGATCGACATGACCGCCAAGGCCATCCTGCTGCTGGCGGGAACGGACAAGCGCTTCACGGTCTTCCACCCCATCAACAACCACACCGTCACCTTCGCGGACATCCTCTACGCCATGCGGGCCTACGGCTTTGACCTGGAGGCCGTGGAGGACGAGGAATTCGCCCGGAGCATGGCGGAGGCCGGCAGCGCCGGCGGCGCCCTGATCGCCTACGAGAGCAAGGAGGGCGCGGAGCGGCGCTACGAGCTGGGCGCGGACTGCGCCTTCACCACCAACGCCCTCTACCGGCTGGGCTTCAAGTGGCCCGTCACCGGCGAGACCTACATCGTCCAGATGCTCAAGGCCCTGGACGAGCTGGAAATGTTCGAAGAAGATCTTTGATCCAAAAGGAGGAATTGCTATGACCATTGAAAAGCGCATGGAAGGCGCCCGGGCCGAATGGTCTCTCATCGGCTGGCTGGACACCCAATCCGCTCCCGAGCTGGAGGCCGCCCTGGCGGAGCTGACTCCCGAGACCGAGGCTCTGACCCTGGATCTGGCCCAGGTGGAATACGTCTCCTCGGCGGGCCTGCGGCAGCTGGTGGCCGCCCATAAGAAGCTGGGCGGGAATCTGACGCTCCGGAACGTCAACGAGGAGATCCTGAACGTGATCCGGATGACGGGACTGGACCGCCGCCTCCGCATCAAAGCATGAAGCGCAGTCTTCGACGCTGGCTGGCCATCTGCTTCGCCATGGCGCTGGTGATCTCCGTGACCGCCGCCTGCCTGTGGAGCTGGTACGACCTGCGGGAGAGCACCCTGGCCGAGCGCAAGGAGCGGGCCGTCAACTGCGCCCTGCTCACCGGGCAGGCCCTGAAGCAGTCAGGCTTCGACTCCCGCCCCATGGGCTTTGGGCTGTCCTACGCCTTTGAGCGCAGCCATATGCGCCGGCTGTGCCAGATCTTTGAGATGGACTACCTCTACGTCTACATCGTGGCGGAGGATCGACAGTCCATCACCTATCTGGTCAGCGTCGCCTCAGACGATCAGGCTGATCAGGCGATCCAGGACACCCGCTCCCAGGGCACGGTGGAGCCCCACGTCCTGCTGCCGGAGGAGCGCCAGATTCTGGACGGCAAGCTGGACGCGGCCCTGATCCAGACCGACAACGAAAAAGGCAGGGAGCTCACCTGGATCGTCCCCTATCGGGACCAGGGAGGCAATATTCTCGCGCTGATCGGCGCCGACTTCGGCTTCCAGGTGACCCAGAAGCTCCTGCTCCAGCGCACGCTGCGGCTTTTGATCCCCATTCTGCTGTCCATGCTGCTGGCCTACCTGATCCTGATGCTGCTGGTGACCAAGCGGGTCGTCCGGCCCATCCGGAAGCTGTCCGCCCGGATGAACTCCTTTGTGGCGGACCGGGACAAGCCCCTGGAGCCCGTGAGCATCCAATCGGTGGGCGAGATCGGCGAGATCGGCGAAGCCTTTGAAAAGATGCGCAGCGACACCAACGACTATCTGAGCCGCATCAGCGATCTGACAAAAAAGCAGACCGAGGCGGATGTCCAGATGAATGTGGCCCGCCGGATCCAGATGGGTCTGGTGCCCGAGCGGACCGAGCGGGCAGGCGCCGGTTGGGAGCTGGCCGCCGCCTCGCGGCCCACCCGCATGGTGGGCGGCGACTTCTACGACGCCTTCCCCTGCGGCGACCGGATCTGCGCCCTGGTGGGGGACGTCTCCGGCAAGGGCGTCTCCGCGGCCCTCTTCATGTCCACCGCCAGGACCCTGCTGCGGGAAAAGCTGCTCTCGGGACTGGGCCCCGCCGAAGCCCTCAACGCCGCCAACGACACCCTCTGCTCCGTAAACCCGGAGGGCCTCTTTGCCACGGTCTTTGTGGGCTGTCTGGACCCGAAGACCGGCGAGCTCCTTTACGCCAACGCGGGCCATACCCGGCCCCTGCTCTGCGGTCCTGCCCCCGCGCTGCTGAATCCGGACCCGGGAATCGCTCTGGGTCTGTTTGAGGACGCCGGCATCCAGGAGGAGCGGCTGCGGCTGGCACCAGGCGCGGGACTCCTGCTCTACACCGACGGCCTGACCGAGGCCCGCTCCCTGACGGAGGGCTTCTTCGGCGAGGAGCGCCTGCTGGAGGCCGCCAGATCCCTGCCCGCCGATCTCTCCGCCGGGCAGCTGCTGGATGCCATCGCGGGCGCCATGGACGCCTTCTGCGTCGGCGGCGATCAGTTTGACGATCTGGCGATCCTGGTGCTGCGGCATCCCGAACCGGAGCCGGACTGGGAGCCCCTGCCGGTGGCCCTGTCGGCCTTTGATACCGTCAAGGCCCGGATCTTTGCCCTGCTGGGAGAAAACGCCGCGGCCCGCTCGGTGCTGCTGGCCTGCGACGAGATCCTGACCAACATCGTCTCCTACTCCGGTGCGGACCGGCTGCGCTTCCGCTGTCAGCGGGAGGACGGCGGGCTGCGGGTGGACTTTGCCGACAACGGGACCGCCTTCGATCCCAGTCAGGCGCCCCATGAGGCGGAATCCTTTGACGCCATGAGCGAGGGCGGCATGGGGCTGGGCCTGGTCCATCAGCTGGTTTCCTCCATGGAATACCGCCGCTGCGGGGAGGAAAATCGCCTTTGCCTGCACTTTGCCCCGGAGAAAGCGCCCGCGGACTGAGCCCGGAGCCTCCGGGCTTCGGGACGACCGACACCACAATTTTCATCGGAGGAACGAGCATGCAGCTTCGATTTGCTGTTCTGGAGGATCTGCCCGCGGTAAACGTCCTGCGCAGGCAGGTCAACGAGCTCCATGTGACGGGACGGCCCGAGACCTTCAAGGCGGGCTTTCCGCCCGAGCTGGAGCACCACGTCTACACGGTTTTCCACGACCCGGACCAAAAGATTCTCGTGGCCGAGGAGGACGGGCAGCTCTGCGGCTTCGCGGTGCTCCACCAGATCCGCAGGCCGGAAACGCCCTTCATGTACGAACGGCGCTTTCTGGACGTGGATGAGTTTGGGGTGGCCCCGGCCTTTCGCCGCCGGGGCGTCGGCAGGGCGCTGATCGACCGGGCTAAGGCGTGGGCAAAGGAGCAAGGCTTCGACCGGCTGGAGCTCAACATGTGGGAGTTCAACCGGGACGCCCTGGCGTTCTATGAGGCGGTCGGTTTTCAAACCTATCGCCGGTATCTGGAGATCCCGCTGTAAAGCATAAAAAACTGCCCCTGAAACGGCAATTCCGTTTCAGGGGCAGATCGTTTTGGGGGCTTACGCCTTCTCCCGCAGGCGGGCCAGCTCGGCCTTGGCGGTCTGGAGCTCGAGCTCCTCGGTGAAGCCCCACTCCTTTTCCAGCAGATCCACGATCCGGCCGTAGGTCTCGGCGGCCTTCGCGTAATCTCCGCGGATCTCCCAGATGTCCGCGATGGCCATCAGCTCATCCTGGAAGCGGGGGCGCCGGGGCTCCCGCTCAAAGGAGCGCTCGTAGAGGGTGATGGCCCTGTCGTAGTCGCACTTGGCGGCGTAGTACTGGGCGGCCTCGAAGAGCCAGACGAAATCGTCCGGGTACTGTCTGCCCAGCTCCTCCACGATCCGGTCCGCCGTGGGCTCGTCGAAGCGGGCCAGGGCGATATGGGCCCGGTAGATCCCCACGTGGACGGGATTGACCCCCGGCATCCGGGCGTAGCGCGCCAGCAGGGCCTCGGCCTCGTCGGCCCGGTGGTCCGCCAGCAGATTGTCGAAGAGATAGGCGTAGGGCAGCGCCTCGTCGGGATTTGCCTCCACCAGCTCCCGGTAGAAGTCCACAGCCTT
The DNA here is from genome assembly GCA_017509485.1 of Oscillospiraceae bacterium. Taxonomy (GTDB): domain Bacteria; phylum Bacillota; class Clostridia; order Oscillospirales; family Oscillospiraceae; genus JAFRPC01. The sequence continues at coordinate 39,416 of JAFWPP010000010.1, read as the reverse complement.
GTGGTGATTGGCGAAATTCCAGTCCCAGCAGGCGTGGCCCTCGGCCATCTGGAGCAAATACTGGCAGTTCTTCTCCCCCGGGGCTCTGCGGATGGCCTCCTTGGCCCAGCGGCGGACCTTCCCGGCGTCGGAGTACATCCGGTGCCAGTAGAGATAGGCCAGGAGCTCCGTAGCCCGTTTTTGATGGGTCTCGTCCTGCAGCTGATCCTTCAGGAAGTCTTCATACTCCCGGAACAGCTCCTGGGGCAGGGTTTTTTCGTTATCCAGGCTGTTTTCGATGCGGTTCAGCCGCTGCTCGGCGCTGAGATCAAAAAGCTCGTCGATGCTGACGCCAAAGATCTCCGCCAGCTTGGGCAGCAGGGTGATGTCGGGCAGGGCCGCGCCCGTTTCCCTTAGTTAAAGATATTGTTGGGTATCTCAAGATGTGTCATTCGATTTTGCCGATAAAGCGGTAGAAGATTTCCACTTCCTGTTCCCGGCTTCCGTCCTCACTTTTGACCGCTTCATGGACAAGGATTTTTTCAATCAGCGTATTCAGAAGTTCAGCCGTCAATTCTGTGGGATTGACATACTGTTTCATCAGACCTATCCACTTTTCAGCGTCAACCGCTGTCTGGGCGGCGGTCTCCATCGCTTCGTGAAGCCGTTCAATTTTTACGTCCAATTCTCGCTGTTCGCCCTGATACTTTTCGGACAGCATATTGAAATTGTATTCTGTAATGCGTCCGGCAGACCAGTCCTCATACATTTTTGCAAACAGGGTGTCTACTTCTGCTTTGCGCTTTTCCGCCTTTTTCAGTTCGGCTGTCTGCCGCTTCCTTGCAGTATTGCGTTCCTTGTCGCTGGCGTTAAGTAGCCGTTTCAGAAGTTTGTCCCCATCCTGCTGTGCCAGCACAGACCAGTATTGCAGACGGGAAAGGACATAGGCGTAAAGCACATCATAGCGGATATAGTGCATGGAACACTGGTGCAATCCTTGCCCGTACTTGCTACAATGGTAGTGGGCATAGGGATTTTTGTTCTGGCTGTTCATACCATAGGCCAGCGACCAGCCGCAGTCCGCACATTTTACCAGCCCGGAAAATATCTGTGTTGTGCCGTTCTTCTGCCGTCTGCGCCTGTTGCAAATCTGCTCCTGTACTTGACGGAACACATCTTCGGAAATAATCGCTTCGTGGGTGTTCTCCACACGATACCATTCCTCTTTTGGCTTGCGTACTTTCTTCTTGTTTTTGAATGAAATGTTGGTCTGCTTATTGTGGACGCTGTGTCCGATATAGGTTTCCTCTTTCAGAATACTTTTCACCTGCGCTATCGTCCACGCATAGGCTTTTTCCTCCGGCGCTCCGGCATAGATATTTGCGAAAGTGCCGTATCTCTGGAAATTCAGCCAGCCGGGAGTAGGTACTTTTTCTTCGACCAAAATCCGTGTAATGCTGGCGGCTCCCCGGCCATGAACGGCAAGGTCAAAAATCTTTTCGATAATCCACCTTGTTTCCGGGTCAATCAGAAGATGGCCTTTCTTATCTGGGTCTTTGACATAGCCAAGCGGAGCATAGGCTCCATAGTGTGCGCCATTTGCGAACCGTGTCCGCATGGCCGCCTTTACCTTTTTGCTGGTCTGGCGGGCGTGCATTTCATTCAGAATGTTGAGGAATGGGGCAAGCTCATTCTCTCCGTTGATGGTGTCCACATTGTCATTGACAGCGATATAGCGGACGCCTTTGCTGGGAAAGTAGATTTCCGTGTACTGGCCGGTCAGAATGTAGTTTCTGCCTAAGCGGGATAAATCCTTCGTAACAACGCAGTTGATTTTCCCGTCCTCAATGTCATCAATCATTCTCTGAAAATCCGGCCTGTCAAAGTTCGTTCCAGACCATCCATCGTCGATATATTCATCTATGACATTCAGGCCATGCTCGGCGGCATATTGCCGGAGCATCATGCGTTGTGTCTGAATACTCCCGCTTTCTCCTTGCAGTTCATCGTCCCGGCTCAATCTCATATAAAGCGCCGTGTTGTAAATCGTAGTATTGTAAGGTTGTTTCACCGTAAAAATCCTCCTTCTAAAGAAACAACCCACGCTTACAATACTTTTGCTCTATGGCAATTATATCATAAGCGTGGGCGTGTTATCAATGATGGGCTATCAGGTTGAAGCGGCTTTTTCTGCGGTATGCCGCACCACATCTACAATCAGATCACCGAGGGGCTTCCCGCCTGCGGCGAAGTGTTCGGAGATTTTTATACGGTTGTTCCCACATACAAAATACTGCGTGCCGTTCTCTGCTTGTATAACCTGCCCTGTTCGGGGTGTAAAAATATCGCTTTCACTTTTTGCCATCCAGTGTCCTCCATATTCAGTTTTCAAGGTACAATGCCGCACAGAGGCGGCGAAAATTTCTGCTTATATCTATCACCTTTCCTTTACCGTGTGCCGCTGCTGACGTTTCAGTTCCGCCAGTATATCCGGCGGGATACGGTCAACCAGCCGCTGTAAATTGTCCAGTTCGCTTTTCAGCTTTGCCCGTTCCATCGTATCTTTCATCTTTCCTTTTTCGCTGGCCTTTGCCCTTGCTTCCAACTTCTCATTCTCCGCCAGCAGGTCATTGATTGTGACCTTGTACTTTTTCAACTGCCCGGAGAAATTCTCCATCTGCGGGAACCACTTTTTCAGCATGGAGAGGGCTTCCTCTTTTTTCTTTCCGGCGTTCAGCGGGTTAATGCCGTCCAGTGTGGCTTCAATGGCTCTTGCCTGCCGGGAGAGGGAAACCGCCTGTTTGAAAAGCCGGGTGGGGATATGCTTCCGGCCTGTCCTGCTGGCGCTCTCCCCACGCTCCAAGTCAGGATATTTCTCCACCATATAGGCGTGAAAATCGTCCTGCCACTTCGTCAGGTTTGCCCGGTTGCCGATAATCTCCTTTGCACACAGGCGGTTGTCCTTTGTCAGCGGAACAAAGGTCAAATGCAGGTGGGGCGTTTTCTCGTCCATGTGTACCACCGCCGACACGATATTTTCCCGTCCTACCCGGCCAATGAGGAAGTCCGCCGCCCTCTGGAAAAACGCCTGTATCTCCTTTGGGGATTTCCCCTTGAAAAACTCCGGGCTGGCAGTTACCAGCGTATCGACAAACCGTGTGCTGTCCTTGCGGGTTCGGCACCCGGCCTGTTCAATGCGGTTTTGAATGAAATGATAGTACCTGCCCTCTGGCTTGACGATATGAAAGTTGTACTTGCTCCGGCTTGTGTCAATGTCGGGGTTGCTGGCGTATTGTTCTTTCTGTCTTTCGTGATGGGCTTCCAGCGGCCTTGCCGGGTTGCCCTTGTGCTTCTCAAACCGCAAAATTGCGTGTTGTGCCATTCTGCTCCTTTCCCCATTCCTTTCCTATCCGGGGTTTTCCACAGGGAAAATCCCGCAGAAATTAGCTCGGATAGGATTGGAATGGATAGAATATAAATAAATCTTTTTAATCTTTGTATTTCTATATACCGTCCGGTTTTCGTACTTCCGGGGAGTGATTTCCTCACTTCATAAGTACGGTTTTCAGCCCTCCGGCGTACCAGAACCGGATTTCTTGAAGTCGGTGTTTGGAACCGCTTCATAGGATTTTGGGAAAATGCGGTTGGGTTTTCCACAGCCCTGCTTCTGGATCTCCACCAGCCCGGCGTATTGCAGTTCCCGCAGGGTGTTTACCGCTTTCTGCCGCCCACAGTGGAGCAGGTCAACCACCTCGCAGATGGGATAGTACAGATAAATCCGTCCGCAATCATCCGCCCACCCATTCTTGCGGGATAACTCTGTCCGGCGCAGGATAAAGGCGTACAGAACCTTTGCCTCGTTGGACAAGGGCTTGAATGTGGGGGCTTCAAAGAGGAAATTCGGGAGCCGGGTGAAGCTGAACGCCTTTTCCGGCTGATGGATATAGATGGTATTTGTCATAGTGCGTTTTGTGGACGGTTAGAAGCCCGTTTTCCGGGGCGGGCGATACTTTATACCACCAGCCCCGGTTTGGGGCTTGCGAAGCCTGATAAATCAAGGCTTTTTTCGCTCCTAACTGTCCACAGCAGACCTCCTTTTCCGTTCACTTTCTGTTTTCTGCCGCCTGTGAACTCTGGCGGCACAGCCGGGGCAGTATTTTGCCCGGTTGGATTTGGGGACGAACACACCGCCGCAGACCTCACAGCGTTTCAAGTCCTTATCCCGGAAAATCTCCGCTTCCAGCGTCCCGTCCAGCGGCAAGACCGCCCAGCGGAACCACTTACAGCAGACCGAGAAAGAAATCGTCTGCGGACAGGTGCAGGTGTCCCCATCGTCAAGGACAATGCAGTTGCCGTCCTCACAGCAACAGCACTCCCGGCGTATCAGGCTGGCCGCCTGTTTTCTCTGCGCCGGGGTCATGCGGTAAAGGGAACCGTCCGGCCTGCGTTCCAGCGGCGGCAAGTCTTTATAGGGGTTATCTCTCATGCGTTCCCTCCATTTTGCTTTCCGTTGCCGTTCTCCCCGAAAAGGTTTCCTGCCCCATTCCTGCGGCGTGTTCCGGCGTTGGCACGCTCCTCGCAACTTCGGGACATTTTGTCCCGAAGTCCGACTCCTTGCGGTGCTTCCCCAGCCGGGGTATTCCTTTTCGGACGGTCATTCTGTTTTCAAGGTGCCGTCCATCGATGAACTACCCTAAGTCTACACGAAAAAAATGCAATTCCCGGAATATTGCGAGAATTGCATTTTGATGAAGTTTACACTTTGGAAATTGCATTTTTGCAATCATTCTGTATAATGGAAGTATGCGGAGGAGGTGCGTATCTATGGCTTTACCCGGAACGCCCGGACAGCGGATTTCCGATTTATGCAACGGGAACCACATCACACAAAAGGAACTTGCGGAGAAGATAGGCGTTTCCGCTTCCCAGTTGAGCCGCATTGTCAGCGGCGAAACAAGAACGGTCAGCAGTGATATTCTCATAGGTGTGGCAAAGGAATTTAAGGTATCGACAGACTACATACTGGGCTTGTCTACCGTGAGCGTTCGTAAAAGCTACGATATTTCTGAATTAGGCTTGTCCGAGGGAGCCGTGAGGGGGCTTGTGACGGGTGCTGTTGATGTGCAAATCCTCAACCGCCTGTTGGAACACAGGAATTTTCCTAAGCTGATAGATTTGATACGGATTTATTTTCAGGATACGGCGGCAAAGGGCATAACAGCAAGAAACCAGCTTATCGAGATGGCAACGGCTTCCCTGTCCGACCTGATGAAAGAACACCCGGAACACCGGGCAGAAGCGAAGCAGGATTTACAGCTTTTGAACGCCCAAAAGATAGGGGAACATGAAGCGGAGATTGAAAAAATCAAAAATGTGTTCCTGGCTATCCTGCGGGACATTAAGAAAGACATTGACAACGGGGAACAGCCGGGAGAAGCTGTGACCGCCGCTATGTTCCAAGCCATGCGGGACGCACTGGCGGAACAGAAACAAAAACCACTTTCCATTGACGATGTAACGGCGATGATAGCTGGACAGATCGGACAGCTTACACCGATGGATAAAGAAACTGTTGAAATGTTCCAGCAGTTTGCGAAGAAGATGATTGAGCAGGCAGGAACAAAGTGATAAATTTGAATTGTGAGGGAAAATACAGATGAATCAAGGAAGAATTATTGTGATTACAGGCTCACCGGGGACAGGAAAAACAACAACTGCGTCAATTGTCGCAAAGGAATCAGATATGGATAAATCAGTGCATATGCACACCGATGACTTTTTTCATTACTTAAGCAAAGGCGCAATACCACCACATTTGCCAGAATCCAACGAGCAAAATCTGGTTGTCATTGAAGCCTTTTTAGAAGCTGCAAAGCGATATGCTCGTGGCGGATATGATGTAATTGTAGATGGGATTGTCGGGCCATGGTTTTTGGAGCCATGGAAAGCTCTTGCCCAAGAAGATTACGAGGTACACTATATTGTATTAAGAGCGAGTAAAAAAGAAACTATGAAGCGAGCTGTGGAACGCTCAAAATTAGATAGAAAAACAAATATTGAATTAGTGGAAACAATGTGGGAGCAATTTTCCGGTTTGGGAGTATATGAATCAAATGTCATAGACACAACTACATTCACAATTAAAGATACGGTTTCCGCAATAAAAGAAAGAGTTGCATGTGGGACGTCTTTACTATCTTAGACATTCCCATTTGTCAGGAAGATAGCAAAGCCAGCCGAGCCAGTCAACGGTCAAGATGAACGGCGCATTTCATGCGCCGCCGTTGACAGTCCCGCCCGTCTTTGCTAAAGGGTAATCAAGGCGGGAAAGCCCTAAAATGGCTTCACACCTATTTCAATAATTGGAGGAGATAAAAATGAGATCAGAAAAGGAAGTTTATGATATTGTTTTGAATTTTGCAAAAACAGACAAACGCATTCGCATGGTTACTTTGGAAGGATCTAGAACAAATACAAATATTCCGCCTGATGATTTTCAGGATTTTGATATTACTTTTTTTGTTACGGATATGGACAGCTTCACAAGTGATGATAAATGGCTAGATATATTTGGTGAAAGGTTGATTCTGCAAAAGCCGGAAGATATGGAATTATTTCCAGCTGTAGAAAAGGGATTTTCATATTTAATGCTGTTTACTGATGATGTTAAGATAGATTTAACTTTGCTGCCGCTGGAACTGATAGACGAGTATTTTACATGGGATAAACTGGTAAAGTTACTGTTGGATAAAGACAACCGTATCGTAAAGCCGCCAATACCAACGGATATAGACTACCACTTGCAGAAGCCTACTCAAAGAATGTTTGACGATTGCTGTAATGAATTTTGGAATACTACAACATATGTAGTAAAGGGCTTATGCCGCAAAGAAATTCTTTTTGCTATTGACCATATGAATGATATAGTACGAAAAGAATTGCTTCGCATGATTTCCTGGCTGATTGGTATCAAACAGGGATTTCATTTCAGTTTGGGAAAAAACTATAAATTTATGAAGCAATATGTCCCAGAGGAATTGTGGGAACGACTTATGTCCACTTATAATATGGATTCCTATCCCCATATGTGGGAATCCTTTGAACAATGTATGGCATTGTTCCGGGAGGTTTCGTCAGAAGTGGCATGCCAGTTGGATTACCAGTATCCACTATATGATGAAAAAATCAGTAATTATGTGATTCGGCAAAAGAAAAAATATGGCATTGAAGATGATAACAAATAAAATTTTTTCAATCGAAAAAATTTATTTTGATTATTCAATTTTGAAAAACTGAATACCTCAAAATCAGAAAGAGAGCGGCCAAGCACTTTGAGGGATTGGCCGCCTTGTCCACCCATCCAGCGGGACAGCGGGCGGAGGTCAAGGCCGGGTGTAAACCCGTTCATTTCAGCCTTGACGGTTGCCCGTTGTCCTGCTACTTTTCCGGGAGTGTGGCCACAACTTCGGGACACTTTGTCCACAAGTTGGAGCGTAGGACGAGGAACTGGGGCTTTCATATACGCCCTGTCTGCTGATGAGTCCAGACCTGCGCTTGCGGCTCCACGCCACGCAAGCACAGCCCTGTTTTCCTGCCGCTTCAAATGCCCTTGCCCTCCCCGGCGGCAACGGCATTTTCACGGCAACGCCGGCAGAGCGTATAACACACTACACTTTGCTTCGCAAAGTCGTGTGCCAAATGGGGGCGTTGCCCCCTTTGGAAACCCCCACAAGAAAAGGCGGTACGCTACCCCTCCACGGGGCGCATACCGCCTTTTCTTGTTATCCAGCCCTCCGGCTGTATCGGTTGAGCAAAAGTCCGCGTGGGATTGATGTGGTATCTTTAACTTTGGGAAACTCCGGTTTCCCATTTGGACACCGCCTGGGGGCCCAGGCCCAGCTGCTCCGCCAGATTTTCCTGGGTGAGCCCCGCCTTGAAGCGGAGCTGTCTGATCTTCTTTCCAAGTTCCATGATTCTGTCCTCCTGTTTTGTTTTTGCTTACGCCATGATTATAGAACAGGTTTTTCGCAAAAACAATGGCGCGGCCTTCGAGTTGGCTCGCCTGTTGGTGGAGTCGCCATCGTGTTTCGCGTCAAAGGGCGGCGCATCGATCCCATTGTATCCGGTGCCCTCCGGCTTGTCAAGCCCCGGGGCCCGTGAAAAACATGTGGCTTTTTTCGGCGACTTGTGCTATACTCAGCGCAGAAGAGCAGCGGCTCCGCGCCGCCACTGAAAAATGTTCAGAGGAATTGTCCGTATGCAAACGCCCATCCGCGATTTCGTGCTCCGTTATGAATCCCTCCGTCCCGCCCGGTTCCATATGCCGGGGCACAAGGGCCGGGGGCCCTTGGGCTGCGAGGAATGGGACATCACGGAGATCCCGGGGGCCGATTCCCTCTGCGAGGCTGCCGGGATCATCGCCGGGAGCGAGGCCAACGCCTCGAAGCTCTTCGGTTGCCCCACGTTTTACTCCACGGAGGGATCGTCCCACTGCATCCGGGCGATGCTCCTGCTGGCGATGCAGTATACCTGTAGGGACAAGCATTGCTTGTCCGCCAGATCCGATGAGGCAACATGGGACGGGGAAAAACGGATTGCCACGGCCAGTGTGCGCACTGGCCTCGCAATGACAGATACGAAACGATTCCGCGTCCTGGCGGCCCGGAACGTGCATCGGGCCTTTCTGACCGCGGCGGCGCTGCTGGATCTGGACGTCTGCTGGCTTCCAAATGTGGACGGCTCGTATCTCTCCGCGTCAGTGACGCCGGAGGCCCTGGACGCAGCCCTGGCGGAAACCGGGGCTTCGGCGGTCTATCTGACCTGCCCGGACTATTTGGGCTTTCTGCCCGATCTGCGGCCCCTGGCCGCCGTCTGCCACAGCCGGGGCGCCCTGCTGCTGGTGGACAACGCCCACGGGGCCTATCTGCGCTTCCTCTCCCCCTCCCGGCACCCCATGGACCTGGGGGCCGACCTCTGCTGCGACTCCGCCCACAAGACCCTGCCCGTGCTGACGGGCGGGGCGTACCTGCACGTATCCGAAGCGCTCAGCACAGGGGAAGGCGCTCTGCATCCTCAGGCCGTGCGCGACGCTTTGGCGCTCTTCGGGTCTACGAGCCCGTCCTATCTGATTTTGCAGTCCCTTGATCTTGCCAATCCCTATTTGGAAACCCTGTCCGAAGAGCTGGCGGCCTTTTTGCCCCGGGTCGAGGCCCTGAAGACCCGGCTGCGGGCCGCGGGCTGGCGGCTGATGGGCGACGAGCCCCTGAAGCTGACGCTTTGCTGTCATTCTGAGCCTTGCCCTGAGCAAGGTCGAAGGGGAAGCGAAGAATCCGTACTCCCTGCGGCCCAAAAGGACGGGGGAACGGATCCTTCGACTCCGCTCCGCTCCGCTCAGGATGACAGACCCGGGAACGGGCTCGCGCTGGCCGCCGCCCTGGAACGGGAAGGGATCCTCTGCGAATTCGCGGACCCGGATTTCGCGGTGTTTATGCTCTCGCCGCAGAATACGCAGGAGGAGCTGGATCGGCTGGAGCAAGCCCTCATCAGGGAAATCCGCCCTCGACAATCCGGCGCAAGCCGGCAAATAAAGCCACTTGTCCCCTGTCACTTGTCACCTGTCGCTTCTCCCGTCTGCTCCATCCGGGAGGCCATGCTGGCCCCGGCGGAGACGGTCCCGGCGGCAAAGAGCCTGGGGCGGGTGCTGGCAAGGCCCGGGGTGAGCTGCCCCCCCGCGGTGCCCATCCTCATGCCGGGAGAGCGGATTTCAGCAGCCGACCTCGTCGCCTTTGAACGATATGGGATCGAAGCGGTATCTGTATTGTCCCTCAAATAAAACAGGCTGCATGGTCTGTTTTTATTTGCGTGATAATTGCCTATTGACAAAGTAGGTAATTGTGTTATAATACCTCCAGAGAAACAAAAGGAGGCTCCTTATGACCATTTACGCAGACAACGCGGCCACCACCCGGATGAGCCAGACGGCAATCCGGGCCATGCTGCCCTATATGGATCAGATCTACGGCAACCCCTCCAGCCTGCATTCCGTGGGCCAGGCGGCCATGGAGGCCCTGACCGACGCCCGGAACCGGGTGGCGAAGGCCCTGGGCGCAGCCAACGCCCGGGAGATCACCTTTACCTCCGGCGGCTCCGAGGCCGACAACCAGGCCATCCGCTCCGCCGCCATCCTGGGCAAGCGCAAGGGCAGGACCCACATCATCTCCACCGCCTTTGAGCACCACGCGGTGCTCCACACCCTGAAGAAGCTGGAAAAAGAGGGCTTCACCGTCAGCTACCTGGACGTCCACGAGAACGGCCTGGTGACCCCGGAGCAGGTGGAGGCCGCCATCACCCCCGAGACCTGCCTGGTCACCATCATGTACGCCAACAACGAGATCGGCACCATCCAGCCCATCCGGAAAATCGGCGCCGTCTGCCGGAAGGCGGGCGTGCTCTTCCACACCGACGCAGTCCAGGCCGTGGGCCACATCCCCGTCAACGTGCAGGAGGACAACATCGACCTGCTCTCCCTCTCGGCCCACAAGTTCCACGGCCCCAAGGGTGTGGGCGTGCTCTACGCCCGGCGCGGGGTCATCCTCTCCAACCTGATCGAGGGCGGCGCCCAGGAGCGGGGCAAGCGGGCCGGCACCGAGAATCTGCCCGGCATCATGGGTATGACCGCCGCCCTGGAGGAGGCCGTGGCCGAGCTGCCCGAGACCATGCCGAAGATGGCCGCCCTGCGCGACAGGCTGATCGCGGGCCTGGCAGAGATCCCCCACGGGGCCGTCAACGGCGACCTGGAGCACCGGCTCCCAGGCAACGTGAGCTTCTGCTTTGAGGGCATCGAGGGCGAAAGCCTGCTGCTCCTGCTGGACGACAAGGGGATCTGCGCCTCCTCCGGCTCCGCCTGCACCTCCGGCTCCCTGGACCCCAGCCACGTGCTGCTGGCCATCGGCCGCCCCCATGAGGTGGCCCACGGCTCCCTGCGCCTGACCCTGGACCGGGATACCACCGAGGCGGACGTGGACGCTATCATCCAAGCCGTCAAGGACGTGGTGGAACAGCTCCGCAATATGTCCCCCGTGTGGCGGGACCTGATGGCCGGGAAACGGCAGTTCGTGATTGAATGATATATCGCGGCGCACACTGTGCGCCGCTACCGAACTATGAACCAAAGGAGATAATCAAATGGCACTTTATTCCGAAAAGGTTATGGACCACTTCCGCAATCCCCGGAACGTGGGCGTCATCGAGGACGCCGACGGCGTGGGCGAGGTGGGAAACGCCAAATGCGGCGACATCATGAAGATCTATCTGAAGATCAAGGACGACAGGATCGACGACGTGAAATTCGAGACCTTCGGCTGCGGCTCCGCTATCGCCTCCAGCTCCATGGCCACGGAGCTCATCAAGGGCCAGCCCGTGTCCGAGGCTCTGAAGCTGACCAACCAGGCCGTCACCGAGGCCCTGGACGGTCTGCCCGCCCACAAGCTCCACTGCTCCGTCCTGGCGGAGGAGGCCATCAAGGCGGCCATGAAGGACTACTACGACCGCCACGGCATCGCCTACGACGAGAGCCAGTTCCCCGCCGCCCACGACTGTGAGCACTGCGGCGTATAAGTCATGGCTGCGATGATTTCCAGCCGGGGCCGCTATGCCCTGCGCGTCATGACCGACCTGGCGGCCCAGGACCCGGAACGGCCGGTGGCTCTGAAGGAGATCGCCGCGCGGCAGGCGCTGTCCCAGAAGTATCTGGAGGCCATCATGACCACCCTCTCCAAGGGCGGTCTGGTGGAGGGTCAGCACGGCAAGGGCGGCGGCTATCGCCTGAGCCGGAGGCCGGAGGAGTACTCCCTGGGAGAGATCCTGCGGCTCACCGAGGGCAGTCTGGCCCCCGTGGCCTGTCTGGAGGACGGCGCCGAGCGCTGCGCCCACCCCTGCTCCTCCCTGCCCGTATGGGAGGAGCTGGAGCGGCTGGTGGCCGATTATCTGGACAGCGTCAGTCTGGCGGATCTTCTGTAAAATCACGGTCTTTGGTTCTAAGGATCCCTCCCGCGTCATATCTATGACACGGGAGGGATTTTCATGTACCCGATACTGTACCGTAAGAAAACGCGGACGAGCTTCCTGGCCTGCCTGCTTCTGCTTGCCTTGACGATCCGCGTCCTTGGCGAGCCGGAGCTGCGCGGAATGGTCTGGGCGCGAACGAAGGACGTCCTGGGCAGCGAGGCGCTTTTCAGGACGGTGCTGTTCTTGGAAACCGGCGTCCTGCCCGAAAAGCTGTCCGCCCCTGTTCAGCTCCCGCCCGCCGGAGACGAGCCCGCCCCGGAACGCGGGAATCCTTCCGCCGCTGCCGCAAGCCAGACCGAAAACACGCAGACTCCCGCTACGGCCGCGCCGACCCCCTTCACGACGGAGGCCGTCCCCGCGGCTGTCGCCCCACAGCCCGCGCCGTTTACGGCGGCGGAGGCGGAGGCCCTCTCCCTCCGGGGGAACTGCACATACCCGGTGGACAAGGCCGCCCTGCTGCTGCGGCCGCTGAACTGGCCGGAGCTCCCGGGGCCGAAGGTGCTGATCCTCCACAGCCATTCCTGCGAGGCTTATACCCAGTGCGACGGGCACAGCTATCTCCCCAGCGATAATTACCGGACCCTGGATCTGTCCAACAACGTCACCGCGGTGGGAGACGCCCTGGCGGAGGCCCTGGCCGGGCTGGGGGTGGAAGTGATTCACGACAGAAGCTACAACGACTATCCCAGCTACAACGCCTCCTACGGGGTGGCCCGGGAGAAGATCCAGGCCTATCTGGAGCAATACCCCTCCATCGTACTGGTGCTGGACTTGCACCGGGACGCCCTGGAAAAGCCCGTCCGGGAGACAGTGGAGCGGGACGGTCAAACGCTGGCGCCTCTGATGCTGGCCGTGGGCAGCGATCAGGGCGGGCTGAACCATCCCCACTGGGAGGACAATCTCTCCTGCGGTCTCAAGCTCCAGGCTCTGGGCTGCCGGGACGAGCCCTGTCTGTTCAAGAAGCTCTCCTTTCGCAAGGAGCGCTTCAACGGGGACCTGTCCCCCGGCGCCCTGATCGTGGAGGTGGGCTCCACGGAGAACACCCTGCCGGAGGCCCTGGCGTCCATGCCCTATCTGGCGCGGTATATCGCGGAGCTGCTGCGCTGCCCGTAAATGGGGGATTATTTAACCGCAGGGTCCGATTTGCATTTCATTTCCGAACTTTCAACTTGTACCGAGGGAGATGCTGTGCTATAATAAGAAAAACGCATGGGAAGGAAGCCGCCGCGCAGGCGGGCGCTCAATGAGCGCCCCTACGGCGCTGTACGGAAACGCTATGAAAACTGTCACCATCTACACCGACGGGGCCTGCAGCGGGAATCCCGGGCCCGGAGGCTGGGGGGCGATTCTGGAGTACCGGGGCAGGGAGAAGGAGCTCTCCGGCGCCGAGGCCCAGACCACCAACAACCGCATGGAGCTCACCGCCGTGATCCGGGCCCTGGAGCAGCTGAAGGAGCCCTGCCGGGTGGAGCTGTACTCCGATTCCAAATACATCATCGACGCCCTGAGCCTGGGCTGGGCCAGGGGCTGGCAGGCCAAGGGCTGGAAAAAGCCCGACAAAAAGCCCGCTCTGAACCCCGACCTCTGGGAGCGGCTGCTGGCGCTCTGCGCGCTGCACAGCGTCAACTGCCACTGGGTCAAGGGCCACGCGGACAACCCCAAAAACAACCGCTGCGACGAACTGGCCGTGGCCGCCCGGGAGCAGATCGTTTCGGAGACAACATTCCATGAAGAAAGCGACAAGTAAAACCACCTTGGTCCTGAGGAGCCCCTTTCTGTATTACAGGCGGGAGGATCCGTATTGGCCCTTCAACAGCATTCTGAACGGGCTTCTGGCAATCGTTTTGCTCTTTGTCTTTTTCAAACTGCACCATTGGCTCATTTTGCTTCTTTCCGCCCTGGTTCTGCTCCTGCTGGAGCTGCCCCGCTGGTTGGACAAGCCCCGCTGCTTGCTGCGGGAGGACAGCGTTACAGTCAAACGCCTATGGTATACCTATCGCAAATTCCCTATGGAAAATTTGTATGCAATGGGTCGCTATGCAGAGGAAGGAGCGGAGCCGATGCTGTTCCTGTACGCCTCGTCCGCCGATCGGCTCAGGCGCTTCTCGGAAAAGCATCCGAAGGAGCGGACAGCCATTGCGAAACACTACGGTTATGACCCGGACGCACTGACAGACGACCAGCTGCGGCAGCTGCGGCTGACGCTGTATCTGTGGAAAAAAGCAAAACAATCGAATCCCAACACGGCTGTGATCTGTCTGACAAAAACCGCCTGGAAAAAGCTGGACGACTATCTCGAAGTCCATTCGCTCCCCTACCTGGTCCTCTCCGCACCGGAAGGAGGGTGCTGCGATGAATACTGAATTCGGAAACATGACGCTGTATTTTGGCGTCATGACGGGTATCCTTGCAGTCAGCAGCACGATTCATTTCGGCCTGTATTTCAGATTCAAAAAGCGACTGCTGCAGGCAAAGAAGCAGATTGAAATCCGGGATCTGCGAAAAAACTGTGACAGGCACCTTGGCATAGGATGGCTTGGGACTCTGCTCACATGCATCCTGGCGGGGCTGACAATTGCTTCTTTGTGTGCTTGACCCCCAGTATGGGACAGCCTGCCCCAAGATTGGAATCCGGCGGACGGCAGAGTGCCGTCCCTGCACAATACATAAGGAGGATAACATCATGTCGAAATCCAAGGTTTATTTCACCAGAGACCTCTCTCCCGAGGGCTTGAAAAAGCTCTTCGCCCGCATCTCCGAGCCCCTGACCGGCAGGATCGCCGTGAAGCTTCACACCGGCGAGAAAAACGGTCCCAACATTATTCCCTCCGCCTGGGTCAAGGAATTCCTGGGTGAATGCCTGCCCGAGGCCACCATCGTGGAGACCAACACCTTCTATGAGGGTGACCGCTACACCACCGAGCAGCACCGGGAAACCCTCAAGGTCAACGGCTGGACCTTCTGCCCCGTGGACATCATGGACGAGGAGGGCACCGTGGATCTCCCCGTGGTCGGCGGCAAGTGGTTTGACCACATGACCATGGGCAGCCACGTGACCCGCTACGACTCCCTGCTGGCCCTGACCCACTTCAAGGGCCACACCATGGGCGGCTTCGGCGGCTCCAACAAAAACCTGGGCATCGGCATGGCCGACGGCCGCATCGGCAAGAAGATGATCCACCAGCGGGAGGGCTCCGACGACATGTGGTCCATCGCCATGGACGAGCTGATGGAGCGCATCGCGGAATCCACCAAGGCCACCGTGGACCACTTCAAGGGCCATATCTCCTTCCTGAACGTGCTGCGGAATATGTCCGTCTCCTGCGACTGCGAAGGCACGGCGGCCCAGCCCGTGGTGACCCCCAACATCGGCATGGTGGCCTCCCTGGACGTCCTCGCCGTGGATCAGGCCAGCGTGGATCTGGTCTACGCCCTGAATCCCGCCGACAACAAAGCCCTGACCGAGCGTATCGAGACCCGCCACGGCCTGCGGCAGCTCAGCTATATGAAGGAGCTGGGCATGGGCAGCGACCAGTATGACCTCATCGATATCGACAACGGGGACAAGCTCATCTCCCCCGCCGAAGCCGTCAAAGACGTCGTGCCTTTCAGCCCCTTCGCGCTGTAAACGGAACAAACCCGTAGGGGCCGATGCCCACATCGGCCCTTCCTGCCAATGATTGCCCGCAAACGAGGGCGGATGTGGGCATCCGCCCCTACGAAGAAGGGTGGAAAGCGTGGACAAACGTGAACTGATAGACCTGCTCCGGGCGGGGGACTACGTCTCCGGCGCGGAGCTGGGCAAGCGGCTTGGCGTCTCCCGGGCGGCGGTGTCCAAGGCCGTCGCCGCTCTGAAGCGGGAGGGCTGGCAGATTGCGTCCGTCCCCAACCGGGGCCACCGCCTCTGCGCCGAGCCCGACCGCCTGGACCGGGCCGCCATCCTGGACGCTCTGGGGACGCACCCCTGGGCGGACACCGTCGAGCTTCTGGACACGGTGGACTCCACCAACAACCATCTGAAGGCCCTCGGCGCAGCGGGAGCGCCCCATGGGACCGTCGCAGTGGCGGACGCCCAGACCGGAGGCCGGGGACGGTTGGGCCGGCGCTTCGACTCCGCGCCCGGGGCGGGGATCTATCTCTCCGTCCTGCTGCGGCCCGCCTGCCCGCCCGCCGAGCTCATGACCCTCACCGCCCAGGCCGCCGTGGCGGTCCGCCGGGCTATCCGGGAGGCCGCGGGAGTCGAGGCCGGGATCAAATGGGTCAACGACCTGGTGCTGAACGGAAAAAAGCTCTGCGGCATTCTGACGGAGCTCTCCCTGGAGGCCGAGAGCAGCCTGGTCTCCTACGCCGTGGTGGGCGTGGGGGTCAACTGCAACCGTCCCGTCGTGGCATTCCCCCCCGAACTCCGCGGGACCGCGGGCTCCCTCCTGTCCCAGACCGGGAAGCGGGTGGACCGGAACACCCTGGCCGCCGCCCTGATCCGGGAGCTGTCGGCCCTGCCGAAGCTGGACTGGCGGGAGGAATACCGGGCCGCCTGTGTGAATATCGGAAAGGAAATCCAGATCCTTGCCCCCGGCCAGGCGCCCCGCCCCGGCACCGCCCTGGACGTGGGCCCCAACGCCGAGCTGCTGGTCCAAACGGACGCCGGCGTCGAAGCCGTCCAATCCGGCGAGGTCTCCGTGCGGGGAATGTATGGCTACGTTCCGTAATCCGCATGCAGGGACAAGCCGCCCGCCGCGATTTGAACCCCGGATCCCAAAAATCATGGCGCACACTGTGCGCCGCTACAGATATGCAGATACAATACAGAAAAACAGCGGAGGTATACACATGAACGTCACCGAGAGATTCCTGAAGTACGTCGCCTTTGACACCCAATCCGACGAAAACAGCGAGAGCTGTCCCTCCACCGCCAAGCAGAAGGAGCTGGGCGCTTTCCTCGTGGAGGACATGAAGGCCATCGGCATCGCCGACGCCCGGATGGACGAATACGGCTATGTCTACGGCTCCGTCCCCGGCACCGTCGAGGCCCCGGTCATCGGTCTCATCGCCCACATGGACACCTCGCCGGACTGCTCCGGCAAGGACGTCAAGCCCCGGATCGTGGACTACAAGGGCGGCGACCTGGTGCTGAACGAAGCGGAGAAGATCGTCATGAAGGTCAAGGACTTCCCCAGCCTGAAATGGAACGAGGGCAAGCACCTGATCGTCACCGACGGCAGCACCCTGCTGGGCGCCGACGACAAGGCCGGCGTTGCGGAGATCCTCACCGCCGTGGAGGAGCTGCTGGCCGAGGGCGGCCCCCGGGTCCCCCTGCGGCTGGCCTTCACCCCCGACGAGGAGGTGGGCCGCGGCGCGGACCGCTTCGACGTGAAGGGCTTCGGAGCGGAGTTCGCCTACACCGCCGACGGCGGCACCCTGGGCGAGCTGGAATATGAGAACTTCAACGCCGCCGCGGCCACGGTGGTGTTCAAGGGCGTCTCCATCCACCCGGGCAGCGCCAAGGGCCGGATGGTCAACGCCATGCAGGTGGCCGTGGACTTCCACAGCATGCTGCCCAGCCACGAGCGGCCCGAGTACACCGAGGGCTACGAGGGCTTCTCCATGCTGGCCCACATGCAGGGCAGTATCGAGGAGGCCAGGCTCCAGTATATCATCCGGGACCACGACCGCTTCAAGTTCGAGCAGAAGAAGTCCCGCTTCCAGATGATCGCCCGCTACCTCAATGAGCGCTGGGGCGAGGGCACCGTCACCGTCAGCCTGAAGGACAGCTACTACAACATGAAGGAGAAGATCCTCCCGGTCATGCATGTGGTGGAGCGGGCCAAGGCCGCCATGTGCGCCGCCGGGATGGACCCGGTGGCCGTACCCATCCGGGGCGGCACCGACGGGGCCCGGCTCAGCTTCGAGGGCCTGCCCTGTCCCAACCTCTGCACCGGCGGTGAGAACTACCACGGGCGCTATGAGTACATCCCCGTGGAGGACATGGAGCGCTGCGTGCAGATGCTCAAGCACATCGCCCGGCCGTGAAGCACCTGGCCCCCGCCTGCTTCCGGGCCTTTGCCTGCGCCGCGGGCAGCTGCCCCGACAGCTGCTGCCGCGCCGGCTGGGAGATCGTCGTAGACCCCGATACCTGCGAGCTTTACCGGACCCTTTGCGGACCCACGGCCGAGCGGGTCCGCAAAGGGGTCCTTCCCGGCGCGGAGACCATACTGAGGCAGAATGAAAACCGCGTCTGCGTCCTGCTGGACCCGGACGGGCTCTGCCATGTCCAGCGGAACTTCGGCCACGAAGCCCTGTGCCGGGTCTGCCGAGAGTATCCCCGCTTCCATCGGGAGTTCGGCAATCTGACGGAGCACGGGCTCAGCCTGAGCTGCCCCACGGCCTACGCCCTGGCGACCTCGGCCCCGCCCGCCTGGGAGGAATGGGAGGACGAGGCGCCCGTCGTCCCCAACGAACTGGACCCGGAGGCCTATCTGCGCCTGCGAAGGGGACGGACCCTGGCGCTGGAGATTCTGACCCGGGAGGAGCTGAGCCTGGAACGGCGGCTGACGCTGGTATGGAAGCTGGCCGCCGCCATGCACTCCGCCCCGGAGCGCCGGATCAGGCACGATTACGCCCTCCGGCTCAAACGCTGGGAAAGCCTGCCGTCGCATCGTAGGGACAAGCATCGCTTGTCCGGTTTGCGCAGCAAACAATCGCACGGAGGGCAATCCCGGGATCCCGCCGCAAGAGGACTCATCAATCAACGAACTTGCAGCGCCGTCAGAGTTTGCCTGGCGGCAAATGCGTTCGTTCCGAACGCCGGACAAGCAATGCTTGTCCCTACACGTTCGACGAACGCAGCCGCCCTCGCCCGCCGCTTCCTCTCCCTGGAGATCCTCTCCCCCGCCTGGAAGGACGCCCTGGAGCGCTTCGCGGCGCTGGCAGACGGGGAGCGGGCGATCCATGATCGCCCCTCCAGGGCGGAAGGTCGGACGACCGAGCGCCCCCCCTGCGGGGAACTGCTGTCGCCGTCCGACCCGGAGCCCTACGCCCGCTGGCTCTGGCATGCGCTCTACAAGTACTGGCTGGACGCCCTGGACGACGGGAATCTGCTGGGGCGGGTGGCGCGCGCTCTGGACATGCTCCTGCTGGGCCTGGCGATGGACCGGGCTTTCCCGGCCGAAGGCCCCTTCCTGCGGCGGATCAGCCGGGAGATCGAGCACTGCGAGGAAAACCTGGCCGCCCTGTTGCAATAACAGATATTGTACGGCATATTTCCCTGGGCTTTGCCCAGGGCGGCATCCGCAGAAAGTGGATGCCGGAAAAAAGTTTCTGACTTTTTTATCAAATATTCGTATAAAACAAAGGACCGGAGCGACGGCTTCGGTCCTTTCTGCGTCAGTTCCCGCTCAAATAGGCCTCGGGGTCCTGGGGCACGTTGTTTTTATATACGGCAAAGTGCAGATGGGGCTCGTCCTTCCGCTCGCCCAGGGCCGTCCTGCCCACGGTGCCGATGGCCTGACCCGCGATGACATGATCGCCGGCGGAGACGGAAACCTCCTCGGCCAGGTTCGCGTAGTGGGTCACATAACCGCCCGCATGCTCCACGGTGACAGTCTTCCCCAGCAGATCGTCGGTGAAGACCGACAGGACGGTTCCCTCCGCCACGGCCTTAACCTCGCTGCCCTCCGGGGCGCCAATGTCCATGCCGGGATGGGTTCGCCAGTCCCGGGTGGTAGCGTTGTAGCTCAGCCTCTCCATGCTGTAGCCCTGAACCACCGTTCCCTCCGTGGGACGGCAGAGGGGCGCGCCGGGTCTGGGGGCCGGCTTGCCCTCGTCGGGTTTGCCCGCGGCCTCCGTGCTCTCCGGTTCGGGACTCGTGGCTGTCGCCGGATGGTTGGGCCTGACGATCTTGGCCGGGGGATCCGCGGCAGCCCGGGCCGCTCCCTGGGGCAGGGTGGGCAGCACCGCCGCCTGGACTGCGTCGGGAACGCTCAGCTCATCGTCGGTCTGATCCAGACTCCGGACAAAGAGCCAGCCGGAGATCGCCACCGCGGCCAGGCAGACCGCAAAGGCCAGGTAATAGCCCTTTTCGTACAACAGGTTTTTCAGTGTTTGTTTCCATTTCATGGGAATTCACCTCCGCTGGGAGTATGCCCCGGGGAGGGAAAATTATACAGCGCAGCCCGGCCGGAGGAAAAATTCTCCGGCCGGGCTGTGTTGTCTTCCGTTTTACCGTTCTGCAGAACGGCAGCGCAGGATCACATGTAGGTCCGCAGGGCGGCGGGGGCGGCTGCGGGGTCCAGGCGGGCGGTCATCGTAAAGCTGATGCCGTTCTCCGCGCCGAAGCTTTTGCACCAGCCGCAGAAGCCGGCCAGGACATCCGGATCGTCCGTGCCCAGCAGGCGATGGACGCTCTTCAGATAGATGTGGGTAATGTCAAAGTTCCCGGCGTGCAGGCCGGAAATAAAGGCCTTGAGGGACTCCGCGCCCTCCAGCTGATAGGCCTGATACTCGATCAGGCGGACCTTGTAGTTGAGGTCGAAGCGCAGGGCGGTTTTGGGCTCGATGCAGACCAGGCTGCCGCGCTCCTTCTCCACCGCCTCGTTGATCTCGTTGACCATTTGTTGGGTTTTGCCGGTGCCGCTGAGGCCGGCGATCAGTTTGACCATAGGAAATCGTCTCCTTCAATTATTCGATAAGCTGCTGCGTCCGTCCGAAGCGGACGCGCGTCGTAGTTTTTACTGCTCGTATCCCGGTTTTCCCAGGAGCTGGAACATGTTGCGTTTGTAGAATTCCACGCCGGGCTGGTTGAAGGGGTTGACCCCCAGCACATAGGCGGAGATGCCGCAGCTCAGCTCGAAGAACCAGAACAGCTCGCCCAGGGTACGGTCGCAGACCTCGTCGGCCTGTACCAGAATGACGGGCACGCCGCCGTCCACATGGGCCTCCAGGGTGCCCTGGAAGGCTTGCTCCTCCACGAAGTCCAGGCTCTTGCCCTCCAGATAGTTGAGGCCGTCCAGGTTCTTCCAATCCAGCTCGATCATGGTCTTCTTGCGGGGCGGCGCGAAGCGGATCACGGTCTCAAAAAGGTTCCGCTCGCCCTGCTGGATCATCTGGCCCAGGGAGTGCAGGTCGGCGGTGAACTCGGCGGCGGCCGGGAAAATGCCCTTGCCGTCCTTGCCCTCGGACTCGCCGAAGAGCTGCTGCCACCAGCCGCCGAAGAAGCGGGCCGCGGGCTCCCAGCTGCAGAGCAGCTCGATGGCCTTGCCCTTGCGGTAGAGCAGGTTGCGGGCCGCGGCATAGAGCCAGACGGGGTTCTCGAAGGAGAAGTCCGCCAAATCCCGCTGCGCGGAGGCGGCGCCGAACATGAGCTCCGTGATGTCCATGCCGGCCACGGCCATGGGCAGCAGACCCACCGCCGTCAGCACGGAGTAACGGCCGCCCACGTCGGGCGGGATCACGAAGCTCTCCCAGCCCTCCTCCGCGGCCATCTGACGCAGGGCGCCCTTGGCAGGATCGGTGGTGACAAAGATGCGCTTCCTGGCCTCCTCGGCCCCGTATTTCCGCTCCAGCATCCACTTCAGGGCGCGGGTGGCGATGGCGGGCTCGGTGGTGGTGCCGGACTTGGAGATGATATTGATGGAGAAGTCCTTCTCCTCCAGCAGGGCGCAGAGCTCCTGCCAGGCCCGGGTGGAGAGGTTATTTCCCGCGAAGAAAATCTGCGGGTCCTTGCCCCGGAGGTTGTGATTCTGGCCCTTGACCAGCTCGATGGCGGCCCGGGGGCCCAGATAAGAGCCGCCGATGCCCACCACAACGAATGCGTCGGAGTGCTCGCGGATCCGCTTGGCGGCGGCTACGATGCGGCGCATCTCGTCGGTGGCTTCAAAGACAGGCAGGTCCAGCCAGCCCAGATAATCGGAGCCGGGGCCCTTTCGTTCAATCAGCGTTCGGTGGGCCGCAAAGACCTCTTTTTCCAGCGCCAGCAGATCATTGAGGGAATAATCGCCCCAAAAATTGGAAATATCCACATTGATCATACTGCGTACCTCGCAATACTTATTTCTGCATCTATATCATAACCGATTTCGCGCCGGAAAACAATGGGGAATTTGATTTATTTACAGATTATTTATTATTGACTTCCGCGCTCATTTTTTGTATATTATACACAGAAAACGTCAAACTGCTGATTGCGACTGATTGTTTTGAATTGGGGCTTTCGGCCTTGTCTTCACAGGCTGCGCAAGCCTGTGATTTTTCTTTTCTGGGGGTATCCGCCATGTACGATCCTGCTGTTTGTCTCGACCAGCACCGTGCGCCCATCTACGAGGCGCTCCAGACCTTCCGCCAAATGCGGGTGGTCCCCTTTGACGTGCCCGGACACAAGCACGGCCGGGGCAATCCCGAAATGACCGCCTTCCTGGGGGAAAAATGCGTCACCATCGACGTCAACTCCATGAAGCCCCTGGACAATCTCTGCCACCCGGTCTCCGTCATCAAGGAGGCCGAGGAGCTGGCCGCCGACGCCTTCGGCGCCGCCCACGCCTTCCTGATGGTGGGCGGCACCACCAGCTCCGTCCAGACCATGGTGCTGGCCACCTGCAAGCGGGGCGACAAGATCATCCTGCCCCGGAACGTCCACCGCTCCGTCATCAACGCCCTGGTGCTCTGCGGCGCGGTGCCGGTCTACGTGAACCCCGAGGTGGACGACCGGCTGGGCATCTCCCTGGGCATGCGCCGGGATCAGGTCTTCAAGGCCATCCGGGAGAACCCGGACGCGGTGGCCGTGTTGGTGAACAACCCCACCTACTACGGCGTCTGCTCCGATCTCAAGTCCATTGTCCGCATGGCCCACGACGCCGGGATGTACTGCCTGGCCGACGAGGCCCACGGCACCCACTTCTACTTCGGCGCCGGGATGCCCACCTCCGCCATGGAGGCGGGGGCGGATATGGCCGCCGTCTCCATGCACAAGTCCGGCGGCTCCCTGACCCAGTCCTCCTTCCTGCTGACGGGCCCCCATATGAACCCCGGCCATGTACGGCAGATCATCAACCTGACCCAGACCACCTCCGGCTCCTATCTGCTCATGTCCTCCCTGGACATCTCCCGCCGGATGCTGGCCCTCCGGGGCCGGGAGATCTTCGCCAAGGTGGTCACCATGGCGGACTACGCCCGGGAGGAGATCAACGCCATCGGCGGCTACTACGCCTTCGGCAAAGAGCTGGTCAACGGCGACTCCGTCTTCGACTTTGACCCCACGAAGCTCTCCATCCACACGAGGGACATCGGCCTGGCGGGCATCGAGGTCTACGACATCCTCCGGGACGAGTACGACATCCAGATCGAGTTCGGCGACATCGGCAACATCCTGGCTTACCTCTCCATCGGCGACCGGCCCCAGGAGCTGGAGCGCCTGGTCTCCGCCCTGGCGGAGATCCGCCGCCGCTATCAGCGGGACGGTTCGGGCCTGCTTGACACCGAGTATCTGGACCCCGAGGTGGTGGCCACGCCCCAGGAGGCCTTCTACGCCCCCAAGAAGTCCGTGCCGCTGGACGAGAGCGAGGGCTGCGTGTGCAGCGAGTTCGTCATGTGCTACCCTCCCGGCATCCCCATCCTGGCCCCCGGCGAGCGCATCACCCGGGACATCCTGGACTATATCCAGTTCGCCAAGGAAAAGGGTTGCTCCATGACCGGCCCCGAGGACCCGGACATTTTAAGATTGAACGTTTTAGCCTGACGGCCCAAATGTAGGGGCAAGCATTGCTTATCCGGTTTGCGAAGCAAACAATCGCCCGCAGGGCGATCCGCCCAGGTGCAGAAACGAATTTGCCTCCTGCAAATCGCATTCGTTCCGAATGCCGGACAAGCAATGCTTGTCCCTACAAACGATATTCAGGAGCCTCTCTCCCCTGTGTCGCTTTGAAAAAACGGAAAAGGAGGTCTGGACAATGCGTACAGGTGAATGGATCGCCGCCATTGCCGTGTTTCTCCTCTCTGGCGGTTTCGGCGTCCTCAGTATCCGGCATTTTCTGGAGCGGGGGTATCTGCTGAACAACGCCTGGATCTTCGCATCGGAAAAAGAACGGGAAAACATGGACAAAAAACCGCACTATCGCCAGTCCGCCGTGGTCTTCTGCCTTTGCAGCCTTCTCTTTCTGATCATCGGCCTGTCTATCGTTTTTCACAACTCCAAACTATCGCTGCTTGAGATCCCCGTCGCAATCGCAGCCATCGTCTATGCAATTGTTTCATCGATCCGCCACCCATAGGCTGCCTGCCGTCCGCTTTGTAGGGACAAGCATTGCTTGTCCGCGACCCCGCACGCAGGGACAAGCACGATGAGGAGTTTCGATCATGACCATACGCCCGGAGCGAAAGCCGAACCGTCTGCAAACGTATGACTATCAGACGCCGGGGTACTATTTTCTAACCTTTTGCACGGCGGACAGAGCCTGCCTTTTGGGCCATATTACCGAAGCGGATGAAACGCGCCGTTCTTTTGTGATTCTGAGCGAAGCGGGCGTAGTTGTTGACAAAGTCATCCGATCCATTTCTGCCCATTATCCCGGCGTTTCATTGGACAAATACGTCATCATGCCCAACCATGTTCATCTGATCCTGGTTTTGCAGGATACCGGAAAGCCCTGTCCGAGCATTTCCAGAATCGTCCAGCAGTTGAAGGGCGTAATTACAAAACGCCTGGGCAAAAATATCTGGCAGATCCATTTCCACGACCATGTGATCCGCAGCGAACAGGACTACCGGGAGATCTGGCAGTATATCGACAACAATCCCACAAAGTGGTCTCTGGACAGGTATTACGTCCCCTGATCCGACCGCACCCATGATATCCTGCGTAGGGACAAGCATCGCTTGTCCGGTTTGCGAAGCAAACAATCGCCCGCAGGGCGATCCGCCCAGGTGCAGAAACGAATTTGCCTCCGGCAAATCGCATTCGTTCCGAATGCCGGACAAGCAATGCTTGTCCCTACAAAGTAAACCTTCCCTGCTCAAAGGGAGCGGTCAAGCAATGTTTGTCCCTACAAAGTAAACCTTCCCTGCTCAAAGGGAGCGGACAAGCAATGCTTGTCCCTACAAACATGACAGGAGGAATCTCCATGGAACTTTGGTTCTCCGAATTCCACGCCCCGGATGTGAAGCACTCCATCCGCATCAACAAACACCTGTTTTCCCATCAATCGGATTATCAACGTATCGACATCTTCGACACCCCGGAATTCGGCCGGGTCCTGGCCCTGGACGGCAACGTGCAGCTCACGGAGCGGGACGAATTCATCTACGACGAGATGATCACCCACGTGCCCATGGCGGTCCACCCGGGCATCAAGGACGTGCTGGTGATCGGCGCCGGCGACGGCGGCGTGGTCAAGGAGCTGGCCCGCTATGAGCGGATCGAGCGCATCGACCTGGTGGAGATGGACCCCGAGGTCATCAAGGCCTGCCGGGCCTACCTGCCGGAGAACGCCTCCCGTCTGGACGACCGCCGGGTCCACATCTACTACGACAACGCCCTGCGCTTCATCCGCCGCTGCAAGGAGCAGTACGACCTGATCATCGTGGACTCCACGGACCCCTTCGGCCCCTCCGAGGGCTACTTCACCCGGGAGTTCTACGGCATCTGTTACAACGCGCTGCGGGAGGACGGCATCATGGTCAACCAGCAGGGCAGCCCCTTCTATCAGCACGACGCCGAGGCCATGCAGCGCTCCCATCAGCGCATTGTCCACACCTTCCCGATCTCCCGGGTCTACCAGGCCCACATCCCCACCTACGCCGCGGGCTACTGGACCTTCGGCTTTGCCTCCAAGAAGTACCACCCGGTGGACGACCTGGACGCCGAGGGCTGGAACAAGCTGAATTTGCAGACGAAATACTATACCACCCGGCTCCACGTGGGCGCCTTCTGTCTGCCCGCGTTCCTGGAAAAGCTCCTGAAGGAGGTAGAATCATGAGACCCAACGTAGAGACCTTTATCGGCTGTGACACCGCCTTTGAGGACGCAAAGCTCGTGCTGTTCGGCGCGCCCTTTGACTCCACCACCTCCTTCCGGCCCGGCGCCCGCTTCGGCTCCGCCGCCATCCGGCATGAGAGCTTCGGCATCGAGACTTACAGCCCCTATCAGGACAAGGACCTGCTGGATTACCCCGTATTCGACAGCGGCGATCTGGAGCTCTGCTTCGGCTCCGCCGAGACCGCGCTGGCGGATATTGAGGCCAGAGCCGCGGAGATCCTGAAGGCGGGCAAGCTGCCCCTGCTGCTGGGCGGGGAGCATCTGGTGACCCTGGGCTCCGTGCGGGCCGTGTTGAAGAAATATCCCGATCTGCACATCGTCCACTTTGACGCCCACGCAGACCTGCGGGACGAGTATCTGGGAGCCAGGCTCAGCCACGCCTGCGTCATGCGCCGCTGCCATGATCTGCTGGGGGACAACCGCATCCACCAGTTCTGCATCCGCAGCGGCGACCGGGATGAGTTCCGCTTTGCCGAGCTCCACACCGAGCTCCACCGCTTCGGCTTTGACGGCCTGGAGGTCTGCTGCGAGAAGCTGGCCGCGGAGGGCGTTCCGGTCTATTTCACCATCGACCTGGACTGCCTGGACCCCGCCTTCTTCCCCGGCACCGGCACCCCCGAGGCCGGCGGCGTCCCCTTCTCCCGGCTGCTGGACGCCATCCTGACCGTGTCCCAAACCAAGGTCGTCGGCGCCGATATGAACGAGCTGGCTCCCATGCTGGACCCCAGCGGCATCAGCACCGCCATGGCCTGCAAGGTCCTGCGGGAGCTGCTGATCGCGCTGCTGAACAAGTAATCGAATCCTGTCTATCAAAACCGAAGGAGGTATTTCAATATGAGCCGTGTATTAGTCATCGGCTGCGGCGGCGTCGCCAACGTGGCCATCCGCAAGTGCTGCATGCTGCCCGAGGTCTTCACCGAGCTGTGCATCGCCAGCCGGACCAAGTCCAAGTGCGACGCCCTGGCCGCGGAGCTCAAGGACAAGACCGCCACGAAGATCACCACCGCCCGGATCAACGCCGACAGCGTGGAGGAGCTGTGCGATCTGATCAAGGCCTATAAGCCCGATCTGGTCATGAACATCGCCCTGCCCTATCAGGATCTGAGCATCATGGAGGCCTGCCTCCGCTGCGGCGTCAACTACATGGACACCGCCAACTACGAGCCTGAGGACACCGACGATCCCGAGTGGCGCAAGGTCTACGAGAAGCGCTGCGAGGAAAAGGGCTTCTCCGCTCTGTTTGACTACTCCTGGCAGTGGGCCTACCGGGAGCGCTTCGAGAAGGCCGGCCTGACGGCCCTCCTCGGCTGCGGCTTCGACCCCGGCGTGACCCAGGCCTACTGCGCCTACGCCAAGAAGCATGAGTTCGACGAGATCGACACCATCGACATCCTGGACTGCAACGGCGGCGACCACGGCTACGCCTTCGCCACCAACTTCAACCCCGAGGTCAACCTCCGGGAGGTCAGCGCCCCCGGCTCCTACTGGGAGGACGGTCACTGGGTGGAGATCCCCCCCATGGCCATCAAGCGGGAGTACGACTTCGACCAGGTGGGCCCCAAGGACATGTACCTGCTCCACCACGAGGAGATCGAGTCCCTGGCAGAGAACATCCCCGAGGTCAAGCGGATCCGCTTCTTCATGACCTTCGGCCAGAGCTATCTGACCCACATGAAGTGCCTGGAGAACGTGGGCATGCTCTCCACCACCCCCATCAACTTCGAGGGTCACGAGATCGTCCCCATCAAGTTCCTGAAGGCCCTGCTGCCGGATCCCGCCTCCCTGGGTCCCCGCACCCACGGCAAAACCAACATCGGCTGCATCTTCACCGGCCGCAAGGACGGACAGGAGAAGAAATACTATATCTACAACGTCTGCGACCACCAGGAGTGCTACAAGGAAGTGGCCTCCCAGGCCATCTCCTACACCACCGGCGTCCCCGCCATGTGCGGCGCGCTGATGATGCTCACCGGCAAGTGGATCCAGCCCGGCGTCCACACCGTGGAGGAGTTCGACCCTGATCCCTTCCTGGCGGCCCTGGACAAATACGGCCTGCCCAAGTCCGAGTCCCACGACCCGGTCCTGGTCCCGTGAGCGCCGAGGCCCGCACACCCTTCGCCGCTCTGGGCGGCAAGACCCCCGAAGAAGTCTTCGGGGGCCTTGTCACACCCTGCTACATTCTGGACGAGGGGCAGCTGAAACGAAACGGGGAGATTCTGGCCGGGGTTGCGGAGCGCAGCGGCTGCCGCTTCCTGCTGGCCCAGAAGGCCTTCTCCAACTACGACTGCTACCCGGTGCTGGCCCCCTATCTGGCCGGGACCGAGGCCAGCGGTCTGTTTGAGGCGCGACTGGGCTTCGAGGAGATGCCCGGCAAGGAGGTCCACGTCTTCTGCGGGGCCTACCGGGGCGACGAATTTGACGAGCTGCTGCGTTACGCGGGCCATATTGTCTTCAACTCCCCGGCCCAGCTGGCAAAGTTCGGCCCAAAAGCCAAAGCCGCGGGCAAGAGCCTGGGCCTGCGGGTCAACCCCGAGTGCTCCACCCAGGAGGGCCACGCCATCTACGACCCCTGCGCCCCCGGCTCCCGGCTGGGCACCACCCGGGACCAGTGGGACAAGCAGATGAGCCCGGAGCTGATCGCCCTGCTGGACGGCCTCCACTTCCACACCCTCTGCGAGCAGGACTCCGACGATCTGGAAATCACGCTGGGGGCCGTGGCGGAAAAGTTCGGCGACCTGCTCCCCCGGATGAAATGGCTCAACATGGGCGGCGGCCACCACGTCACCCGCCCCGACTACGACATCCCCCGGCTGGAGCGCTGCATCCGCTTCGCCCAGGCCCAATGGGGCGTCACGGTCTACCTGGAGCCCGGCGAGGCCTGGGCCCTGAACGCCGGCTTCCTGGCGAGCCGGGTCCTGGATCTGACGGAGAACAACGGCGTCCGCAACGCGATCCTGGACTGCTCCGCCGCCTGCCACATGCCGGACGTGATCGAAATGCCCTATATGCCGCCGCTCTATGGAGCGGCGGAGGCAACAGGGGACAAGGAAACGGGAGATGCCTTCCCCCTGGGGGGAAGGTGGCCCGAAGGGCCGGATGAGGGGCGTCTCGACTCGAAACATGGTTTCGTGTACCGCCTCGGCGGGCCCTCCTGCCTCTCCGGCGACGTGATCGGCGACTACCGCTTCGACGCGCCGCTCAATGTGGGCGACCTGCTCCTCTTCGGCGACCTGGCCATCTACTCCACCTGCAAGAACAACACCTTCAACGGCATGCCCCTGCCCCAGATCTGGCGGCGCCGGGAGGACGGCGCCCTGGAACGCCTTACGAACTTCGGCTACCGGGATTTCAAAATGAGATTGGGGCGGTGACCACCGCACCGTAGGGGCCGATGCCCACATCGGCCCCTACAATGAATTGGCGCAAACAAGGAGGCCAAACCATGACCGACATCCCCATCAAACGTCTGCGGCAAAACGCCGTTTTTCCCGCCTACGCCACCCCCAGCTCCGCCGGGGCGGACCTCTACGCCTGCCCGGACGGGCCCGTGACCCTGGCGCCCCACGAAACCGTGATGATCCCCCTGGGCTATTCCATGGCGATCCCCGAGGGCTGGGTGGGCCTGATCTTCGCCCGCAGCGGCCTGGCCTCCAAGCGGGACCTGGCCCCGGCCAACAAGGTGGGCGTGGTGGACGCCGACTACCGGGGCGAGTGGTGGATCCCCCTCCACAACCACGGCAGTGAGCCCCGGACCGTCCAGCCCGGCGAGCGCATCGCCCAACTGGTCATCGTGCCCTGCCTGACCGCCTCGTTCTTTGAGGTGGACACCCTGGACGAAACGGCCCGCGGCGCGGGCGGGTTTGGGTCCACCGGTACAAATTGAGAACTGAGAATGTAGAATTGAGAATTATCGGAGTTTTTCAGATTGTAATCTGAAAAACACATTCAATTCTCAACTCTCAATTCTCAATTCAAATGGAGGTTCCCATGTTTTTACCGATTTCCAAACGTGATATGAAGGCCCGGGGCTGGGACCAGTGCGACTTCGTCTACGTGATCGGCGACGCCTACGTGGACCACCCCTCCTTCGGCCACGCCATCATCTCCCGGGTGCTGGAGCACGCGGGCTATAAGGTCGGTATCATCTCCCAGCCCGACTGGAAGGACCCGGCCTCCATCGACCTGCTGGGCCGGCCCCGGCTGGGCTTTTTGGTCATGGGCGGGAACATGGACTCCATGGTGAACCACTATTCCGTCTTCAAGCACCACCGCAAAACCGACGCCTACACCCCCGGCGGGGTCACGGGCAAGCGCCCCGACTACGCCACGGTGGTCTACTGCAACCTGATCCGCCAGCGCTACAAGGACGTTCCCATCATCATCGGCGGCATGGAGGCCAGCCTCCGCCGCCTGGCCCACTACGACTATTGGAGCGACAAGATGAAGCGCTCCATCCTCCTGGACTCCCAGGCGGATCTGCTGCTCTACGGCATGGGGGAGCGCTCCATCGTGGAGGTGGCCGATGCCCTGAACGCGGGCCTCTCCGTGAAGGATCTGAGCTTCCTGGACGGCACGGTCTACCGCTCCAAAACCGTCGATCAGGTGGTGGACGGGATCACCCTCCCGGACTGGGAGACGGTCAAGGCCGACAAGGCCGCCTACGCCCGCTCCTTCTACACCCAATATCTGAACACGGACCCCTTCACGGCGAAGCCCCTGATCGAGCCCTACGGGAAGGAGTACGTGATCCAGAACCCGCCCCAGAAGCCTCTGACGGAAGCGGAAATGGACGAGACCTACGATCTGCCCTACGAAAACGCCTACCACCCCAGCTATGAGAAGCTCGGCGGCGTGCCCGCCATCAAGGAGATCAAGTTCTCCCTGACCTCCAACCGAGGCTGCTTCGGCGGCTGCTCCTTCTGCGCCATCACCTTCCACCAGGGCCGGATCATCCAGACCCGCAGCCACGAATCCATCCTGCGGGAAGCCGAGCGCATGACGAAGGACCCGGACTTCAAGGGCTATATCCACGACGTGGGCGGCCCCACCGCCAACTTCCGTCTGCCCGCCTGCGAAAAGCAGCTCACCAAGGGCGTCTGCGCAGGCAAGCAGTGCCTCTTCCCCAAGCCCTGCCGGAACCTCCGGGCGGACCACTCGGACTATGTGGAGCTCCTGCGGAAGCTCCGGGCCCTGCCAGGGGTGAAAAAGGTCTTCATCCGCAGCGGCATCCGCTTCGACTATCTGCTGGCGGACAAGGACGATACCTTCTTCCGGGAGCTGGTGAAATACCACGTCTCGGGCCAGCTCCGGGTGGCTCCGGAGCACGTTTCGGACCGGGTCCTCGACCTGATGGGCAAGCCCCGGAACGCGGTCTACGAGCGCTTTGTGGAGAAATACAAGACTCTCTGCGCGAAGATGCACCTGGATCAGTACGTGGTGCCCTATCTGATGTCCTCCCATCCCGGCTCCCGGCTGGAGGACGCGATTGCTCTCGCGGAGCACGTCCGGGATATGGGCTATATGCCCGAGCAGGTCCAGGACTTCTACCCCACCCCCTCCACGATCTCCACGGTCATGTACTACACCGGCCTGGACCCCCGGACCATGCAGCCGGTCTACGTGGCGAAGGATCCCCGGGAGAAGGCCATGCAGAGGGCCCTGATCCAGTACCGGGACCCGAAGAATTACAACCTTGTATATGAAGCGTTGACTCTCTGCCGCCGGGAGGACCTGATCGGAACAGGACCCAAGTGTCTGATCAGGCCGCGGAAAAAATCAGCGGCAAAGCAGGAAAAAAGTAAGAAGTACCAGGTATAAACAGCAGGAAAAAGGCGCTGGCCCGCTCTCGGGTCAGCGTCTTACATATTCCTTGATTTGACTATATGCCTGTTCGCCGCGGCTTTTGGATAAGCGGATCACGAAAAGCCTGCCCCGGTTGTGAAGACGGTACTGCCAGACAAATCGCTCTGTAAATTCTCCGCAGCCCCGCAACCGGAGCAGCAGCGTCGCGCCAAACACAGACTCAAAAATCTTCACATCCCACAGCTCGCTGCGGGGGATCGTTTTGGTCCGTCTGCCTGTTCCGAGAACGGCGTCAGGCTGTACTCCCCTGGCAAGCTGTTCCGTGATGATCTCCGGCTCAAACTCGTCCGGGAAGCCGCGCAGGGAGGGAATGCTGTCTCTCTCCTGCAGGGGAGATTCATCTTTTATCCAACGCGCGTGCGGAGGGGCCTGCTGGAGAGGAAGGATATTGAAATAAAACAACCATCCTCCATACCACCAGAGGATCTGAAGCTCCCGGTCCGTAAACTCATAGACTTTATATAAGCCCAGCAATGCCGAGCACGCCAGGAAAATGACTCCGGCTCCCGCTGCGGAGAGGACCAGCGCCAGCGCGTCGTTGATGCTCTCGGAGAACAGCCGCAGAATGATGCTATGAAGATAGATGCGAAGCAGAGAAAAAGGGAACAGGAATGAAGCGAAGCACAGCAGAATGCGGATCGGCTCCCGGAGGCAGCGCACCTTGAAGTACATCTTATTTTTCTTCGAGGATTTTGTTCAGCTCCTGCATGAAGCTGTGGATATCCTTGAACTGGCGGTAGACGGAGGCGAAGCGGACGTAGGCCACCTCGTCCAGGCTCTTGAGCTTCTCCATGACCTGCTCGCCGATGAACTCGGTGGTGATCTCCCGCTCCAGGGAGTTCTGGACCAGGGACTCGATCTCGTTCACCGCGTTTTCCAGGTCCTGCATGGAGACGGGGCGCTTCTCACAGGCCCGCAGCATGCCGTTCATGATCTTATTGCGGTCAAAGGGCTGGCGGCTGTTGTCCCGCTTGACGACGATGATGGGCAGGCTCTCCACGGTCTCGTAGGTGGTAAAACGCTTCTGGCAGTTCAGGCATTCCCGGCGGCGGCGGATGCTGGTCCCGTCCTCGGAATGGCGGGAGTCGACAACCTTGCTCTCCTGGAACCCGCAGTGCGGACACTTCATATGGTTCTCCCCCTTGCACAGTGATACTATATGTATTGATTATTATACCAAATTCGCCCGACGCTGTCCAGTGCTTTTTTTCGAAAATTCGGATTTGTCGCTCCGTAGGGGCCGAACTCGAAGAGTCACGAAGTATGCCCACATCGGCCCTCACACCGATACGGGATAGGGCCGATGTGGGCATCGGCCCCTACGGGCGTTTTCGCAACATCCCTACAAATCCCGATTTCCAGCCTACGCCGACCAGGCGTGGGTGATGTCTTCCCGAAGCTTTTCCAATATCCGTTTTTCCAGCCGCGAGATGTAGGACTGCGAAATTCCCAGCCGGTCCGCCACCTCCTTTTGGGTCTGGGCGGGAAGGCCGCCCAGGCCGAAGCGCAGGGCGATGATCTCCCGGTCCCGGGCCGGGAGCCGGGCCAGGGCCTCCCGCAGCAGCTCGTGGTCCACGCTGTCCTCCAGGGCCCGCAGCACCGTATCCCCGTCGGTGCCCAGGATGTCGGAGAGCAGCAGCTCGTTGCCGTCCCAGTCGGTGTTGATGGGCTCGTCCAGACTGATTTCCCCCTTTTGGTTGGCGATCTTGCGAATGTGCATGAGGATCTCGTTTTCCACGCAGCGGGAAGCGTAGGTGGCCAGCTTGATGTTCCGGTCCCGGCGGAAGGTGTTGATCCCCTTGATGAGACCGATGGTGCCGATGGAGATCAGATCCTCGATATAGACCCCCGAGGACTCAAAGCGCCGGGCGATGAAGACCACCAGCCGCAAATTGTGTTCGATCAGCTCCTGCCGGGCGCCTCGGTCGCCTCGCTCCAGCCGTGCCAGCGCCTCCGTCTCGGCCTCCCGGTCCAGCGGAGGCGGCAGGATGTCGCTGCCGCCGATGTACAGGATCTTCGTACTCCTCCGCAGCCGCAAAAGCAGCCGCCGGATCGCGTCAAAATTCATAGTATGACCTCCGTTTTGTCAGATTGTCGTAGGGGCCGCTGCCCACATCGGCCCTTTTCTCCGGTCGATGGGGAGGGCCGATGTGGGCATACTTCGTGACTCTTCGAGTTCGGCCCCTACGGATCATCAACTCCCGCTCACCCCTGCACGATCGCCTCGTAGGCTCCCCCGTCGGACAGCTCCGTCGGAGAGAAGGCCACGAGCCGTGTCGGAACGGTCTTTCCGTCCTCCGTGACCCGGTCCAGGGACAAGGCCAGCAGCAGACCGCCGTCGACCCCCACAGCCCGGAAGGGGATCAGGCGGACGCGCAGCTCGGGGCGGGCCTCTCCCAGGCGGACCAACAGCGCGGCAGGGTCCTCGAACTGGGCCCTGGTCAGCCCCAGCTCCGGCAGGAGCCGGGCCGCGAGCTGCCAGCGGGCCACCAGCACGGGCTCCCCGGTCAGAGGATCGGAAAGGCTGTTCCCCGTGTCCCGCAGGGCAGCGCACACAAGCGACCGCTCCCCCAGGCTCAGGCCCAGCCGCACCAGCTCCCGGCCCCGATGCCGGGCAAAGCGCTCCAGCAGCAGGCGGCAGAGCCCCCAGACCGCCGCCGCCAGCAGCACCAGCAGCCGCCCGGTAAGCCGGTAGTAGACCCGCCCCGCCCGGGAGAAGGCCGGGATCCGCAGCAGCCCGCAGACCGCCAGGGTCAGGCCTGCGAAGCCGCAGCAGACGCAGAAGAACCAGAGCCAGCTTTTCCATGCCTTTCCCCGCCAGCCGAAGCAGATCAGGCAGAGCCCCATAAAGCTCAGCGCCGCTCCGGGCAGCTCCCCCAGCCAGCCGAGGCCCGGCAGATACACCCCGCAGGCCGCCAGGCCTCCAAAGCCCGCCCCCGCCCAGAGCCGCCAGGGGCGGGTCCCGGCGCCGGTCAGGTCCATCGCTGTTTTGAGCAGCAGCCAATCCACCGCCGCGTTGACAAAAAAGACCTCGTCGATATAAACGACCAACTGCCAGCCTCCCGATCCTGTCATTCTGTCTTACCCTGAGCGTAGTCGAAGGGGCAGCGAAGAATCCGCATCTCCTGTCCCCAAAGCGCGTTCCCATTATACACCGCCCCACAGAAAAAACAGGTCGCTTCCCAAATGGGGAAACGACCTGTTTTTTGTATGAAATGGAGTTCGATTACGGCGTTTTGCCGCGTTCCACGCTTTTGATCCCCTTCTCGGCCTTGGACCGGGGGATCATCACCTCGTGGCCGCAGCCCAGGCAGCGCAGCCGGAAATCCATGCCGGAGCGCAGCACCAGCCAGCGCTCGGCCCCGCAGGGGTGCTTCTTCTTCATGGTCAGCAGGTCGCCGACCCTGATATCCATCGGCATTCCTATTCCCCCTTGATCTTCTCCCAGTACGCCTTGCAGCTCTGCTCAAACTTGTTGTCCCCGTACTCGTAATAGGTGGTCCCCACCAGCATGTCCGGCAGATACTGCTGCTTGACCCAGTGGCCCGGGAAGTCGTGGGGATAGAGATAGCCCTGCTCCCGCTCGAAGCCCGCGCCGTCGGCGTGGACGTTCTGCAGCTCCCGGGGGAAGGGGCCGGCCTTGCCCTTCTTCACGTCGCTCACGGCCCGATCGATGGCAACAACGACAGAGTTGGACTTGGGGGCCGTGGCCAGGAGGATCACCGCCTGGGCCAGGGGCAGCCGCGCTTCGGGGAGGCCCAGCTGCAGGGCCGCGTCCACGCAGGACTTCACGATGCTCACCGCCTGGGGGTAGGCCAGGCCGATGTCCTCGCTGGCGGAGCAGAGGATCCGGCGGCAGGCCCCGGGCAGATCGCCCGCCTCCAGCAGCCGCGCCAGGTAGTGCAGAGCCGCGTCCGGGTCCGAGCCCCGGAGGGACTTCATCAGGGCGGAGACGGAGTCGAAGTGGTTGTCCCCCTCCCGGTCGTAGTGCATGGAGGACTTCTGGCTCACGGCCTCGGCGTCGGCGGGGGTGATGCGTACCACCCCGTCCTGCCCCGCGCAGGCCGTGAAGAGGACCTCCACGGCGTTCAGGGCCTTCCGCACGTCGCCGCCGCAGGAGCTCGCGATATGGGCCAGGGCGGCCTCGTCGGCCTCCACGCGCACCTGCAGCTTCTCCGCCATGTAGGCCACTGCCCGGTCCACGGCCTTTCGCACGGCCTCCGGCGTCAGACTCTTGAACTCAAAGATGGTGGAACGGCTCAGGATGGCGTTGAACACGTAAAAATACGGATTCTCGGTGGTGGAGGCGATCAGGGTGATCTTGCCGTTCTCGATGTGTTCCAAAAGGGTCTGCTGCTGCTTTTTGTTGAAGGACTGGATCTCGTCCAGATAGAGCAGCACCCCGTTGGGGGCCAGCATGGTGTCCAGCTGGGAGACGATGGTCTTGATATCCGCGGTGGAGGCGGTGGTGGCGTTGAGCTTGAAGAGCTTGCGCCGGGTCTTCTCGGCGATGATGTTGGCCACGGTGGTCTTTCCGGTCCCGGAGGGCCCATAGAAGATCAGATTCGGCACCGTGCCCGACTCGATGATCCGCCGCAGAATGGCCCCGGGCCCCAGAATATGGTCCTGCCCGTAAACCTCCGATAATTCCCGCGGCCGCAGCTCGTCTGCAAGCGGCTGATACATATCCGTCACCTCCACAATGTAGCGCGGGCAATCTGCCCGCCGTTTCCCGTCCGGGATTCAGAATTCGGTAAATCATCGCCGCAGGGGCGCTCCTTGAGCGCCCGCCGCCAGTTCGCTACCCCCGGAGAAAGCGCAGGATCTCCCCGATCACCGCGGGGTCCTGCTCCGTCATCCCCGCCGCGGGCTTATCTGCAAAATACGCTTGTTTCTCCTCCGGCGTGGTCAGCTTCTTCTCCCGGACCAGCCGGTCGTAGCCGCCCATCCATGCGTTCATTTTCTGCAGCGCTTCGGCTGTATATTGGGGCAGGTGTTTTTTGCCCTCCACGGTCACCACCCGCACATTGGGGTTGCCGAGGCGCAGGACCTGCTTCGCGTTGTGCTGATAGCTGACCACCGGATCGTCCTTGGAATGGATCCACAGCAGCTTGTCCCGGGTCTTCGCCAGATAAGCGCGATTGTCCAGTCCGCCATAGCGCGGGTCGAGCTTCCGCTCAAAGCGTTTGATCCGATTGGCCAGGACCCGCAGCTTGACAAAGCCCATCATTTCATCGGCGATCCCCACAAAGCCGGAAATGATCACGGCCCGCCGCACTTCAGGCAGCAGATTTGCCAGATTCA
Source organism: Oscillospiraceae bacterium (assembly GCA_017509485.1). Taxonomy (GTDB): domain Bacteria; phylum Bacillota; class Clostridia; order Oscillospirales; family Oscillospiraceae; genus JAFRPC01. Next base: position 2,182 of record JAFWPP010000010.1, on the reverse strand, counting down.
GCGCCGTGTAGCCGCCGAGAGAATGTCCCACCGGGATGATCTCCCCCCGGGGCTTCAGCCGCTCCAGCAGCTCCACGGCGTCCCGGGTCGGCGCGTTGCAGGAGGGCAGCCGTTCTCCGCCCGAAGCGCCGCAGCCGGTGTAGTCCAGGGTCAGGACCCGGAAGCCCGCCCGGCAGAGGGCGTCGATCTCCGAGAAATACCCAATGTGTCCCGGTCCGAGCCCGGGGCAGAGCAAAATGACCTTCCCCGGATCGTAGCCCCCATAGAAATAGCTGAAATAGCGGATCTGGACGTCCGACGAGTTCCGGAAGGCCCCCTGCTCACAGCAAAGCCCCGGAAAATCATCGCAGCAGGAAAAGGGGATCGCTTCCGGCACATCGTAGCGCTGCAAAAAATTCTTCTTGTACAAGCTGACAATGACGCCCATCGTAAGATACCTCGCTGAATGAATGGATCTATTATAATCCAATCCCGCAAAAAACGCAACAAAGTTCTTTCCCTTCCCGCAAAAATGTGTTATAATGCAAGAAGCAGCTGGAAACGCCCGCTTTACTGATTCCTTATTACTTCTTACTTACGGGACAGAAAAACATGGAAAAAAAAGAAAAGGCCCTGCATATCATCGAGGCCCTGAAAAATGACTATCCCGCCGCGGAATGCGCTCTCCACAGCCAGAAGGACTACGAGCTGATGATCGCGGTGCGGCTCTCGGCCCAATGCACCGACGAACGGGTGAATCTGATCACTCCGGCCCTGTTCGCCCGCTTCCCGACCCTGGAGAGCTTCGCCCAGGCCGACGTGGCGGAGGTGGAGGAGCTGGTCCGTTCCTGCGGCTTCTACAAGCACAAGGCCCGGGACATCGTCCTGGCCTGCCGGATGCTGCTGACGGACTACGGCGGAAAAGTCCCCGACAGTATGGAGGCGCTGCTGAGGCTCCCCGGCGTGGGCCGGAAGACCGCCAATCTCCTGCTGGGGGACCTCTATGGGGTCCCCGGATCTGTGGTCTGCGACACCCACTGCATCCGCATCTGCGGCAAGCTGGGCCTTACCGACGGCACCAAGGACCCGGCCAAATGCGAGGAACAGCTGCGGGCCGTGCTGCCGCCGGAGGAGAGCTCCGACTTCTGCCACCGCATCGTTCTCCACGGCCGGGCGGTCTGTACGGCTCGGAAGCCCGCCTGCGAAAAATGCTCCCTGGCGCCCTTCTGCGGGTATTTCAACCGGGAGCAGGAGGTTTGATTATGAAAAACGATTATATTTCCGCGGAAATGACTGTTTTGAAGATCGTCAGCGTCCTGATGATCGTCTTTGGGGCTTTGGGCATCCTGCTCTACGCCCTGGGCCTCGCCGCGGTGGTCGGCTTGACCCTCGCCACCAGCGGCGTCTTCTCCGCCTCCCGGGATCTCTTCGGAATGGGCCTGCTGCTGGTCGGCGCCATCGTGGAGCTGGTGACGGGGGCGCTGGGCTCCAAAGCCGCCAAGCGGCCCGACCGGGCCGGCAAGGCGCTGATCGTCTGGGGCGTCCTGACTCTTCTGCTGACCCTGGCCGGTATGGTCCAGATCGTCCTGCGCACCGCCTCCGTGCCCTGGTGGGAGCTGGCCGCTGGCCTGGTCCTGGGCGTCGTCACCCCCGTCGTCTACCTCGTCGCCGCCGCCCGGGTCAAGGACAGCGTTTCGGAGGATGTATCGGAGGAAGAGGCGGAAGCGGAGACCGCGCCGGAGGAATAACGGGAGCGGAGCGGTTCCCGGATTTTTCGAAGTCCCGGGGAAATTGTCTGAAACAATTTCCCCGGGGCTTCGTCTGTTCCATTTTGCTGAAGCACAAAAAAGAGCCTGCAATTCCTTGCAGACTCTTTTTGTGTTGGCATTCTCTATTTTCGCATGTAGGCAGACTATCGTCCTTTTGCGTCCGAAAACAGTCCGGTGGACTGTTTGCAGCAAAAGAAAAGCTCCACCCTTTCGGATGGAGCTTTGTGTTGGCATTATCTATTTTCGCATGTAGGCAGACTATCGTCTTTGCCGTAAAAAAACGCCCCAGTGGGGCGTTTTAGGCAAAAAAAGAGACCGTCTTTCGACGATCTCTTTGTGTTGGCATTATCTATTTTCACATGCAGTCGCCCGCATACTATCGTCGACGAACCTGAGCTTAACTTCTGTGTTCGGGATGGGAACAGGTGGACCCT
>JAFWPP010000046.1:0-18217 GCA_017509485.1 Oscillospiraceae bacterium | reverse complement strand
AGGGTCCACCTGTTCCCATCCCGAACACAGAAGTTAAGCTCAGGTTCGTCGACGATAGTATGCGGGCGACTGCATGTGAAAATAGATAATGCCAACACAAAGAGATCGTCGAAAGACGGTCTCTTTTTTTGCCTAAAACGCACCACTGGGGCGTTTTTTTACGGCAAAGACGATAGTCTGCCTACATGCGAAAATAGAGAATGCCAACACAAAGCTCCATCCGAAAGGGTGGAGCTTTTCTTTTGTGCTGCAGCAAAATGGAACAGACGAAGCCCCGGGGAAATTGTTTCAGACAATTTCCCCGGGGCTTCGAAAAAACCGGGAACCGCTCCGCTTCCGTTATTCCTCCGGCGCGGTCTCCGCTTCCGCTTTTTCCTCCTCTTCGTTCCGCTCGAGGGAGCTGAGGAAGGCCCGCAGATAGCGGAGCAGGAGATGAAGCTCCTGGTCGGGAAGGAAGCGCAGGTCCAGGCCGATGCTGCCGTTGGTGTGGATCAACTCCAAAAGGGTCTTTTTGCGAATGCTGTAGATCAGGAAGAAGACGCCTGCCAGCAGAAGACAGATCGCGGCGTCCAGGATCGGGTTGATGGGAAGCCCCTCGCTGAAGCTCGTCAGCTTGTCCAGCAGCACCAGCGTCGGTCCCAGCAGCAGGAAGAAGAAAGCCAGGGTCAGGAGCACAGGGTTCTTCTGCTTCAGATATTTCAGGCCTTGGAATTCCTGCAGATCCAGTCGAAAATCATGCTTGCGGGTGCTGTAATGGCTGCGGTCCCGGCTGATACGGCATTTCCCCTTGCAGTAGATGGCCCGGTCAGAGAGAACGGCAAAGCATTTGCGCAGCTTTCCGGTTTTCAGGTAGGCCGCCAGCTGGGGCGTGCCCACGGTGCAGAGGTATTTTTCGTCAGGCTCCAGAAAGAGTTCATTCCGGAGCGTCTCTTCTTGGATCGGTTGTGCCATGAAGCGCCTCCTGTATTGTGTTTCATTTTTCATATACTACCACGTTTGGCGGTGGATGTCAACGAATGCGGGAGAAAAATTCACTTTACCCGTTGCCAATCGCGGCTTTTTTCGGTATAATATAGAGAAAGTGTTGAGAAAGGGAACAAAACGATGGGCTATTTCGCGGGCAGCTATGATGTGGCGGTAATTGGCGCGGGGCATGCGGGGATCGAGGCGGGCCTGGCAGCGGCGCGGCTGGGGATGAGGACCGTGGTCTTCACCATCAACCTGGACGCCGTGGGCAATATGCCCTGCAATCCCGCCATCGGCGGCACCGGCAAAGGCCACCTGGTCCGGGAGCTGGACGCCCTGGGCGGACAGATGGGCATCGCCGCGGACCACTGCTGCATCCAGTACCGGATGCTGAACCGGGGCAAGGGCCCCGCCGTCCACTCCCTCCGGGCCCAGGCGGACCGCCGCCGCTACCAGGAATACATGAAGCATGTTTTGGAGCTGCAGGCGAACTTGGATCTGAAGCAGGCTGAGATCGTTTCCGTGGAAACGGAGGACGGCGCGGTCACAGGCGTCACGACCCGCCTCGGGGCCGTCTACAAGGCCAGGGCTGTGATCCTGGCCACCGGCACCTTCCTGGACAGCTCCGTCGTCATCGGCAAGACGGTCCTCTCCTCCGGCCCCGACGGGATGCACGCCGCCGTGGGCCTCTCTGACAGCCTCCGGGCCCTGGGCCTGTCCCTGCGCCGCTTCAAGACGGGCACCCCGCCCCGCATCAACGCCCGGTCGGTGGACTTTTCAAAAATGGAAATCCAGCCGGGAGATGAGCAGATCGAGCCGTTCTCTTTTACCACCCCCGTAGGGGCGGCCAGTGGCCGCCAGCCCGAGGCAGACGGCTCCGTCGAGGCAACAGGCGGCAGGCAACAGGCAACAGAGGAAGCCTTCCCCCTGGGGGGAAGGTGTCCCAGTGCGCACACTGGGGCGGATGAGGGGACGTATCGACAGGCGCCGCGCAACCGGACCGTCTGCTGGCTGACCTACACCAACGAAAAAACCCATGAGATCATCCGCAGCAACCTATCCCGCAGCCCCCTCTACGACGGCACCGTGACCGGCGTGGGGCCCCGCTACTGTCCCTCCATCGAGACGAAGATCGTCCGCTTCGCGGACAAGCCCCGGCACCAGCTCTTTGTGGAGCCCACGGGCCTGAACACCGAGGAGCTGTACTTGCAGGGCTTCTCCTCCTCTCTGCCCGAGGACGTGCAGCTGGATATGCTCCACACGATCCCCGGCCTGGAGCGTGCCGAGATGATGCGGCCCGCTTACGCCATCGAATACGACTGCGGGGATCCCACGGAGCTGCTGCCCACCCTGGAGTGCAAGAGGGTTGCGGGCCTCTACGGGGCGGGCCAGTTCAACGGCTCCTCGGGCTACGAGGAGGCCGCGGTCCAGGGCTTTGTGGCGGGAGTCAACGCCGCGTTGAAGCTGAAAGGGGAGGAACCCCTGATCCTCAAGCGCTCCGACGGCTATGTCGGCGCCCTGATCGACGATCTGGTGACGAAGGGCACCGAGGAACCCTACCGGATCATGACCTCCCGCAGCGAATACCGCCTGCTCCACCGCCAGGACAACGCGGATCAGCGCCTCTGTGCCATCGGGCACAGGATCGGTCTGATTTCCGACGAACGCATGGCTGCCGTGGAGGAAAAATACGCCGCCGTGGACCGGGAGATCAGGCGTCTGGAGCATTCCGGCGTCGCGGCCTCGGAGGCCTTGAACGAATTTCTGGCAGCCCACGGCACCGCGCCTGTGGACAGCTCCGCCCGGCTGGCCGACCTGGTCCGCCGCCCGGAGCTGGGCTATGACGACGTCGCCCCCTTCGACCTCGCGCGCCCGGACCTGCCCCCCGCGGTGACGGAGCAGGTGGAAATTCAGCTGAAATACGCCGGCTACATCGCCCGCCAGCAGCGCCAGGTGGAGGAATTCCAGCGGGCCGAATCCCGCCGCCTGCCGCAGGACATCGATTACGCCGCCATACCCGCCTTGAAAGCCGAGGCGAGAGAAAAGCTCGCCCGCATCCGTCCGGTCTCCATCGGCCAGGCCAGCCGCATCTCCGGCGTCAGCCCCGCGGATATCGCGGTGCTGCTCGTTTGGTTGGAGCAGCACAAATCGCCGTAGGGGCGGCCATTGGCCGCCCGCCCGAGGCACCGGCCTTTCAGTTTTGTCATTCTGAGCACAGGGAAAAATCCATTCTCTTATTAACTGGCCTTTCTTTCTGTTGAAACGTTGGCATGCCCCCGGCGGCCTACTTTCTTGTTCCGGCAAGAAAGTAGGCAAAGAACCGGCCAGAGGGGGAAGATTCCGGATTTCTCCCCCCTCTGGACTCCCCTCATTCAAACGGCCAAAAGGGGCGCGCCCCTTTTGGAAATCCCCGTGCATACTAATCCGCTACACTTTTTTTCTGGCATTTTTGACGGAAGATGCAACGAAGCTGGTACTGCTAATTCGATTCCGAAATTGGAAGGAAGATTATGATGGCTACTTTAGGAAAACTTGAAGAAATAAGAGACCTTCGGAAGGTATGGCCGCATGAAGCATTAGATTTCACTCCGTGGCTTTCCCAGGATGAAAATATAGGTATTCTTGCGGATGCGGTTGGATTGGATATTACAGTTGACGAAACAGAATCATCTGTTGGCAGTTTCAACGTTGACATCTTTGCGTCAGAAACTGGAACTGATAGGAAGATTATTATAGAAAACCAATTGGCAGAAACCGATCATGACCACTTGGGTAAGTTGATAACTTATGCCTCCGGAAAATCTGCGGATGTTGTCATTTGGGTCGTAAAGCGAGCCAGAGAGGAGCATCGAGCAGCTATTGAATGGCTCAATAACCATACAGATGAGAAAATTGGGTTTTTCCTCTGCGAAATAAAACTATATCGCATTGGAAGTTCGGAACCAGCAGTAAAGTTTGAAGTCATTGAAAAACCCAATGACTGGGCGAAGGAAATCAAAAGAAATGAATTGAGCAGACCGCTGCTTCAGCAAAGATATGACTACTGGGTTGCGTTTCAGGATTATGCATTTTCTAAACCCATGTTTGCTAAAAACTTTAGTCGCCGCAAACCCTCACAGGATCACTGGATGGATTTTAGCGTCGGATCCTCAGCTTGTCACATGGCCGTATCACAGATCCAAAGAAGGAACGAATTGGACGTTGAACTATACATCAACGAGGACAAAGAGCTCTTTCGTCAGCTGTTTCAAAATAAAACCACAATTGAAAATGAGTCCGGTCTAGAATTCGATTGGCGGGAATTACCTGAACGGAAAGCAAGTCGAATTGTTATAGAGAAGAAAGTTGATTTTCTTGATAAATCACAATGGAATGCACAATTTGATTGGATTATCGAAGTCATGCTGAAAATGAAAAGCAGCTTTAAGAAGTATCTATAACAAATGGAAACCAGACATTTTGGAGAGATTACAATTGAGACTATATCATATCAGCCAGACCCTGAAATTGGGCGACGCCCTTTCTCCCGGCCATCAAAGGCTCTCCGACCTTGCCGAGCCCTTTCTGCAGGGTCTTGCGCGGGGCTCCGACTGCTTCTGCGCCATGCTGCTGAACGGGAAGTACCTGTACGCGGTGATGAAGCGCTCCGGTCTGCGGGAGTGGGCCGACTACGCCAAGTGGGCGACGGAGGGCCTGTTTGAGTACGTTCGCCGCCGCTCCTTCCCCGAGGCCGTCAGCCGCTTGGCCTGCGGGTATTACTACGACAACCTTGCCGATTGCCGGCGGCTCTACGAGGAGGACTGGGGCGAGGAGATCCCCGAGGAGCGGGAGAAGGTCCGGCTCTTTGCCGTGGAGCTGGAGGATCCCGCGCCCCAGCGCCGGGACATGAGACTCTACGACGAGGCCTACGACGCCGTGGAGCGGCAGGACCCGGAGGCCGCTCTGGAGCTTGCCGCCCGCTATTTCCGGGGCGAGGCCTCGGAGCGCCCCGCCTGGGAGATCCTCAGCGACAAGCCGGGCAAGGCTGTGGAGGATCTGACGCCGTCGCTGCGATAAGCGGCCGGCTGTCTGCAGCCGCTCCCTCAATGCCCCTGCGGTAAGATACGGACGCGGTCTGTCGTCGTCGGACAAGCGATGCTTGTCCCTACATCATTGAAACGGAGGAATGAACATGATCCCCTTTGAACACTACGAGCAGAGCGCAGCCTATCTGCGCGAAAAGATCGGCAAGTTCCGGCCCGAGATCCTGATGATCCTCGGCTCCGGCCTGGGGCAGTTCGGCGAGCTGGTGGAGGCCCCGATCTTCGTGCCCTATCCAGAGATCCCCCACTTCCGCCATTCCACCGCCCCGGGGCACAAGGGCCGCTTCGTCTTCGGCACCCTGGCCGGGAAGAAGGTCGCGGTCATGCAGGGCCGCATCCACCTCTACGAGGGCTACACCCCCGAGGAGGCCGTCTACGGCGTTCGGGTGATGAAGCTTCTGGGCGTGGGGAGGATGATCGTCACCAACGCCGCCGGGGCCGTCAACGTCTCCTTCAAGCCCGGCGAGATCACCCTGATCACCGACCACATCCTGCTCTTCCCCAGATCCCCCCTGATCGGCCCCAACGACGAGCGCTTTGGCGTCCGCTTCCCGGACATGTCCAAGATCTACACCCCGGCGCTGCGGGAGCTGGCGAAAAAGGCCGCCGCGGAGGTGGGCGTGCGTCTGAACGAGGGCGTGTACATGTACTTCCCCGGCCCCCAGTATGAGACCCCGGCGGAGATCCGGGCGGCCCGGCTCCTGGGCGCGGACATGGCGGGCATGAGCACGGTCCCCGAGGCCATCGCCGCCCGGCACTGCGGTATGGAGGTCCTGGGCTTCTCCCTGGCCACCAATATGGCCGCGGGCATCCTGGAGCAGCCCCTCACAGAGGAGGAGGTCCTGGAGACCGGCGAGGCCTGCAAGGCCACCTTCTCCAAGCTGATGCTTCGCATCCTGGAAACCATGTAGCGGCGCACAGTGCGCGCCACACGCACAAACCATGCAGCGGCGCACAGTGCGCCACAAAGGAGGAACAACTATGGTCAAACGCAGACAGGAAATGAACGTGGAGCCCCGCTTCCAGGTCAAGGGGGGCCGGGGCGCTTATGACAGCACCCATATCTTCACCGCCGCCGAGCTGGACAAGATCAATCTTTTCGCCGTCAACACCCTGCCTCCCGGCAGCTCCATCGGCATCCACCCCCATACCACCGAGGGGGAGGCCTATGTGATCCTCCAGGGTCAGGCCACCGTCACCGAGGACGGGCAGGACTACCTCCTGGGCCCCGGGGACGCCGAATACTGCACCGGCGGCCACACCCACGGGATCGCCAACGACAGCGACGAGGTCCTGGCATTCCTGGCAATTATCATCAAGTGACGGAATCTTCTACGCCCCTCATCCGTCATCCGGCTTCCGTGAGACGCCGGATGACACCTTCCCCCAGGGGGGAAGGCTTTGCGGAACGGAAACGATATGCGTTTTAAGAAAGTTTATCTTGAAATTACCAATGTCTGCAACCGAAGCTGCAGCTTCTGCCCGGGGACGAGACGAGCGCCGCGCTTCCTGGCCGAGGCGGAGTTTGCCCTGCTTTTGGACAAGCTCCGGCCCTGGACGGAGTACCTCTACTTCCATCTGATGGGGGAGCCCCTGCTGCACCCGGACCTGGGGCGCTTTCTGACCCTGGCCGGGGAGCGGGGCTTCCGGGTCATCCTCACCACCAACGGAACCCTGCTGGCCCAAGCCGCGCCTGTGCTGCTGACGGCCCCGGCGCTGCATAAAGTGAACCTTTCGCTGCACTCCTTCGAGGCCAATGAGGGCGGGGACCTGAAAGATTATGTCAACCAATGCGCGGATTTTGGGGCCCGGGCCGCGGCGAAGGGCGTGCTGGTGAACTTCCGGCTCTGGAATGGCGACAGCGCCGCCCGCACCGGATGGAACGCAGAGAACGCGCATATTACGGAATTCCTGGCGGCGGCGTTTCCCAAGCCCTGGGCTCCCAGCCGGACCGGGGAGCGCCTGGCGGAGCGGGTATATCTGGACCGGGCCGAGATCTTCGACTGGCCGGACCCCGACGCGGCGGGACAAGAAAACGCCTGCCATTCCTGCTATGGTCTGCGGGACCAGATCGGCGTCCTCTGCGACGGGACGGTGGTGCCCTGCTGTCTGGACCACGAGGGGGACCTGCCCTTGGGGAATCTGTTGACGGAGGACCTGGGGGAGATCCTGGAGCGCCCCTGCGCCAAAGCAATCCTCGAAGGCTTCCGCCGGGGCGAGGCGGTGGAGGCGCTGTGTCGCCGCTGCGGCTACGCGACCCGCTTCCGCTGAACGCTGCGGCGGTGCAGAATGTGCGCCATAAAACGGGAGGAATTGTCCATGAACGAAAAACTGAACGCCGGGCTGAAGCGTATGAGTCAGCTCCATCGGGACGGCTGCGTCGTCACCTCCGAGGACTTTGTGGATCGCCTCCTGCCCCGGCGGGACCGGAACGCCCACAAGGGGGACTTCGGCCGGGTCCTGATCGTGGCGGGCGCCGTGGGCTACACCGGCGCGCCGGTGCTGGCGGCCAATGCCGCCCTGCGGACCGGGGCCGGACTGATCTTCGTCGGGGTCCCGGAGGCGGTGTATCCCATCGTGGCCCAGAAGCTGGACGAGCCCATGGTCTTCCCCCTGGCCTGCGACGGGGAGGGGAAGCTGAACACCCGGGCGATTCCGGAGCTGGTGAAGCGGCTGGAGAACTGTGACGCCTGTCTCCTGGGGCCCGGCCTGGGCCGGAGCCCCGCCATTCTGGACGTGGCCGCCGCGGTGCTGACCCACGCTTCCTGCCCCGTGATCCTGGACGCCGACGGCATAAACTGTCTGGAGGGGAATATAGATGTACTGGGACAGGCCAAGGGTCCCGTGATCCTCACGCCCCACGACGGGGAGTTCCGACGCCTGGGCGGGGATCCGGCCCCGGCACGGCGCTACGAGAGCGCGAGGGAGCTGGCTGGGAGCTGGGGCGTCACCGTCCTGCTGAAGGGTCACCGGACGCTGATCGTCGGCCCGGAGGAGCTTTATCTGAACCCCACCGGGAACCCGGGCATGGCCACCGGCGGCAGCGGGGACGTGCTGGCGGGCATCCTGCTGGCTCTGCTGGGCCAGGGACTGGCCCCCGCCGAGGCCGCCGCCGCGGCGGCCTGGCTCCACGGCGCCGCGGGAGACTACTGCGCCGAGGCCTGGGGAGAGTACGGCATGACGCCCTCGGACATGATCGCGAGCCTGCCCCTGTTTATGAAATAGGCGACGGAGAACAGACGTGCCCGAAGCCTGAACCGGCGGGTCGATGCGGGCATACTTCGTGACGCTTGCAGTCCGGCCCCAACGACGAAACTGGGAGTGAAACTTGTGCGGCATCGAACGATTCTGATGGCCGTACCAATGATGCTGATGCTCTGCCTCCTCTGCGCCTGCGGAGGCAAAGCCAACGATCCGCTGCAGGCGCCCATGGATTTCCGCGGCACGCTGCTGGCCAAGGGCGGCTGTGCCTTCGAGCTGGAGGCCCTGGCGGAGACCGGGGATCAACTCTGGCCCCTGACCCTGGCCTGCGAGCTGGACGCCGACGGAGACGGAAGCGTCACGATCCTGGCGCCGGAGAGCATCGCCGGGATCCGGGCCGAGCTCCGGGACGGCGCGGGCAGCCTGCGATATGAGAACGTCTGTCTGGGCCTGGGGACTCTGCCCGGCACGGAGCTGGCCCCCGCGTCCGCGCCGGGGCGGCTGGTCCGGGCCTGGGCCCGGGACTGGCTTGCCTCCGCCGGGGCTGAGGACGGCGCTCTGCTGGCCTGCTACGAGGAGGAGCCCATCCTGGTCCGTACCTGGTTCGACGGGGAGGGGATCCCCGTCCGGGCGGAGCTGGCGGTGGAGGGCGTTGTGCGCTTTACCGCGGAGATCCGAAATTTTGAATGGAAGGCCGGAAAGACAAATGAAACTGCTAAAGAGGACCTGGGCTGACATTTCCATGGACAATCTCAGCCACAACTATCATCTGCTGCGGAGCAAGATCCCCGGGGACTGCCGCTTTTTGGGGGTCGTCAAGGCCGACGCCTACGGCCATGGAGCCGTGCCTGTCAGCCGCCAGCTGGTGGACCTGGGGGCGGACTATCTGGCCGTCTCCAATCTGGAGGAGGCGGTCCAGCTCCGCCGGAGTTATATCCGCCTGCCGATCCTGATCCTGGGCTACACCCCGGCCTTCTACGCCGAGGACATGGTGGATATGGGCATCCGCCAGGAGGTCCATTCCCTGGAATACGCCGCCCAGCTCTCCGAGGCGCTGGCGGGCACCGGAAAGCGGCTGAAGATCCATTTTAAGCTGGACACAGGTATGTCCCGCCTGGGCTTCTTTGCCTACGACAACGAGCAGAGCCTGGATCAGATCCGCATGGCGGCCTCCATGGAGGGGCTGCTGCCGGAGGGCATCTTCATGCACTTCCCTGTGGCGGACTCTCTGAGTCCGGCGGACCGGGACTTCACCGCCCTGCAGTTCCGGCGCTTTATGACCATGGTGGAGGCTCTGGAGGCCGGCGGCCTGCGCTTTAAGCTGCGGCACTGCTGCAACTCCGCCGCCACCCTCCTGTATCCCGAGTACGCCCTGGACATGGTCCGTCCCGGCATCGCCACCTACGGCATCAGCCCCAGCGAGGAGCTGGAGGGCCGCTTCGATCTGCGGCCCCTGATGAGCCTTCGGACCACGGTTTCCCAAATCCGGCCCTTCAAAGCGGGCGTCGGGATCAGCTACGGCCAGACCTACACCACCCCGGCGCCCCGGACCATCGCGGTGCTGGCCATCGGCTACGCCGACGGCCTGGCCCGGAGCCTGTCCAATCGGGCCTGCTTCCTGCTCCACGGCAAACGGGTCCCGGTGGTGGGCCGCATCTGCATGGACATGTGCATGGTGGACGTGACGGAGGTCCCCGAGGCCCGGGTAGGGGACGTGGTGACGGTCTTCGGCTCCGACGGCGGCGCCTCCATCCCTGTGGACGACCTGGCCAAGGCCACCGGCACCATCCCCTACGAGACCCTCTGCTCCATCAACAAGCGTACCCCCCGCTTTTACCTGGATGGCGAACAGCGCATGGAGGTATTGCAGTACATCGTGTGATGGATGGAAAAACGGGATGTGTCGGGATCCCTCCGTAGGGGCCGATGCCCACATCGGCCCTTGCCCCGTTCGACAGAGAGGGCCGATGTGGGCATCGGCCCCTACGGACCTGCAAATCCGAATATGACAAAATTCGCCCTGCCTGCATAGACTGACACGGAAGTATATTTCCACCCACTCTGTGGAAGAATAGGAAGGAAATCATTACCGGAGTGTGAGTCGCATGGAACCCAATGTCAGACGGGGCGATATTTTTTACGCGGATTTGAGCCCGGTGGTGGGAAGCGAGCAGGGCGGTACCCGGCCCGTCCTGATCGTGCAGAACGACACCGGCAACCGCCATTCCCCCACGGTGATCGCGGCGGCCATCACCAGCCAGTTGGGCAAGGCCCGGCTGCCCACCCATATCACAGTCCCGGGCCGGGAGGCGGGGCTGGCGAAGGATTCGGTCATCCTCCTGGAGCAGATCCGTACCCTGGACAAACGCCGCCTCCGGGAACATATGGGCAGGCTCAGCGATGAGCGGATGCTGAAAGTCGATAACGCCATCGCCGTGTCCTTCGGGCTGGAGCATCCGTAGGGAGGCATCCCCGGAGGCCTCCGCCGCCGTTTGGCGGCACGGACGCGGAATAGAAACACTCCCTTTCGCATAGGCTGATGCGAAAGGGAGTGTTTCAGTATGGAGTATCCGATTTTTTATCAGGGCGCGGAAACAGGCGGCGTGGCTGTGGAGCCCGAGGGACTCTGGTATCGGCTCTCGGCCTGCTGTCCGGAGCCGGGGAGGGGCTTTTGGCGGCTCTGGGGCTGCTTTGGGACGGAGAGCCGCTGCTTGGGGGTCCTGCGCCCGGAGACGGGGGGCCTGCGGCTGGAGCGGCGTTTCTCCCGCCACAGCTGGCCCATCCTGCCGGACTGCTTCGTTCTGGGCCGGGAGACCGGGGGCTTTCGGCCCTGGCGGGGGATCCTGGAGGGACAGGAGCTCCCCGACGCCATGATCCAAACCACCGGCGACGGCGGCCTGACCCTGGCCATCTTCGCCCCGCCCGAGGGCCCCATCCCCTTTGCGGAATATGTCTCGCAAATGCGCGAAGCCGAGCTGGACGGTAGGCCGTGCCTCCTGCTGGACTGGCCTCCGAAAGATCAGTAGGGGCGGCCCCTGGACGCCCCGCAAAGCCTTCCCCTTGAGGGGAAGATGGCACGGCGAAGCCGTGACGGATGAGGTGGTGTGTCGATAAAGGGGACGGGCCGTCGAAGGCGCCGGCCCCTACAGGTCAGACGTCCAGCACCAGCTCCACCGGGCAGTGGTCCGAGCCGAAGATTTCCTGGTGGATGTCCGTGGAGATCAGCTGATCCCGCAGGCGGTCGGAGATCACGTAGTAGTCGATGCGCCAGCCTACGTTTTTCTCCCGGGCCCGCATGCGGTAGCTCCACCAGGAGTACTGGTCCGTGACGTCCGGGTGCTGATAGCGCCAGGAGTCCGTGAAGCCCGCCGCCAGCAGCTCGGAGAACTTGCCCCGCTCCTCGTCGGAGAAGCCGGCGTTGCCCCGGTTCTGTTTGGGGTTCTTCAGGTCGATCTCCTCATGGGCCACATTCAGATCCCCGCAGTAGATCACGGGCTTGACGGCGTCCAGCTTTTGCATGTAGGCCCGCAGAGCGTCCTCCCAGCGCATGCGGAAATCAATGCGCCTCAGCCCGTCCTGGGCGTTGGGGGTGTAGCAGGTCAGCAGGTAAAAGCCCGGGTATTCCAGGGTGATGAGCCGCCCCTCGTGGTCCAGCTCCTCCACGCCCAGGCCGCAGCTGACGGCCAGGGGCTCGTGCTTCGTGAAGACGGCGGTGCCGGAGTAGCCCTTCTTTTCGGCGGAGTACCAGAACTGACGATAGCCGGGCAGCTCCAGCTCCAGCTGGCCGGGCTGCATCTTGGTCTCCTGCAGGGAGAAGAAATCGGCGTCCAGGGCCGCAAAAGCGTCCAAAAAGCCCTTGCCCATACAGGCCCGCAGCCCGTTGACGTTCCAGGAGATGAATTTCATATTGCAACCTCCGTTTTTCTTTTATCCTATCACATTTCGCCGGATTTCGCAACGGGTTTTGAAGGAAATTCGGGTTTGACGAGTGCGTTCGTAGGGGCCGATGCTCACATCGGCCCTCCGTGTCGTATGGGGACAGGGCATTCACAGCGAGTGCATTCGTAGGGGCCGATGCCCACATCGGCCCTCCGTGTCGTATGGGGACAGGGCATTCGCAGCGAGTGTGTTCGTAGGGGCCGATGCCCACATCGGCCCTCCGTGTCGTATGGGGACAGGGCATTCACAGCGAGTGTGTTCGTAGGGGCCGATGCCCACATCGGCCCTCCGTATCGTTAGGTGCAAGTCCGCAGATCCCTTGGCCCCTTGTACCTTGTCCCTTTTCATTCGACAAACCCCGATTTCCGAACTCCTGCGAAAATCGTGGTTGTAAAAGCTTCGAGGCTGTGTTATAATAACAAAACATGGGATTTGAAAGGGGGCTCCGCTTTGACCCTGTCCTTTCTTGAATTGCTGAAAGTCATCTTCCTGGGCATCGTGGAGGGTGTGACCGAGTGGCTGCCGGTGAGCTCCACGGGGCACATGCTGCTGGTGGACGAATTCCTCCGGATCGACGCCTCCGAGGCCTTCAAGGAGATGTTCTTCGTGGTGATCCAGCTGGGCGCCATCCTGGCGGTGGTGGTCCTGTTCTGGGATCAGCTCTGGCCCTTCGGCAGGAAGCCCCAGGGCGGGATTTGCGTCAAGCAGAACACCATCTCTCTCTGGCTGAAGGTCATCGCGGCCTGTATCCCCGGCGCCGTGGCCGCCGTCCTGCTGGACGACTATGTGGACGCCCACTTTACAACGCCCGCGGTCATTGCCGGCGCTCTGATCCTCTACGGCCTGGGCTTCCTGCTGGTGGAGAACTGGAACCGGGGACGCAAGCCCCGGGTGGAGACCCTGGAGGAGATCTCCTACGCCGACGCCCTCGGCATCGGTCTGTTCCAGGTCCTGTCCATCGTCCCCGGCACCTCCCGCTCCGGCGCCTGCATCATCGGCGCCCTGATCCTGGGGGTGGCCCGGCCTGCCGCCGCCCGTTTTACCTTCCATCTGGCGGTGCCCGTCATGTTCGGTCTGAGCCTTCTGAAGCTGCTGAAATTCGGTCTGCACTTCACCGGCCCGGAGCTGATGATCCTGCTGGTGGGCTGCCTGGTGGCCTTCGCGGTCTCCATGCTCGTCATCCGCGGCCTGATGAACTACATCCGCAAGCACGGTTTTGAGGTATTTGGATACTATCGGATCGTTTTAGGAATCATAATCCTGGTCTATTTCGCTGTCGCGGCGAGATAATACCGATCGTTTCAAGAGGCACGAAGTATGCCTGATCCCTGGTGCCTCAGCAAGTAAATCGGCTCGAAAAACCATTTGACAATCGTACAAATAACACTTCATAAAACAAGAGAGGTAATCCCAATGAGCGAATGCACCCACAACTGTTCCACCTGCGGCCAGGATTGCGCTTCCCGCACCGAAGAGAGCCTGCTGGCCAAGCTGAACCCCAAATCCAGCGTCCGCAAGGTCTACGCGGTCGTCTCCGGCAAGGGCGGC
This sequence comes from Oscillospiraceae bacterium, assembly GCA_017509485.1. Classification (GTDB taxonomy): domain Bacteria; phylum Bacillota; class Clostridia; order Oscillospirales; family Oscillospiraceae; genus JAFRPC01. The sequence goes on along the minus strand of JAFWPP010000046.1, from coordinate 4,481 downwards.
GTCGGCAAATCCACCGTCACCTCCATGCTGGCGGTGGCCATGCAGAAGCGCGGCTTCCGCACCGCCATTCTGGACGCGGATATCACCGGGCCCTCCATCCCCAAGGCCTTTGCCCTGGACTCTACCGACGCCTACGAGGACGGTCTGCTGGCCCCCGCCGTCACCCGCACCGGCATTCAGGTCATGTCCCTGAACCTGCTGCTGGAGGATGAGACCGCCCCCGTGGCCTGGCGCGGCCCCGTGCTGGCCGGCGCGGTCAAGCAGTTCTGGACCGACGTGTACTGGGACAACGTGGACTATATGTTCGTCGATATGCCCCCCGGCACCGGCGACGTGCCCCTGACGGTATTCCAGAGCCTGCCCATCGACGGCATCATCCTGGTGACCACCCCCCAGGACCTGGTCTCCATGATCGTCTCCAAGGCCGTGGGCCTGGCGAAGCTGATGCATATCCCCCTGATCGGCATCGTGGAGAACTACGCCTGGCTGACCTGCCCCGACTGCGGGAAGAAGATCGAGGTCTTCGGCAGGTCCCATGTGGAGGAGATGGCCGCCAAATTCGACCTGCCCGTGCTGGCCCGCCTGCCCATCGACCCGGTGGTGGCCGGCTTCATGGACGTGGGCGAGGCCGAGAGCGTGGACACCGCCGACCTGGAGGACGCGGTCAACCTGCTGGCCCGCTGATACAACGACAACAAGCCGCCTGCGCGTTCCGAATGAACGCGCAGGCGCTGTTGCATTTCCGCACAGGCAAAGCAAAAAACTTGAGCAATCTGAAAACTTTTGCACGCCTTGCAACGAATATATTGATGAAAAAGAAACATCCGGAGAGCGATATGAGCGATAAAAAAGAAGCTTCCCTGATCAAACGCATCCAGCGCCAGGGAGACCGACAGGCGGCGGAGACGCTGATCTCCGCCTACTACCGGGAAATATATGCCTTTGCGTACCGTCAGACCAGTGATGTGGACGCTGCGATGGATCTGACACAGGAGATCTTCCTTGCGGCGCTCCAATCCATCCAACGATATGACCCAAAGCGTGCGGGCTTCCGTACCTGGCTGTACCGGATCGCATCCCATAAGCTGACGGATCTTTTCAGGTCTCCCGCATACAGGCTTCGCCAGAGTACGATCCCCATAGAGGAAGTATCGCTGCCGGACGACGGTTCGCCGGAGGAGCAGTGGCTGGAAGCGGACCAGCTCCGGCAGATCCAGCTTCGGATCGCAGATCTGCCGGACGAGATCCAGAGCATTCTACGGCTGCGCTTCTACGGCGAGGCCGGCTTTCGTCAGATCGCGGAGATCCTGGCGCTGCCGGAGGGCACCGTCAAAACCAAATACTATACGACGATCCGTATGCTGCGAGAGGAGGCGAACCGGCAATGAGCGTAATCTATCCAAGCGACAAACAGATCCAGGCGTCCGTTCATAATATTTGCGAAAAGGCGCCGCTTACCAGGCGTCCAAATCTGATTTCATTCCTGCGGGATATGTCCCGCAATCTCGGCCTTCGGCAGATTTTTACCGGCACATGGGACGTGATCCTGATTTCCTGCATGCTGTTCGGGCTTGCAGCCGTGATTGGCGCGATAGACCTTCGCCATTCTGTGAACCAGCTGCAAAAGACCTCGGTATTCCTGTTCGCCTTTTCTCCGGTGTTTCTGTTTCTCCTGTTTTCGCTTTCCCTCTGGAAGGAAGTGGAGGGGACAAGCTATCCGATCAAAATGACCTGTCTCTATACCGCTCGTCATCTGATCGCATTTCGCGTGTTTTGCATCACCTGCTGCAGCTTTGCCGTCGTCGGGCTCTACGCCTTGTTTCTGTCCGCGTTTCTGGGGCTGCCGGGACTGCCGCTGCTCTGCGTTTCCCTGTCGTCGCTCTTTCTCTATTCGCTGCTGCAGATCCAGACGGTTTTGTCGGTCCGTTCCAATCTGACAGTCTGCGGTGTCCTGGCGGTCTGGGTGTTTGGCAGCTGCGTCGGCTCTCAGCTCTGGCCGGAATTCTGTTGGGGGCTTCTGCAGGCGGTTCCGGCTGTGGCCTGGGTCCTGGTGGATCTTCTGCTGGCGCTCATGTTCTGCAATCGTTATGGAATCTATGTTCGGAGGGTTTGTTATGCTGAAGGTCTGTGACGTCACAAAACGCTATGGAAAATTCACGGTATTGGAGCACATCGATCTGGAATTCACGCCGGGCGTCTACGGCCTGCTGGCGCCGAACGGCGCGGGCAAGACCACGCTGATGAAGCTGCTGACGACGCTTGCGTTTCCAACGGAAGGCGAGATCCGGTATGACGGCGTAGAGATCCGTACGATGAACGCTGCCTATCGGGAGCTGCTGGGCTACCTGCCCCAGCAGATGGGCTACTATCCGAATCAGAGCCCGATCCAATTTTTGAGCTACCTGGCCGCCCTGAAGGGGATGGACCGGAAGCTCGTTCCCGACCGGGCGGAGGAGCTGCTGGAGCTGGTGGGGCTGTCCGAGGTGAAGCGGAAGAAGATGCGGACCTTCTCCGGCGGTATGATCCAGCGGGTCGGCATTGCCCAGGCCCTGCTGAACGATCCCAAAATATTGATCCTGGACGAGCCCACGGCGGGACTGGACCCCAGAGAGCGGGTCCGATTCCGGAATATTCTGGCCGGTCTGTCCAAGGACCGGATCGTGATTCTCTCCACCCATATCGTCTCGGACGTGGAATCCGTGGCGAATCAGCTGATTTTTCTGAAGGATCACCAGGTCGCTCTGGAGGGCTCGCCCGAGGAGATCTGCGGCCGGCTCCGGGAAAGGATCTTCGAGATCAGCCTGCCCGACGCAGAGCTGCCGGAGTTTGAGCAGGGCCACAGAGTGCTCTCCCTGCGCGAGGAGCACGGCAGTGTCCATCTGCGCTTCACGGAGGGCAGCCTCCCGGAGGGAGCGGTCCCGGCGGAGCCCACGCTGGAGGACGTTTTTCTGGTGTTCTACGGGTGAAGGCCATGCGAAACTGCCTGTTGGAGCTGCGGCTCCTGCTGCGGGAAAAGCTCCTGTGGTGCTTCCTCGCGGCTTTTCTGGCGCTGAATCTGCTGCTGGTCCATTGGAACCTTCCCGGCGCGAACGCAGGCTGGGAGCTGGACGCGCTGCTGCCGGAGCTGCTGGCGTTGTCGCTGCGTCTGCTGTATCACAAGCTGCTGCCCGCAGTCCTGGCGGAGTCCCTGTTCCTCTGCTTTTGGACGGTGCTCGCGGGCCTGGAGCGGGAATGGGTCGCAAGGACCGTACCAATCAGCTGCAGCACCCGCGTCGGCCGCGGGATAGCGAAAAACCGGATCGCGGCGGGGCTGATCTGCGCGAGCCTTGCCTGGATCGTCCTGTTTGGTGCTGCGCTCGCCTGCTTTCTGGCTCTCTGCCCGGCGCGGAACTCCCTGAGCCTGTACTTTTTGGCCCTGGAATGGCCGGGCGGCCGCCCCTGGTACGGCTCCTTCCCGGGGCACCTGGCTGCCTGCGGCCTGCTGCTCTGGGGGATCCTGCTGGCCTTCGGCCTGCTGGCCGGAGCTGCCGGACTGCTGTTCCGAAACGTCTTTTCCGCATTTTTGAGCCTGGCGGCGCTGGCCGCCCTCTGGCTCCTGTCCGTCCGCTTCTGTCCGGGGGAGCCCGCGGCCTGGCAGTGGCCCCTGGTCTGGAACCCGGCGAATATTCTGTTCCGATTCGAGGACGGGCAGCTGATCCTGCGGCTGGACGCCTGGTTTCTCAGAAACGACGGCGCCGGTCTGTCCGGCCTGGAGCCGGAGGCTGTCGGCACCTGGGCGCTGATCGTTGTGGGACTGTTCTGCGCCGCCTGGCGCCGCTTTTGCAAAAAGGAGATGTAATGCGATGGATATCGTAAAGCAGGAGCTGAAAAAGCTCCTGCACCCTGTCCGGCTGCTTATGGTGCTGGCGTTGCTCTGCGGCTTCTGTGCCGCAATTCTGGGAAGCCAGAAAAAGGCCCTTGCCTGTGCGGACACCGCCTCCTACCCACAGCAGATCACCGCGTCGAATGAGAGCTACAGCCTCTGCAGCGCAGATATGCAGTTCCACGATTATCTGTTTGAGCATTATGGGACGACAATCACGGAGGAGGATCTCCCTGCCCTTGCCACAGAGCGGGAAGCGCTGAAGGATCAGATCATTCGCGCCGCGGCGGAGGATCCGATTCTCCAGCGGAACAGGGTGAAGTTTCATCATGAATTTGAACAATTTATTGAATACAGAAATTGGATCTACGATGAAGATCAAGCGTACGTAAGGTCCTGCGTCAACGGGGAGGCACAGCTGCAGGGGACGGAGCATCCAGTCGGGTTTCTCTCCAAATACAGAACTGTAATGGAACGGGTCACGGCGAACGGGAGCTATCACGTCATGAGTTCTTCGCTGCTGGAGCTGTTGGGGAACAATTTCTTGATCGTGATTGTTTTTTCCTGCGGGGCGCTGCTGCTGATCGTGCCCTATGGCGTGATCGAGGCCAAGAGCCGT
>JAFWPP010000036.1:0-8768 GCA_017509485.1 Oscillospiraceae bacterium | reverse complement strand
TCATAGAGCTTGCAAAGTATTACCTTGCCAACAAACAGGAAGATACCGACTGGGTGATCCTTCCCGTCGACAGTTTCAACGCTTATTTCGGCACGACCTGCTTTGACCGCAAGTGGCTGCCGGAGTTCCCGGAGGAGATCATCAATCGTGATGATTACGCTGGCCTGTGCAGATTCAGAATGAGCATTTGTCTTTCAAATGAAAACACACAAGGAGCAAAACCATGTTAGAAAACGTTGTTAAAATACTTCAGGACAATCTGACGGCGATCGTTCCGCTGTTTCTGGAGTTATTCTGTCTTTTGTTCGTCGTTATGTTCGATCCGTATATCAAACGTTCACACAGACGCATCATGCTTCTTTGCATCGTACTTGTCGCGCTGTCGGTCGTCCAAAATCTCCTCAACGACTTTTTCGCGTTCTACTATGACAGCCCGACGCTGCGGACGTTCAATTCCATTTTCGGCTACTCTATTTCGCCTTTCATCATCATATTGTTCTGTGCGCTTGTTGATAACAAAGCAAAGCTTTTTTCGCTTTGGATCATTGCCGCGGCGAACGCTCTCATTCACTCGACCGCGCTTTTCAGCCATATCTGTTTTTGGATCAGCGAAGACAATCATTTTCAGCGCGGACCGCTCACATACACCAGCCACATTGTCTGTGCGGGACTGCTTTTCTATTTGCTGTATCTGACGCTGAAAAGAAAAAGCGACCGGAAGAGCAGCAGGCTTTTCATACCGGTGTTAAATTATCTTTCGGTCGTCGCCGCGTTTTTGCTGGACACCTTCGTCACGTATACGGATAAGGGCATCACTTTTACGACGATCGCCACGGTAACGAGCTGCCTGTTCTATTATATATGGCTGCACCTTCAGTTCGTTCACGATCACGAAAAAGCGCTGATGGCGGAGCAGCGCATCAGGATCATGATGTCGCAGATTCAGCCGCATTTTCTGTATAATACGCTGTCTTCGATCCAGGCGCTCTGCCTGTCCGACCCGGAAAAGGCGTTTGACGTGACCGAAAAATTCGGGACATATCTGCGCGTCCCTACGGTGTAGGCAGTCGTCGTGAGGTGGGTGCCGCGGGCTGGCGGCCGATGGCCGCCCCTACGGGGTGGGCCGTTTTCGGGAGGAGGGTGCCTTGGGCTGGCGGCCGATGGCCGCCCCTACGGTGTAGGCGGTCGTCGGGAGGTGGGTGCCGCGGGCTGGCGGCCGATGGCCGCCCCTACGGGGTGGGCGGTCGTCGGGAGGCGGGTGCCTTGGGCTGGCGGCCGATGGCCGCCCCTACGGGATGGGCCGTTTTCGGGAGGAGGGTGCCTTGGGCGGGCGGCCGAACTCGCAAGAGTCACGAAGTATGGCCGCCCCTACGGTGTAGGCGGTCGTCGGGAGGTGGGTGCCTTGGGCGGGCGGCCGATGGCCGCCCCTACGGGGTGGGCCGTTTACGGGAGGCGGGTGCCCCTACGGCGTATTCCTTGCTAATCCCAACGCCCTGTGTTTTGAACCTTGCCCCATGATCCTTTCCTTGCCTTCATCATACTCCACTTCCCAGCATTCCGCAAGGGAAACTTTTTTCAAAAAAAGTCAAAAAAGTGTTTGACAAACGGGCCATTCGCCGCTATAATATTCCAGCATGACTATGTGATTAGGAGAAACCGATGCTGCTGAACCTGTCTGCTCTCAAAGATAATCCCGGCGGCGCGATCCCCTTTGAGGTCGCTCTTGATCTGCATGAGCTTGCGTTTGGTGGATGCTGTCCCGCGACCGAACCCGTGACGGCGGTGGGAGAGGTCCGCAACACAGCCGGCGTCTACGTGCTCAGCGGCAGCTTGCGCACGACCCTCCACGGGCCCTGCGACCGCTGCGCGAAGGACGTGGACAAGCCTGTGGAGTTTCCCCTCCACGCCATTCTCGCCCCGGAGCTGGCCAACGACGACGGGGAGGAGGATCCTTGGATCTTCCTGCTGGAGAACGGCTGCGCGGATCTGGACGACATCGTTACCACCACGTTCGTTTTGAGTATGGACAGCAAATTCCTTTGCAGGGAAGACTGCAAGGGACTCTGCTGCCGCTGCGGGAAGGATCTCAACGACGGCCCCTGTGCCTGTCAGCCGGATGGAGACCCGCGCCTGGCTGTGTTAAAGCAGCTTTTGAAGAAGTAAAATACTGCCTTAGAGGCATTCTGACCGAGGAGGTGTCACCATGGCTGTTCCTAAGAGAAAAGTTTCCAAAGCAAGACGCGACAAGAGACGCAGCTCCCACTGGAAGCTGTCCGTTCCCGGCGTGGTCGCTTGCCCCCACTGCGGCGAGCCCCGTCTGCCCCACAGAGCCTGCAAGGCTTGCGGCTACTACAACGGTCGTCAGGTCATCGAAGTTGCTGCGGAGTAATTCTATGCGGAATGAAAGTTGAGAGGAAGGCGTCGAAAAGACCTTCCTCTCTACTTTTTGTGCGGCGCCCGACCCCTATGGCGGAAAGCACCCCGATTTTGTCATTGCGAGGGCCGGTACGGCCCGTGGCAATCCGCATCCCCCGTCCCCTGAACTCGAAGAGTCACGTAGTATGCCTGATGCCTGTTCCCTGATGCCTGTTCTCCCCCTGATCCTTGATCCCGGATCCCTTGTCCGGGCGGGGGAGGGCGGACAAGCAATGCTTGTCCCTACAGGCGGGCCTGATCCCTGCCAACTGACCCCTGAATTTACAAATTATTTCCAATTACCGATTGAAAACCCCCGCCGGATATGGCATAATAGAGGGGACCTCTCGAAAGGAGGCTGACTATGTCCAAACACTACGTCGCCATCGTGGGCCGGCCCAACGTGGGCAAGTCCATGTTATTCAATAAACTCACCGGCCAGCGCACCGCCATCGTGGAGGACAGCCCCGGCGTCACCCGGGACCGGATCTACGGCAAGTGCGAGTGGAACGGCCGGAGCTTTGAGCTCATCGACACCGGCGGCATCGAGCCCTCCACCGGCTCCGAGATGCTGCAGTTCATGCGCCGCCAGGCGGAGATCGCCATCGAGACCGCCGAGGTCATCATCATGGTGACCGACGTGAAGGTGGGCGTCACCGCCGCCGACATGGAGGTGGCCAACCTGCTGAAGCGCAGCAGGAAGCCCGTGGTCGTGGCCGTCAACAAGTGCGACGCCGTGGGTCCCATGAACCCCGAGGTCTTCGAGTTCTACGACCTGGGGCTGGGGGATCCCGTGGAGACCTCCGCCATCCACGGCCACGGCACCGGCGATCTGCTGGACTTTATCACCGAGCACCTCTCCCCCGACGAGGAGGAGCCGGAGAAGGACGAGGTGGTGAAGGTGGCCATCGTGGGCAAGCCCAACGTGGGCAAGTCCAGTCTGCTCAACCGCATCCTGGGCATGGAGCGGGTCATCGTTTCCGACGAGGCGGGCACCACCCGGGACGCCGTAGACAGCTATTTTGAGAACGAGCACGGCAAGTTCTTATTCATCGACACCGCGGGCATGCGCCGCAAGTCCAAGGTGGACGACGCCATCGAGAAATATTCCAACATGCGCTCCATCGCCGCCATCGACCGGGCGGACGTGGTCCTGATCCTGATCAATGCGGGCGAGGGGGTCACCGAGCAGGATACCAAGATCGCGGGCCTGGCCCACGAGGCTGGCAAGGCCTCCATCCTGGTGGTCAACAAGTGGGACGCCGTGGAAAAGGATACCCACACCATGGATCGGATGACCGAGGAGGTCCGCAAGGGGCTCAGCTATATGACCTACGCCCCCATCCTCTTCATCTCCGCCAAGACCGGGCAGCGGGTGGATCGGCTCTACGAGCTCATCAACTATGTCAACGAGCAGTCCGCGCTGCGGATCACCACCGGTATGCTCAACAGCCTGCTGGCGGACGCCACAGCCCGGGTCCAGCCCCCGACGGACAAGGGCCGCCGCCTCAAGATCTTCTACGCCACCCAGGCGGGGGTCAAGCCGCCCCACTTCATTTTCTTCTGCAACGACGCCAGACTGTTCCACTTCTCCTATCAGCGCTATCTCGAAAATCAGATTCGGGCAGTGTTCGGCCTGGAGGGAACTCCGGTGAAGATCACGGTCCGGCAAAGGAGTGACAAGGAAGAATGATCGTATTTTGGTTTGCTGTCTGCGCCGTGATCGGCTATCTGCTGGGCAGCTTCAACGGCGCCATCCTGGTCTCCCGCTGGATCCGCAAGGAGGACATCCGCACCAAGGGCAGCGGCAACGCGGGCCTGACGAATTTCTACCGCAACTACGGCGGGGCCGACACCCTGCTGGTGCTGCTGATCGACGTGGGCAAGACCGTGGCGGCCTGCTTCATCGGCCGGGCCATCATGCGCGCCTATGACCCCATCTGGTTCGACGAGGGCGCCATGCTCTGCGGCGGCATGACCGTCATCGGCCACATGTTCCCCCTCTGGTTCGGCTTCAAGGGCGGCAAGGGCATCCTGACCTGCGGCACCCTGGCGGCCTTCATCGACTGGCGGATCATCCTGACCCTGCTGGTGGTTTTCGCGGCCGTGGTGATCCTCACCAAATACGTCTCCCTGGGCTCCATCGTGGCTGCGGTGGTCTACCCCTTCCTGTTTTGGATCCGTTACCCCATCGACAAGAACCTGGACGACGGCACCGTCATGATGACCATTATGGCCTTCTGCCTGGCGGGCATCGCCATCTACATGCACCACGGCAACATCAAGCGCCTGCGCGAGGGCACGGAAAACAAATTCTCGTTCCATAAGAAATCGTAGGACGAGGGGATCGGCTATAGGCATCAGGCAATAGGAGACGCGCCCGCGCTCACACCGCAGCAGCAGCGGCTATTGGCCGCTGCCGATCCTGCTCCCTCACCCCTACGGCGGAAAGCACCCCGATTTTGTCATTGCGAGGGCCGGTACGGCCCGTAGCAATCCGCATCCCCGTCCCCTGGTGCCTGGTGCCTATTGCCTGCCGCCTCCTCCGGGCGGAGAAAGGCGGACAAGCAATGCTTGTCCCTACAGGCGGGCCTGGTGCCTGATGCCTTTTATCAACCTTCCAGCGCAAAGAAAGGACTTAACACTATGGAAATCGCAGTCGTCGGCAGCGGCGGATGGGGCACGGCCCTGTCCATGCTGCTTCATGAGAACCGCCACGAGCTCACCCTGGTCTCCTATTCCGAGGAGGAGAGCAGGCATCTGGCGGAATCCCTGGAAAACCCCTTTCTGCCCGGCGTGAAGCTGCCGGAGGATCTCCGCTATACCGCCGATCCCGCCGCTGTGCGGGAATGCAGCCTGGTGGTGGTGGTCCCGCCCTCCTTTGCCATCCGCTCCACCGCGGAGAAGATCGCCCCCTTCCTGCGGCCCGACGTGATCCTGGTCTCCGCCACCAAGGGCATCGAGCCAGACACCGGCAAGCGGATGTCCGAGATCGTGGCGGAGGTCACCGGGAAAAAGGTCGTGGTGCTCTCCGGCCCCTCCCACGCGGAGGAGGTCAGCCGCGGAGTCCCCACCGGCGTGGTGGCGGCCTGCGAGGACCGGCTTCTGGCGGAGATCGTCCAGGAGGTCTTTATGAACGACCATTTCCGGGTCTACACCTCCTCCGACCCCCTGGGCGTGGAGCTTGGCGCCGCCATGAAGAACGTGATCGCCCTCTGCGCCGGCGTCTGCGACGGCCTGGGCTACGGGGACAACACCAAGGCCCTGCTGATGACCCGGGGCCTGACGGAGGTGGCAAGGCTTGGCATGAAGCTGGGCTCCCGCACCGACACCTTCGCCGGCCTGACGGGCATCGGCGATCTGATCGTCACCTGTACCTCCATGCACTCCCGCAACCGGCGGGCCGGCATCCTGATCGGCAACGGCCTGACCCCCGAGGAGGCCATGAAGGAGGTCGGCGCCGTGGTGGAGGGCTACTACGCCACCCGGGCCGTCAAGCTGCTGGCGGACCGGATGGGCGTGGACATGCCCATCACCCAGGCCGCCTACCGGGTGCTCTACGAGGGCGCCCCCGTGGGCTCCGCCCTGGGTTCCCTCATGACCCGCAAGAAGGGCCGGGAGATCGAGGACGCAGGCTGGACCTGATAGGGAGCCCCCATAAAAACCTTATGAATGCGATTTGTCACGGAAAATAAAAGTCAGGGCGGAAGCTTCCGCCTTGACTTTTTTTCCGTTCTCGGGTATGATATACAGAGGCGGAGATCCGCCGAAGACCAAATCAAAAGGAAGTGAGATTCTATGGACGCGGGGAGTAACGGCGGCACAGCTCCGGGCCGAAGTTCTATGACGGAGATCCCCTTGCGTGCATGGGGTCTCTTTCGTTAATTCGGCCAATGTGCCTGCTTTCCCATTTGCTGCAAATCACCGATGAAATGGAAAAGGAGGAACCCCAATGGCAGAACATACCGTGATTATGGAAAACACCCTGCGCAAGCTGCTGGCAGAGAAGAAATACGCCACCCTGCGGGAGATCCTGATCACCATGAACCCGGCGGACATCGCCGCCATCTTCGACGAGATGGAGGAGGATCGCCTGCCCCTGCTCTACCGCCTGCTTCCCAAGGAGCTGGCGGCGGACACCTTTGTTGAGATGGACCAGGAGGCCCAGGAGCTGCTGATCCGCGGCTTCTCGGACTCCGAGCTGAAGGAGGTCCTGGACGAGCTCTTCGTGGACGACGCCGTGGACATCATCGAGGAGATGCCCGCCACGGTGGTACGCCGCATCCTGAGCCAGGCCGACCCCGAGATGCGCAAGTCCATCAACGAGATCCTGCGCTACCCCGAGAGCTCCGCGGGCTCCATCATGACCACGGAGTATATCTCCCTGCGGCCCAAGATGACCGTGGCGGAGGCCATCACCCGGATCCGCCGCACCGGCATCGACAAGGAGACCATTTACACCTGCTACGTCACCAAGGACCGCACCCTGATCGGCGTCGTGACCGTCAAGGACCTGCTGCTCTGCAGCGACGACGACAAGCTGATCGAGGACATCATGATCGACAAGGTCATCTCGGTCAACACCCATGACGACCAGGAAGTGGTCGCCCAGATGTTCTCCAAGTACAACTTCATGGCCCTGCCCGTGGTGGACGGCGAAAACCGCCTCGTCGGTATCGTCACCTTCGACGACGCCATGGACGTCATGGAAGAGGAGGCCACCGAGGATATCGAAAAGATGGCCGCCATCATCCCCTCGGAGAAGCCCTACATGAGCATGAGCCCCTTCGAGATCTGGAAAAAGCGCATCCCCTGGCTGATGCTCCTCATGGTGTCGGCCACCTTCACCGGCATCATCATCTCCCACTTCGAGTCCGCCCTGGCCAAGCTGGTGATCCTGACGGCCTTCATCCCCATGCTGATGGACACCGCCGGCAACTCCGGCTCCCAGGCCTCCGTCACCATCATCCGCGGCCTGAGCCTGAACGAGCTGGAATTCAAGGACATCCTCGCCATCATCTGGAAGGAGGCCCGGGTGGCCGTCCTCTGCGGCCTGAGCCTGGCGGTGGCCTGCTTCGGCAAGATCCTGCTGGTGGACTACCTGATCCTGGGCAGCTTCGCCGAGGTCACCATGGCCAGCCCCTTCCTGATCATCGGCGTGATCTGCATCACCCTGGCCATCACGGTGCTCTTCGCCAAGATCGTGGGCTGCTCGCTGCCTCTCTTTGCCAAGAAGCTGGGCTTTGACCCGGCGGTCATGGCCAGCCCCTTCATCACCACCATCGTGGACGCCCTCTCCCTGCTGGTCTATTTCGGCGTGGCAAATCTGTTTTTGCCGTTATAAAGCGTAGGGCGGCCGGACCCCCGGCCGCCTTGCTTATGCCCCGCAAATCGGGATTTGCCGGGATGTTGCGAAAACGCCCGTAGGGGCCGATGCCCACATCGGCCCGTTCCCGTATCGGTGTGAGGGCCGATGTGGGCATCGGCCCCTACGGAGCGACAAATCCAAATCTGTCAACACAAAGGAACGAATATGAGATACAAATGCCTCATCCTGGACCACGACGACACCGTCATGGACTCCACTGCTCACGTCCACCATCCGGCCTTCCTGGTTTCCCTGGCGGAGCTGCGGCCCGGCCGCACCATCAGCCTGGAGGACTACTTCCGGGTGAACTTCCACCCGGGCTTCGTGGAATACTGCCGGGATGTCCTGGGCTTCTCCGAGGCGGAGCTGGCCCGGGAGGTGGAGATGTGGAAGGAATACGTCCGGGACCATATCCCGGAGGTCTACCCCGGCATGGCGCGGATCATCCGCCGCCAGAAGGAGGCCGGGGGCCTGGTCTGCGTGATCTCCCACTCCTTCGACTACAACATCCGCCGGGACTACGCCGCCAACGGCCTGCCGCAGCCCGACGCGGTCTACGGCTGGGAGCTGCCTCCCCAGCGCCGCAAGCCGGACCCCTGGGCCCTGAACCAGGTGCTGGAGCGCTTCGGCCTGAAGCCCGAGGACTGCCTGATGGTGGACGACCTGAAGCCCGGCTACGACATGGCCCGGACCGCGGGCGTTCCCTTCGCCGCGGCCTGCTGGGCCTACGACGTCCCCGAGATCCGGGCCTTCATGGAGCAAAACTGCACGCTGGCCTTCGAGGACCCGGCGGAGCTGGAGGCATATCTGTTCCCGCAGTGAGATACGCAAATCGGGATTTGTCGGGATGTTGCGAAAACGCCCGTAGGGGCCGATGCCCACATCGGCCCTATCCCGTATCGGTGTGAGGGCCGATGTGGGCATCGGCCCCTACGGAGCGACTCTGTCGTCGATACCTCCCCTCATCCGGCGCTTCGCGCCACCT
>JAFWPP010000009.1:0-5981 GCA_017509485.1 Oscillospiraceae bacterium | reverse complement strand
CCCTCGCGTTTTTTCCGGAGTTGGGCGGAAAAATCTCGAAATATTGTCGCTGTTTGTATTTTTCTTCTTTACAAAGACGGCTGTATTTGCTATAATCTGTATGGAACAAAGCAAGCAGCAATTCAAACGCGCAAAGAGGACCGCATTATGGAACAAATCAACAAAAGCAGCTCGATCCCCCTGTATCAGCAGCTGTATGAAAAGCTGAGAGACGAAATCAACGAGGGCCGCTATCCCGCCGGCAGCCGCCTGCCCACAGAGGCGGAGCTGAGCGAGGCCTATCAGGTCAGCCGCGTTACGGTGCGGAAGGCGATGGAGCAGCTGGAAAAGGAGGATTTTCTTGTCCGCAAGGTGGGCAAGGGCACCTTTGTGCGGGAGCGCAAGTTCTCGCGTCAGCTCTCCGGGGTCATGAGTTTTTCCGAGATGTGCCGAAGCCTGGGCTTTACACCCGGCGCCAAGACCATCAAAACCGCCTTTGAGACCGCGTCCCCCAAGGATATCGAGCGGCTGGGGCTCACCGGCGAACAGGAGATCCTGGTGATCGACCGGATCCGCTATGCCGACGCCATGCCTGTTGTTCTGGAAACCGCCAAATTCACCGAGGACTTTTTCTTCCTTTTCGACGAAGACCTGAACAACCGCTCCCTATATGAGATCATCCGTCAGCGCAAGGGCATCGAATTCACCAACTCCGTCAAACGCCTCGAGGTGATTTTTGCCAACTACCAGGAAGCCCGCTGCCTCGGCCTGACGGTGGGGTATCCCCTGCTGAAGATCAGCAGCGTTGTCAACGATTCCACCGGCAGCTTCCGCTATATCAGCATCCAGCGCTGCGTTGCGGATAAATTCGAGATCGTCATTTGATACAATTAAAATATAATTAAATCCAATGCAGCCTCCGGTTCCCACTTTGTGGAAACGGAGGCTGCTGTTTTTATATATTTGTAAATATGTATTGACAATCTCTCCGTCTTATGGTATTCTTTTATTGTAATACAATATGATACAAAATACAAAAAACAAAACAATCGGAGGGATCTTTATGTGGACACAAGAACTGTTTGGCGTTGAAAAACCCATCATCGCGCTGCTGCATCTGGACGCCATGCCCGGAGACCCTGGCTTCTGCGGCAGCCTGGAAACCGTACTCGCCCACGCGCGGGCGGATCTGGAGGCGCTGCAGGCCGGCGGCGTGGACGGCATCCTCTTTGCCAACGAATTCAGCAGACCCTATCAAGCCGTACCGGACATTGCCATGATCTCCGCCATGGCCTATCTCATCGGCAATCTCCGCCCCATTCTGGATCGGCCCTTCGGCGTCAATGTGGTAAAGAATCCCATCGCCACCATCGACCTGGCCGCCGCCACCGGCGCCAGCTTTGCCCGAAACAGCTTTTCCGGCGCTTACGCAGGCGAGTACGGTCTGTTCTCCGCCAGCAGCGGCGAGGCTGCACGACACCGGCAGGCCCTGGGGATTCCGGGAATGAAGCTGCTCTACAAGGTCAACCCTGAGTCTGACGCCTTCCTGGCACCGCGGGATCTGCGGGTCGTGGCCAAGTCCATCCTCTACGGCGGCTTCGCAGACGGTCTGTGCGTATCCGGCTCCTCCGCGGGCAGCGAGCCGGACGACGCCCTGCTGGCTTCCATCTATGAGGTCGCCAGGGGCAGCGGCGTACCCGTGTTCTGCAATACCGGCTGCAATCACCAGAACGTCCATGAGAAATTGAAGCTCTGCGACGCGGTATGCATGGGCACAGCCTTCAAGGGCCCGGACGGACGGGTCGTAACCGAGAAGGTCCGCAGCTTCATGGAAACCGTGGGCCAGATCCGCGCCGGGCTCTGAGCAGGAGGATGATCATGGAGAAGCGATATTATCTGGGAATCGACGTCGGCACATTCAGCTCCCGGGGCATCCTGCTGGACGAGGACTTCCACCTGGTCGCGGACGAATCCGTCCCGCACGGCATGGACAACCCCGCTCCCGGGTATTTTGAGCATGACGCTCTGGGCGTCTGGTGGGGCGATTTCTGCAAGCTCAGCCGCGTCTTGCTCCAGCGCAGCGGGATCTCTCCCCGGCAGATCGCCTGTGTGGGAGCCAGCGCTTTGGGCACAGATTGTCTGCCGGTGGATGAGAACTGCGAACCCTTGCGGCCCGCCATCCTCTACGGCATCGACGCCCGCGCCTCCAGGGAAGCCGACTGGCTCACGGAATACTACGGCGCCGAGCGGGTACGGCAGCTCTTCGGCCATCCCATCTGCTCCGGCGATACAGCCACCAAGATCCTTTGGATTCGGCGGCATGAGCCGGAAATCTATGCCAGAACCTATAAATTTCTGACCGGCAGCTCCTTCCTGGCGGCCCGGCTCACCGGACGTTATACCATCGACCAGTTCCTGGCAAAGGGCTCCTTCCGGCCTCTCTATCTTGCCGACGGAAGTGTCAACGAAGCGGAATGCGGCCTCTATTGCCGTCCGGACCAGCTGGCTGAGGCCTTGCCGGTGACGTCGATCATCGGCGGCGTCACGGAAAAGGCCGCTGCGGAGACCGGGCTGGCGCCCGGCACGCCCGTCATCGTCGGCACCGGCGATTCCACCGCCGAGGCCATCAGCGTGGGTCTGGTGGAGCCTGGAACCGCCTTCTTCCAATACGGCTCCTCCATGTACTACTATTACTGCATCGACCGGGCGGTGGAAAGCCATGTCTCCCCGGAGGGCAACGGCCGTCTCAACGGCAGCAAGGTCTTCACCGTGCCCGGAACCCATGTGCTGGGCGACGGCACCAACGCCGCCGGGACCCTGACCCGCTGGGTGCGGGACCTGCTCTATGCCCCGGAGCTGTCCGCCGAGGCCGCCGGCGGCGAGAACGCCTACGCCGTCATGGCCCGGGAGGCAGCCCGGGTGCCCCGCGGGGCCGACGGGCTGATGATGCTGCCCTATATCTACGGGGAGCGGAGCCCGCTCCAGGATCCTCAGGCTGTAGGCCTGCTCTTCGGGCTGCGGGGCAGTCACGGCCGCGCCCACATCAACCGGGCCGCCCTGGAGGCGGTGGGGTATTCCACGCTCCAGCACCTGGCGCTCTTCCGGGAGCTGGGTCTGCCGCCCAGACGCATCATTACTGCAGGCGGCGGCACGAAGAACCGCACCTGGATGCAGATCGTCTGCGATATCTGCGGTCTGCCCATCACGATCCCGGAGAGTTGGCAGTGCTCCGCCTTCGGCGACGCCATGCTGGCGGCCCTGGGCGCGGGCCGACTGGCCGACTTCTCCGACCTGCGCCGCGCTCTGCCGCGCGGCACTGTCCTGGAGCCTGACGAAGCCGCTCACGCCTTCTACGCCGCACGTTATCCCCTGTTCCGGGACCTCTACCTGGACAACCGGGATAAGATGCACGCCCTGGCGGCGCAGCTCTGAGGTACGCACGATGGAGCTTCGCTGCGTACTCTTTGACTTTGACGGAGTTGTGGCGGACACGGAGCCGTCAAACACCCGCTATTTGGAACAGGCGCTGGCCGTCTTCGGTCTGAAGCTGAACGACGAACAGCGGCTGGCTCTCATCGGCGTGAACGGCCTGGATTTCATCCGTCCGCTTCTCGCGTCCGCGGAGCCCCCGGTCAGCGACGAAGCGTATCTTGCCGTGCGGCAAAAACAGGGCAACACCTATGAAAACAGCCCGGATTTGAAAGCGCAGCCCGGCCTCCGGGACTTCCTGGGCCTGCTGCGCGGGGCAGGGATCAAGACCGGGCTGGTCAGCTCCACCAGCTCCCGCCTGATCCTGGCGGCGCTGAACCGCTTGGCCCTGGCCGATCAGTTTGACGCGATCCTCTGCGGAGATATGGTCCGGCGGAAGAAACCGGACCCGGAGGGCTACCGTCGGGCAATGGAGCTGCTGCAGGTCCCGCCGGAATGCTGCGTCGTGGTCGAGGATTCCCCGGTTGGCATCCGGGCGGGACTGAGCGCCGGAGCCTGGGTGGTGGGTTATGAAGGTGCGTCCGTTCCGCAGGACACCGGTCTGGCGCAGGACCGCTTGAAAAGCTTTTTCGACTGTCCCAACCTTCCCGTCTTTCGGGATGCGCTGGCAAAAACAGATCCAACCCATCAAAAAACATCGGAGGAGAAAGAACCATGAAAAATCTTGGCTTCGGCCTGATGCGGCTGCCTCTGCTGGATCCCGCTGATGAGAGAAGCATCGACCTGGAACGCTTCAAGCAGATGGCGGACCTGTTTCTGGAAAGGGGTTTTACCTACTTTGATACAGCGATCGGTTATCACGGTTTTGAAAGCCAGCGGGCGGTCAAAACCGCTCTCGTAGACCGCCATCCCCGGAATCGCTTTGCCCTGGCAACCAAGCTGCACAACAATTTTGTACATTCCTTAGAGGATCGGGACCGCGTTTTCAACGAACAGCTGGAGCTGACCGGCGCGGGGTATTTCGACTATTATCTGCTGCATGGCATCAAGTCCGACAGCTACCCGATCTATGAACAGTATGACTGCTTCAACTGGCTTTTGGAGAAGCAGCGTCAGGGTCTGGTGCAGCACGTGGGCTTTTCCTTCCACGACACGGCGGAGCTGCTGGACCGGATTCTGAAGGAGCACCCGGAAATGGAATTCGTGCAGATCCAGCTCAACTATCTGGACTGGGAGAGTGAATGGATCCAATCCCGCGCTGTCTATGAGACGGCGGTGAAGCACGGCAAGGACGTGATCGTGATGGAGCCGGTGAAGGGCGGCACTCTGGCCCGACTGCCTGCGGAAGCGGAAGCCCTTCTGAAAGCTGCCGCGCCGGAACAGTCGATCCCCTCCTGGGCGATCCGCTTCGCGGCCAGCCAGGAAAACGTCAGGATGGTCCTCTCCGGCATGAGCTCCCTGGAACAGATGGAGGACAATCTGCGGACCATGGAGAACTTCCGGCCCTTATCCGGACAAGAGCTCGCCCTGACAGCCCGGGCGGCGGAGATCATCAACCAGAAGATTGCCGTTGCCTGTACAGCCTGTTCCTACTGCACGGACGGCTGCCCCATGCAGATCGCCATTCCCAAGTATTTCTCCCTCTACAACGAAGATATGCGGGAGGATCTGGCGCAGAAGGGCTGGACCGCCAACTATTCCAACTATAATAAGCTCACAAGAACGCACGGCAAAGCCGGCGACTGCATCGGCTGCGGCCAGTGCGAGGGCGTCTGTCCCCAGCACCTGCCCATCGTCTCGCTGATGCAGCAGGTTTCCGCTCATTTTGATCGTTGAGCGCAGAGACAAGCTTGGCTTGACAGAGAAAGGAATCAAAGCATGAAGAAGAGAAAGCTTTCCCTGGCAACGCAGATCTTCATTGCGCTGCTTCTGGGCATCATCGCGGGCATCTGCCTGATGAAGAACGCCGACATCGCCACCTCCTACATCAAGCCCTTTGGTACGATCTTTCTGAACCTGATCAAGTGGGTCGTCACGCCGCTGGTCTTCTTCTCGATCATGGCTGGCGTCATCTCCATGCGTGACATCCGCAAGGTCGGCTCCATCGGCGTCAAAACCATCGTCTACTACCTGATCACCACGGCCTTTGCCATCACCATCGGTCTGATCCTGGCCAACCTCTTCAAAGGGATCTTTCCGGTGCTCCAAACCTCAGACCTGAGCTACGAGGCCTCGGAGCCGGTCAACTTCATGGACACCCTCGTGGGGATCTTCCCCTCCAACTTCCTCAAGCCCTTCGTCGAGGCGAATATGCTGCAGATTATCGTTGCCAGCATCCTTATCGGCTTCGCGCTGCTGCTTATCAAGGACAAGCACGCCAACCTGGAGTTCAGGCTGGTGGATATCCTCAACGACACCTTCCTCAAGGCCATGGAGCTGATCGTGAAGCTCTCCCCCATCGGTGTGTTCTGCCTGATCTGTCCGGTGGTCGCGGAGAACGGCCCCGCCGTTCTGGGTTCCCTCGCAAAGGTCCTGCTGGTTGCTTTCATCGGTTATATCCTCCACGCGATCAT
>JAFWPP010000008.1:0-75649 GCA_017509485.1 Oscillospiraceae bacterium | reverse complement strand
GTGGGCAAGACCGCCATTGTGGAGGGCCTGGCCCAGCGGATCGTCCGGGGCGACGTGCCCAAGAGTCTCCAGGACAAGACCATCTTCTCCCTGGATATGGGCGCCCTGATCGCCGGCGCCAAATACCGGGGAGAATTTGAGGAACGCTTGAAATCCGTTCTGAACGAGGTCAAAAAGAGCGAGGGCAAGATCCTCCTCTTCATCGACGAACTGCACACCATCGTGGGGGCCGGTAAGACGGAGGGCTCCATGGACGCGGGCAACCTGCTCAAGCCCATGCTGGCCCGGGGCGAGCTCCACTGCCTGGGCGCCACCACCCTGGACGAGTATCGGCAGTATATCGAAAAGGACGCCGCTCTGGAGCGCCGCTTCCAGCCTGTCCTGGTGAATGAGCCCTCCGTGGAGGACACCATTGCCATCCTCCGGGGCCTGGAGGAGCGCTACGAGGTGTTCCACGGCGTTAAGATCACCGATCCCGCCATCATCGCCGCCGTCAAGCTCTCCGACCGCTATATCACCGATCGCTGCCTGCCCGACAAGGCCATCGACCTGATCGACGAGGCCTGCGCCATGATCCGCACGGAGATGGATTCCATGCCCACGGAGCTGGACAAGGTCCGCCGCAAGATCATCCAGATGGAGATCGAGGAGGCCGCCCTCAAGAACGAGGACGACGAGCTCTCCCTGGGCCGCCTGGCGGAGCTTCAGAAGGAGCTGGCCGAGCACCGGGATCAGTTCAAGGCCATGAAGGCCCAATGGGAGAACGAGAAGGAAGCCATCGCCAAGGTCCAGACCCTGCGCGAGCGCATCGAGAAGATCAACGCCGACATTGAAAAGGCGGAGCAGGCCTACGACCTGGAGGCTGCCGCCAAGCTGAAATACGGCGATCTGCCCGAGGCGAAAAAGCAGCTGGAGGAGGAAGAACGTCTGGCCCAGAACGCCCGGGAGCAGAGCCTGCTCCGCAACCGGGTCACCGAGGAGGAGATCGCCCGGATCATCGAGCGCTGGACCGGCATCCCCGTGGCCAAGCTGGTCCAGGGCGAGCGGGACAAGCTCCTGCACCTGGACGAGCGGCTGCACAAGCGGGTCGTGGGTCAGGATGAGGCCGTCCGGGTGGTCACCGAGGCCATCCAGCGCTCCCGCGCCGGCATCCAGGACCCCAACCGTCCCGTGGGCTCTTTCCTCTTCCTGGGCCCCACCGGGGTGTGCATGACCGTTCTGGCCAAGGCCCTGGCCGCGGACCTCTTTGACGACGAGCGCAACATCGTCCGCATCGATATGACCGAGTATATGGAGAAGTTCTCCGTCTCCCGGCTGATCGGAGCGCCTCCCGGCTATGTGGGCTATGAGGAGGGCGGCCAGCTCACCGAGGCCGTGCGCCGCAAGCCCTATTCCGTCATCCTCTTCGACGAGGTGGAAAAGGCCCATCCCGACGTCTTCAACATCCTGCTGCAGGTGCTGGACGACGGCCGCGTGACCGACTCCCAGGGCCGCACCGTGGACTTCAAGAACACCATCATCATCCTGACCTCCAACCTGGGCTCTCCCTATATCCTCGACGGCATCGACGAGAACGGGGAGATCAGCGAAACGGCCCGGGCCCAGGTGGACGCCCTGCTGAAAAAGACCTTCCGCCCCGAATTCCTGAACCGTCTCGACGAGATCGTCTTCTACAAGCCCCTGACCAAGGAGAACATCTTCAAGATCATCGACCTGCAGATCAACCAGCTGAACAAGCGCCTGCTGGACAAGCAGCTCCGCTGCGTGCTGACCGACGCCGCCAAGAGCTACATCGTGGACGCCGCCTTCGATCCTGCCTTTGGCGCCCGGCCCCTGCGCCGCTACGTTCAGCACACGGTGGAGACCATGATTGCCAAACGGATCCTCCAGGGGGATGTGGCCCCTGGCTCTGAGCTGGTGGTGGACGTGGTGAACGACGCGCTGATCATCCGTTGAGTTGCATATTTTGCATACAGAGTAAACAGCCGTGGAAGCTTCCGCGGCTGTTTTTTCTGTATTCTTTACAAAAAACGCAATAATTTGTAAATATTTTGATATTTTTGTTGCTTTTCATGACAATATCTGCTAATATATCGCGGGTCTGAAACAGACCGATTTTATTATTGGAGTGTTTGAATGCGAAAAATCATTAGCCTGCTGCTCTCTCTTCTGCTGCTGGGCTGTCTGCTGATCCCCGCCTATGCCCTTGAAGGCAGCGGCCGTGGGATCGAGGAGCCCGAGGAAGCGGAGCAGTCTGAATCCCTCGATCCGCGGATTGAGGCGATGCTTGAATGGGCTGTTGGGATCGCGGAAGATAATTCTCACGGCTACAGCCAGGCCTACCGCCTGGGCCCCTGCTACGACTGTACATCCTTTGTCAGCACAGCGCTGATGGAGGGAGGCTTCGAAATTGAGCACTGTCTCTCCACCGGCGGGATGCTGGAGGAGCTTCCGGCCTTTGGATTCGTTGTCTACCGCAGAGGGGAGATCGAAGCGCAGAAGGGCGATATCCTGATCCTTCTGGGTACCCACGCGGAGATTTGCATGGGCGACGGCGGCTGTGTCGCGGCCCATCAGGACTACGACGGACGCTGGGGCGACAGCACCGGTCACGAGATCGAGTACCGGACAGGCGACGCCGCCTACGGCTGCCCGTTCTGCCGTTACCAACAGTACAATTACATCCTTCACTTTGAGGGGCTGGAAAGCCCTGAGACCAAGGGCTCCGATAGCAGCGCTCCGAATTCAGGCTGCTGGATCCTGCTGGTCAGCTAAGGAAAAGCTGCCCGGACGTTTCGACGTTCGGACAGCTTTTTTCGTGCGGCACCTTTCGGTGGATTCCTCATATACTGGCTTGAGGAGATGAAGCGATGGAACCCACATATCTGCTCGTCGGCGGAGACCGGCGGCAATTCTGGCTTTCCCGGCTCCTTGTGCCCAGGGGCCGGGTTTTTACGCTGAGCGTTCCCGGCCTGGAGGATCAAAGGCCGACCGGACCCGTGGATGTGCTGATCCTTCCCACCCCCTGCATGGATGGCGCGGGGCTGCTGCGCCGAAGCGGGGAGGGCATGGACACGGGGGAGCTGCGCGGCTACTATGACGCACATACCCGGATCTATGGCGGCGCCTTGCCCGCGGATTTGAACAAAAAGCTGCCGGGCAGCGGATGGATCACGGATTTGTTGGCGGATCCGGCCGTGGCCGCTGCCAATGGCCGCCTGACCGCGGAAGCGGCCCTGGCGTTGAGCGCTGAGCACCTGGAGGGCTCCTTATTTGACCTGCCCTGCCTGGTCTTGGGCTATGGCCGGATCGGGAAGCCTCTGGCTGCCCTGCTGGCGGCCCACCACGCGAAGCTGACCGTGACCGCCCGCCGACCAGGCGTCCGGGCGGAGGCGGAGCAGCTGGGTTACGAAACGAGGGACTTTCCGGAGCTGTCCGGCTCCTGGGCAGTGGTCTTCAACACAGTCCCGGAGCAGACCCTCTCTCAGTCGGCGCTTTCAGCGCTGGAGCGGGACTGCCTCTGGGTGGAGCTGGCATCCGCGCCCGGCGGGCTGCCCTCCGGCTGCAGTCCCGCGTTCCGGGTTCTGACAGCCAACTCACTGCCTGGCCGGCGCCTGCCCCGCTCCGCAGCCTCGGTGCTGCTGGCGGGAATTATGAGAAGGGAGGCCTGCTGATGCGTCCGGAACGGATCGGATTTGCAATGACCGGCTCCTTCTGTACCTTTGAGCCCGTTCTGGCTGCCCTGACCCGCCTGTGCCGGGAATTCGAGACGGTACAGCCCATCCTGTCAGCCGCCGCCGGCACCGTAGACAGCCGCTTTGGAGCCTCAGCGGATTTCCGCGCCCGGATCGAGGCTATCTGCCGCCGGAGGGTTTGGGAAAGCCTGGCCCAGGTGGAGCCCATCGGCCCCAAAAAGCTGCTGGATCTGCTGATCGTCGCCCCCTGTACCGGAAACACCCTGGCGAAGCTGGCCGCGGGCATTGCCGACACCCCTGTGACCCTGGCCTGCAAGGCCCATCTGCGGAACGCCCGTCCCGTGGTGCTGGCGCCCTCCACCAACGACGGCCTGGCGGCCAACGCCCGGAGCATCGGAGTCCTGCTGGACAGAAAGCACCTGTATTTCGTTCCCTTCGGCCAGGACGACCCGGAGAAAAAGCCCGCGTCCCTGGTGGCCGACATGGCGCGAATCCCAGAAACCGTCGCAGCGGCCCTGGAGGGAAAGCAGATCCAGCCCATCCTGCTGCGTTGACTGCAGGGAGGGCCCCGCGCTTGAACAGCGGCGTCATTGCCTGCGGCAATGGCGGGAGCGATGCGGGCATACATTTGTGATGCTGCGAGTTCGCTCCCTGCGGCGCTATCGCGTGAAGATCCAATAGACGAGCCCGTAGACCACCGAAGCCAGGGTGCCGTATACGATCACCGGCCCTGCGATGGTGAACATTTTGACGGCCATGCCCGTGACCCAGCCTTCGGTCTGAAATTCGACGGCGGGCGCGGCCACCGCGTTGGCAAAGCCCGTGATGGGCACCAATGTCCCGGCGCCGCCGTGCTTGGCCAGATCGTCATAGAGTCCCAGCCCTGTCAGCAGAGCCGAGAGGAAGATCAGGGTCACGGAGCAGAGCAGCCCCGCCGGCTCCGTCCCGGCGCCCAGGGACAGATACAAATTTTTGATTGCCTGGCCCAGGACGCAGATCCCGCCGCCCACGCTGAAAGCCTTGAGGCAGTTCAGCGGCGTATGGGATCTCGGCGCCAGCCGGTTCGCCAGCTGCTGATACCCGGCGTTTGAGAGTTCCATAAAAAACCCCTCCTTTTCGGACAGCTTGCCCGAAACAGGAGGGGTTTATGCGTCAATTCAGGGAGAACGGAAATCGTTCAACCGATTAACCGGCCCGCAGCACCACGGAGGTCTGCTCGCCCAGGGTCAGGCTGGCGCCCTCAAGCTTCGCTTCGCCCATGCCCACGAAGCCGCTGACCGTTGTGAATTCGCTCAGGTTCAGCGACGCCAGATCCAATGTTACGGACTTGGTGGTGGGGTTGTGGAGCACGCAGACCCGCTTGCCGTTCCACTCGGAGATAAAACCGCCTGCCTTCGTGTCGGTAAGCGTCAGGGCGCTGTAATCGCCCCGGGCGATCTCGGGATTGGCCTTTCGCAGAAGAATGACTTTTTTGTAGTGATTGTAGAGGCTGGTTTCCTTGGCGATCTGGGTAATGACGGGGGAGTCTGCCCGGTTGTCCGGATCATAGGTAGAGCCTTCGGGATCCTTGATGGTGTCGTCGTCGCCCCAGACCATGCGCAGCCGCCGGTTGGAGTCGGTGTTGGCGCTGCCACGGGAGCCGCGCATGCCGATTTCCTCGCCGTAATAGATAAAGGGGGAGCCGGGGCAGAGCAGCAGCAGGTTGGCGGCCATCTGCGCCCGTCCGCTGTAAGAGGGGAGATAGCCCGCTGTGCGGTCCGTGTCGTGGTTGGCGATGAAGGGGACATACATGGCGTCGGGGTTGGTGTTGGCGATGCTGTCCAGATACTTGTCCACATAGGCGGTGAAGCGGTTGGCGTCGCCGCCCTGTCCGGTTTTGGCGATCAGACCCTCGGTCTGGGCGGTGGTGAAGTTGAAGCAGTTCATGGCTGGATAGTAACGGGCGGTGATGCCGTCTCCGTCCCAGACCTCCGCCACGGTATAGAGGTCCGGCTTGATGGCCCGCAGCTCGCCCAGATACCAGTTCCAGAAGTCCACGCTGGCGGCGTGGTCCCCGAAGTAGATGTACTTGGCCGCGTCGAAGCGGAAGCCGTCCACGCCCAAATCCAGCCAGAACTTTGCCACATCCAGCACTGCCTGCCGCACGGCTTCGTTGTCAAAGTTCAGCTCCGGCATTTCGGACCAGAAGTTGCCCTCGTAGTAGATATCGGTGCCGGAAAGCTTGTGGAAGGACCGCCCGCCGGGAGCGGATTCGCCCTCGGTGTAATAGCTGTAGAAGTCATAATAGGGATCGTCGGGATTGGCGTCCTTATGGGCTTTTGTAAAATTCACGAACCATTGGTTGTTTTTGCTGGTGTGGTTGATGGGCAGGTCCAGGATCAGCTTCACGTTCCGCTGGTGACAGAGCTCCGCCAGTTCCCGGACGTCCTCTGTGCTGCCGAAATCACTGTCCACCTCGGTGAAGTTGGTGACGTCATATTTATGATAGGAAGGGGAGCGGAAAATGGGGGTCAGCCAGATACCCTCAATGCCCAGGCTCTTGCCGGAGGCGTCGTTGCCGTCGTTGAGGTAATCCATACGGTTGATGATGCCCCGAATGTCGCCGACCCCGTCGCCGTTGGAGTCGGAGAAGGAGCAAACAAAAATCTCATAGAAGACCCGGGCGTTGTCCTCCGAGGGCGTCACACCCTCGGGAACCGGGACGGCCAGCTCGCCGGATTGGTCCTGCGATTCGGTGGTGGAGGGTTCGCCGGTGGAAGGCGCTCCGTTTGAAGCGGCGGGCTCTTTTTCTTTGCAGCCCATAAACAGGCAGAGAAGCATCAGAAGAGCCAGGGTCAGAGCAAGAATTCGTTTCATGGCACAATGCCTCCTTTTCTTTGATACTTCCATATTAGCGAATAAAAAATCGGATGTCAAGTCGTTTTTGGATTGAAAACAATTTCCCGCGGTGTTATAATCGTCGTAGTGAACGATCCGGAATTGTCATTCCCTACGATATGAATTCGACAAATACCGGTCATCAAATGGCAGGAGGGGAGAGAATGCAACAAAAGATTGTCGAGCTCTATGAGCCGGAGCGGGTCGCACGGCTGGAAAAGCGCTGCCTGATTGTGAAACGCCTGCTTTGGATCCTGGCTTTGACGGTGTTGGGCGTATGCATATATCTGAATACACGCGTCAACACCAGAAATATTTACCGATTGCTGCTGACCTGCATCTGCGTCAGCGTTCCTGCAGCCTGGATCATCCTCTATTTCGGGACCTTTGTGGTTCGGGACGGAAAACGGGAGCTGGCCCATATCGCAAATCTGGAAGGGGAGCCCCGGGAGACCGTAACGGGGAAGGTAACGCTGCTGAAACTCAAGGTTCAGATTCGCAACAGCGTCTCCCTGCGCAAGGTCCGCGTCGATACGCCAAAGGGAGTTGAGAATCTCAACATCCTGATCAACAGGGCCTATGAGCTGCCTCACGCGGGGGAGCTGCTGCGGCTCTATGTGGTCCATGGCTATATCGTTGCCTATGAGGTGCTGTCGTCATGAGAGTATTAAAGAATATTGTTTCTCAGCTTCACCGTTATGTGATCTGGGCCATGCTGCTGACCTTCTTCTGGAGCTTTGTCTTTTCCCGGGTCGGAGACCGTCCGAGAGAGAAAAAGGTGGTTTTCTATACAGGCGCCTATGAGGCGGACGACCGGGGGCTCACGCTGTATATGGAGGAACAGGGCTTTCCCGAGGGGATCGAGATGATCCGGGCCCGCAGCGCCTCCTATGATCTCTTCGGCTCCACCAGGGACGGCGACTTTTATGTGGTGCGTGAGACAGATTTACGCGCCATGCTGACCGACGCTGCCGACCGGGTCGCGCCCATCACGGTCCCGGCGGGTATGGAGCCTTTCGTCTGGGAAGGCGTCACCTGTGGGATTCGGGTCTTTGACCCCGCCACCCAGAAAGGGCCTGCCATGGAATATATTCAGTACACGCCCGTACCGAATCCGGAGACGGACGCCTATTATATCGTGTTCGACGCAAAAAGCGTTCACCTGGCCTCTCTGCCGGACGCCGTGGACAACGCAGCATGGGAAATTGCTATGCGCTTTATGCAGATTAGATGATTTTTTCGCCCGCTCCAAATAAAAATGATCCATTATTCATAATATAATCAAGAAAAATGTGAAAAAAGTATTAAAAAAGGATTTACATTCAAGAAAAAGCGTAGTATAATGTAGTTAATAATTATGGGCAACACCATGATTACGTTATCCCCTCCGCAGGAGCGGAGAAACAAATCTATATTACATAGGAGGAAAAATCATGAAGACCAAGAGAATTTTCGCGCTGCTGCTTGCCGTGATTATGGTTTTCGCGCTGGTTGCTTGCTCCGGCACGGATAAACCCGGCAACGAGACCAAGGCAAGCGGCGAAGCTCCCGTTGACACTGGCTCCAGCTCCGGCGGCCAGCTGGCCGGCACCTACAAGATCACCGTGTGGACCGGCGAGGACGCTGTCGAGCTGACCAAGACCCAGATCGAGAACTTCAACAAAGAGAACACCGAAGGCATCAAGTTCGAGTATGACGTGCATCCCGTTTCTGAGGCTACTGCTGCCGACCAGATGCTGGTTGACGTGCAGGCCGGCGGTGACCTGTACTGCTTCGCGCAGGACCAGTTCGCTCGTCTGGTTCAGGGCAACGCGCTGAACGCTCTGGGCGCCAAGGCTGCCGAGACTGTCAAGGCTGCCAACGACCCCGTCGTCGTGGCTGCCGGTACCTCCGGCGACACCCTCTACGCTTATCCCATGACCTCCGACAACGGCTACTTCATGTACTACGACAAGAGCGTCATTCCCGATGCGGATGTCGACTCCCTGGAGAAGCTGATTGAGGACTGCGAGAAGGCCGACAAGTTCTTCGCTTTCGAGACCAACACCTCCGCCTGGTACCTGGCTTCCTGGTTCTTCGGCGCCGGCTGTGTCTCCGAGTGGAAGACCAATGACGACGGCGAGTTCGAGTCTGTCAGGGACGACTTCAACTCCGACAAGGGCCTGATCGCTGTCAAGGGCATGAAGAAGCTGGTTGACTCCAAGTGCAACCTGAGCTCCTCCTCCGCTGACGCTTTCGCCAACGGCGCTGCGATCGTTGTCACCGGCACCTGGGCCTTCGAGGCCATCAAGGACATCCTGGGCGACAACATGGGTGTTGCTGATCTGCCCTCCTTCGAGGTCGACGGCAAGGAGTACCACCTGGGCTCCTTCAACGGCTGCAAGCTGATGGGCGTCAAGCCCCAGGGCGATGATGCTGTCAAGCAGGCCGCTCTGCACAAGCTGGCTCAGTACCTGACCGACGAGACCCGTCAGATGGAGCGCTTCGACGCTCTGGCTTGGGGTCCCGCCAACCTGAACGCGCAGAAGAACGAGAAGGTCCAGTCCAACCCCGGCCTGGCCGCTCTGTTGCAGCAGAACCAGTACTCCGTGCCTCAGGGCCAGATCCATGGCTCCTGGTGGGACATCGCCAAGGTCATCGCTGACGACGTCAAGGCTGCCAAGGACGAGGCTGGTCTGAAGACCGCTCTGGAGAACTACTACAACAAAATCAACGCGCTGTTCACCATGTCCGAGGAAGACAAGAACGCTTGGGGCGTCATCGGCGGAATCTGCGGCACCAGCTGGGACACCGACTTCCCCATGAAAGCCGACGGAAACCTGTTCAAGTCCGAGCCTCTCGAGCTGAAGGCCGGCGACGAGCTGAAGTGCCGCCAGGGCGCTTCCTGGGACGTCAACTTCCCCGCCGACAACGTCAAGGTTGAGGCCGACGGCACCTATGTGGTCGTGCTCGATCCCGAGGCCGGCACTGTTACCCTGGAGCCCGCCGGCTAAACCGCGGTAATCCGCAAGCTCCCAAAGTGAAATAGTGAAATACTGAACTTTGGCGCAACCGAAATGATGCAAAATACTTGGTTGGAGTCAAGTTCGCTTGGCTCCAACCAACTTTTTAGTAAAAGGGGCGAAGTATGAATATTCAAGATGAAATGGAGTACTTGAAGCTCTCAAAAGGAAAAAAGTTCCTGTTCCGCCTATTGAGCTTCTTCAAGGCGATTCCCAAGAAAATCGGCAACGGCTTCCTTGGCATCGGCCGCTTCTTTAAGAACTTCTTCCTCGGCATTGGTCGGGGATGTAAGGACATCGTCACCACCTTTGTAAACGGTGACTGGAAGACCAAGATCTCCTACGTGATCATGGGCTTCGGCAACATTACAAGAGGACAGATCCTTCGCGGCGTGCTGTTCCTCCTGTTTGAGCTTGTTTTCCTGTACTACATGATTTTTGGCGGCGGCGCTTATTATCTGCGGATGCTGGGCTCCCTGGGTCTGCAGGGTCCCACCAAGACCTACGACGAGGTGCTGGACCAGTACATCGTGACCCCCCAAGACAACTCCTTCCGTATCCTGCTCTACGGCGTTTTGACGATTTTCTTTGTCATCGCCTTCATCTATACCTGGCGTGCCAACATTAAGCAGAACAAGATCGCGGAAGAGATCCTCAAGTCCGGCAAGCCCCTCCGGAGCGGCAAGGAAGACCTCCGCTCCATGGTGGACGACAACTTCCACAAGACCCTGCTGGCCCTGCCTCTGACGGGCATTCTGGTTTTTACGGTCATGCCGATCATCTTTATGATCCTGGTTGCCTTCACCAACTATAACGCCGCCAAAAACGACGGCTACAACAACGCCTTGTTCACATGGGTCGGCTTTGAAAACTTCAAGACGATCTTTGCGGGCGAGGTCAACGGCGTCAACTACTCCGCGGCTTTCGGTGAGATCCTGCTCTGGACCCTGATCTGGGCCTTCTTTGCCACCTTCACCAACTACTTCCTGGGCGTGTTTGTGGCTATGATGATCAACAAGAAGGGAATCAAGCTGAAGAAGCTGTGGCGTACGATCCTGATTTTGACCATCGCCATTCCGCAGTTTATCTCCCTGTTGTATGTATCAAAGCTGTTCGCAGTAAACGGACTCGTCAACGGCGCGTTGAAATCGTTGGGGATCATATCCAAAGCAATTGACTTCTGGGGTACCCCGACGCTCGCCCGGATCATGGTTATTGTGATCAATATCTGGATCGGTATCCCGTATCTGATGCTGATCGCCACCGGTATTTTGATGAACATCCCCGCCGACCTCTACGAGTCCTCCAAGATCGACGGCGCCAGCGGCTGGAAGCAGTTCTCCAAGATCACCCTGCCCTACATGCTGTTCATCACCGGCCCGTACCTGCTGACGAGCTTTACCGGCAACATGAACAACTTCAACGTTATCTACCTGCTCACCGGCGGCGGCCCCACGAATTCCAATCCGGCCATCTCCGGCGCAGCCGGCGCGGTAGGCTATACCGACCTGCTGATCACCTGGCTCTTCAAGATCACCACTTCCGGCGAATCCAAGTATTACCTGGCCTCCGTCGTCGGCATCCTGGTCTTCATCGTGGTCGCGTTGATCTCCCTGATCGTCTATGGCTTGCTGCCGTCAGTCAAGAATGAGGAGGACTTCCAATGAGTAAACAACGTGATGAAGCCCAGGCTGTTATGAAGCAGCATATGGGTCTGAAAGCCTCCGCTCGGATCAGCAACACGATCATTTATGTGCTCCTGATCGTCATGAGCATCATCTGGCTGATTCCCTTCGTCTGCATCGTGCTCCAGTCCTTCCGTATTGAAAGCACCGGCCAGGTGGGCTATGTGCTCCCCGAGAAATGGGGTTTGGATAACTACAAGAGACTGCTGACGACCAACTTCCCCAAGTGGTATCTCAACACCTTCATTATGGCGCTGGTCGTTGCTGTCGTCCAAACCATCATTGTCCTGTGTATGTCCTACACCCTCTCCCGTTTCCGCTTCAAGCTGCGTACCGGCCTTATGAAGTTCATGCTGATTCTCGGTATGTTCCCCGGCATGCTGGCTATGATCATCCTCTATCGAGTGCTCGATGACCTGCATCTGTCCGGTCAGTACGGCAACTCCGTGCCCGGCCTGATTCTGGTGTATGTGGCTTCCTCCGGCATGGGCTACTACGTCTCCAAGGGCTTCTTCGACACCATTCCCAAGTCCCTGGACGAAGCTGCCCGCGTGGACGGTGCCACCCGTGCCCAGGTTCTGTACAAGATCATCCTGCCTCTGGCAAAGCCCATCGTCATCTACACCGTTTTGACCGCTTTCATGGGCCCCTGGGGCGACTTCGTTTTCGCGCG
This sequence comes from Oscillospiraceae bacterium, assembly GCA_017509485.1. Classification (GTDB taxonomy): domain Bacteria; phylum Bacillota; class Clostridia; order Oscillospirales; family Oscillospiraceae; genus JAFRPC01. Next base: position 63,717 of record JAFWPP010000008.1, on the reverse strand, counting down.
TTACGTCTCCCAGATGATCCCCAAGGCAATGAACGTGGCCGTCGGCCTCCAATCCTGGCTGGCAACGGATACCATGGTCCACAACAACTACACCATGTTCTGCGCAGGCGGTGTTGTGGTCGCTATCCCCGTGGCTGTTCTGTTCATGTGCCTGCAGAAATACTACGTTGAGGGTGTCACCGGCGGCGCCGTCAAGGGCTGATCCGGCGTACATGCTGTAAAAAGGAGAATCATAATATGGCAAGTGTAAAACTGACGAAAGTCAAGAAGATCTATGACAATAAAGTCGAGGTCGTTCACGGCTTTGACCTGGATATCAAGGACAAGGAATTCGTGGTCTTCGTCGGCCCCTCCGGCTGCGGCAAGTCCACCACCCTGCGTATGATCGCGGGCCTTGAGGAGATCTCCGCCGGTACCATCGAGATCGACGGCGTCGTTGTCAACGACCTCCAGCCCAAGGACCGCAACATCGCCATGGTCTTCCAGAACTACGCCCTGTACCCCCACATGTCGGTGTACGATAACATCGCCTTCTCCCTCCGGCTCCAGAAGATGCCCGAGGACCTGATCTACGAGAAGGTCACCAACGCGGCGGAGATCCTCGGCATCACCGAGTATCTGATGCGTAAGCCCCGCGCTCTGTCCGGCGGCCAGCGCCAGCGTGTGGCCATCGGCCGCGCCATGGTCCGCGACTCCAAAGTCTTCCTGATGGACGAGCCCCTGTCCAACCTGGACGCCAAGCTTCGTAACCAGATGCGTGCTGAGATCATTCTGCTCCGCCAGAAGCTGAACACCACCTTCATTTACGTCACCCACGACCAGACCGAGGCTATGACCCTGGCTGACCGGATCGTCATCATGAAGGACGGCTACATCATGCAGGTCGGCAGCCCCGCCGAGTGCTTCGATATGCCCGACAACCTCTTCGTTGCTGAGTTCATCGGCGCCCCGAAGATGAATATCATCAAGACTAAGCTGGTCAAGGAGAACGGCAAGTACTTTGTCACGCCGTTCGGCGTCAAGATCGAGGTCACCGGCGAGAAGGGCCAGGAGCTGGCAAAGCGCGGCATTGACAGCCGTGATATCCTGCTGGGTGTCCGTCCCGAGCATATCACCCTGGCCAAGGAAGGCCAAGGCATCCCCACTCGCCTGGAGGTCAACGAAATGATGGGCTCCGAGCTCCATCTGCACGTCTACACCGAAGACGAGACCCGCCTGATCGTCCGTGTTCCCACCATTGGCCTGACCACCGAGCAGCGCAAGGGCATGGTTTACGGCGCACCGCTGAACATCACCTTCGAAGGCAAGGTCATGCACTTCTTCGATCCTGAGAGCGAGAAGAACCTGCTCTGCGACTAAGCTGAAACAGAAAACCGGAACTCCAGTTATGGGGTTCCGGTTTTCTTGCTCTCCCGATATTCGCCGGGCGTCACTCCGAAATGCTTTTTGAAGATGGAGTAGAAATGCGTCAGGTTTGTAAAGCTCAAAGAGGAAGCGATTTCCATGATGGATTGATCGCTGTTTCGGAGCTGCTCCGCCGCAGCGTTCATGGTAAAGTCCATGCTGTAGTCGAATAAAGACTTTCCGGTGTGTTTTTTCACGATCCTACCCAGATAGGTGCCGTTATAGTGAAGCAGATCCGCCAGATTCCGATTGCTGATTCTCCCGTGACATTGGCTGAGCACTCTGTCGATCCGGGCTAACAAGAGGGTTTCAACATTGGTATCCGCGCTCACATGAGAATACTGGAAGTAATCCCTGTTGCACAGCAGGGAGATCAGTCTGCTCATCAGGTCAAGAAGCCGGAAACTGGCGCCGACCGGTGCGTCGATCAAGGTCTCTGCGATCTGTGACAGGATGCTGTGGATCAGCGCTTCCTGTTCCGTGCCGGATATACGGGGGAAAAAATCCAAAAAATCCCGGTGCTCAGATTTCTCATCGCCTCGCACGGCGTCCATAAAATCGAAGATGGGATTTCGGGCGGCGAGCTCTTCGTCCGGGAAGAGAAAACCGCTTCCGAAGCAGCGCAGACGGTCCGCAAATTCCTCTGTCAGAGAGAGAAACACACAGGTATAGTCCGTGGTATCCTCCTCCGCGTGGAGCGTATTGCGATTCATCAGGCAGCAGCTGCCGGCAGGGTAGTAGAATTGCTTCCCGTTTACCAGCTGATAGAGGCTGCCCTCCAGCACATAAGTAAATTCAAAGCAATTGTGGTGATGCATCCCCGGCATCCCGTCGGAGAGCTCCGGCGGCAGGGGAGGAAGCCGGACTGACGCGCCCGGAATCAGGATCGTGAGCGTATTGCGCCGGGGCTCCGCCGGGCGGATCGACATCAGCGTAAACTGAAAGGGCGTCAGAACCTCATGGTAGTAATTTCCCGTTTCCGGCAGCTCACAGGTCCGCAGGATCCTGCGCAGGGCGGGATTCTTTACGGGATCGGTCAAAAACCGGTGCCTCATAGGACCACCTCCTCACCAATCATATCATATTTCGCCTGAAAATGGAAGATAGGCCGGTCACTTTTTTATTTGTGTTATATATTTTGGAAAGAAAAATCGAAATATGATATTGATGTTGTCCCATAGAGCCGATATAATGAAAGCAACGATACTGAAAGAGAGGACCCTCCAATGAAAAAACACCTTTGGCTGGCAGCGATTGTCTTGATTTTCTCCATTCTGGTCGGCTGCGCACAAAACGGAGGCAATTCATCCACGATCGAGACGGAAGCGGTGGCGCCCACAGGGAAGCTGGAGGGCTGCTCCCTCTACGTCAAGGCCGTGGAGGGACTGCCCGAGGATTTCATCTTCGGCATGGACGCCTCCCAGGTCCCGTCCCTGGAGGCAAGCGGCGTCAAATACTATGACGCGAACGGAGAGGAAAAGGACGTCTTCCGGATCCTGGCGGAGAACGGCGTCAATTATATCCGTGTCCGGGTCTGGAACGATCCCTTCGACGCCGAGGGCCACGGATACGGAGGCGGCAACTGCACCATTGACACCGCGCTGGAAATCGGCAAACGGGCAACCAAATACGGCATGTCTCTGCTGGTGGATTTCCACTATTCCGATTTTTGGGCGGACCCCGGAAAACAGATGGCTCCGAAAGCCTGGAAGGATCTGGATCTGGATACAAAGGCCAAGGAGCTGGAGCGCTATACCCGGGAAAGCCTGCAAAAGCTGAAGGACGCCGGCGTGAAGGTGGGTATGGTCCAGGTGGGGAACGAGACCAACGGCGCCATGTGCGGCGAAAGGGATTGGCCATCCGTGGTCAAATTGATGAACGCCGGGTCGAAGGCGATCCGGGAGGTCTATCCGGAGGCCAAGGTCGCGGTCCACTTTGCGAATCCCGAAAACGGAAACTACTCGGACTATGCCGCCGCCCTGCGGGATAACGGCCTGGATTATGACGTTTTCGGGTCCTCCTATTATCCCTATTGGCATGGCAGCCTTGCAAATCTGACCAAGGTTTTGAAGCAGATTCGCCTGGTCTTCGGCAAGGAGGTCATGGTCATGGAAAGCTCCTATGCATGGACGACGGAGGACAGCGATTTCTCAGGCAATACCATCGGCGCGGAAAGCGCCGTGGACAAGCCCTACCCCTACTGTCTCCAGGGTCAGGTCAACAATCTGCGAGAAGTGACCCAGGCGGTACAGGATGCCGGCGGCATCGGAGTCTGTTACTGGGAGGGCACCTGGATCTCCGTGGGCGGGGCCTCCCGGGAGCAGAACCAGAAGCTCTGGGAGCAGTACGGCTCCGGCTGGGCTTCCTCCTACGCCGCAGAATACGACCCCGATGACGCGGGCAAATGGTACGGGGGCTGCGCCGTGGACAACCAGGCCTTTTTTGACGCCAAGGGCCACGTGCTGGAAAGCCTGATGGCCTTCAATCTGATCCGGTATGGCAATGAGACGGAGCAGCGCGTACTGGAAGTGGAGGAGCTCCAAAGCATGATCGTTTTGGGGGACGATTTCAGCCTGCCGCAGACCGTGAACGCGGTGATGTCAGACAACAGCCGTCAGCCCATTCCGGTGTCCTGGTCGGTGGAGCCAAGCGAACTCGCAGAGTGGCTGAAATCCCCGGGCGTCCATGTGATCAACGGAGAAGCGGAGGGCATGCCGGTAAAGCTGACCCTGAGCATTCAAGGGGTCAATCATCTGAAGAACCCTTCCTTTGAAGATGGCGTGGATGCGCCCTGGGTAGTGGATGACATCGGCGGCTGCAAAGATCTGATGATCGAGAAAAAAGCCGGAGATTCCCGCACCGGCGACTGGCATTATCACTTCTGGTCCCCCGATGCAGGGACGGTTCAATTCACCCTGGAGCAGACCGCGGAGGAGCTGGAAAGCGGCCTTTACGACTACAGCATCTGGATCATGGGCGGTGATTGCGGTGATGCAGAGGTATATGCCTATGTAAAGCTGGATGGGGAGATCGTCGCAAGCGCTCCAATGGAGATTACCATTTGGAATGAATGGCATTGCGGCGAAATCACAGGCATCGAATACAGCGAAAATCAAACGCTTACGGTCGGCATCTCTGTCAAGACCGACGCAGCCGGCGCCTGGGGGAAGATCGACGACGCCAGCCTTTCAAAACGATAACGAAGCACGGAGGACGTCATGAATCAGTTTGTTGTGAATATTATCCACCGGCCAGAAATGGTCCCCGAGTACGCCGAAAAGGTCACCGGTCACGGCAAGCAGGAGGACCTGGGCCGTAAGGCCCTGCTCACTGAGAGCCTGGATATCTTCAAGACCCAGCAGATGCTGGCCCACAAGTACGGCCTCAAGACCACCATCCAGATGACCTACGCCTCGCTGTTCAACGCCGAGGCTGTGGAGCTGGCCAAGCAGCACCACGCCGAGTTCGGCGACGAGATTGCCCTCTCCCTCCTGGGCCTGCCCTGCGAGCAGTTCCGCCAGAAGTACAAGACCAAGGACTTCTGCATCTGGATGTTCTCGATGGAGGACAAGAAGGCCATCGTCCGCGACGTCTTCGAGAAGTTCCGCGAGGCCTTCGGCTTCTACCCCGAATCCACGGGCTCCTACTACATGGACGCGGATCTGATCAACTATATCAAGGCCGAGTACCCCACCGTCAAGTGCGCCGTGGCCACCTGCTGGGAGGAGGGGCCCAAGGCCTACCACACCTGCAACAACTCCTGGTACACCTTCATGGACGGCGGCCCCTGGGCTCCCTGGATCCCCTCCAAGGCCAACACCCACGCCCCCGCCGCCAACGAACAGGAGGACAGCGGCATCGTTGCCATTCCCCACCTGAGCCGGGATCTGCTGGCCTGCTACGACGGCAACGGCTCCAACTTCGGCACCCATCCCCAGAACGTGCTCCGGGGCATGATCTACGACACCAAGACCTGGGAATATCCTTATCTGTATAATCTGATCGACCAGTACCGCAGCCTGGCGAAGTACAACGACGGCTATGCCTACAACATGATGTTCGTGGGTCCCGGCTGGATGAACAAGCTGGGACGCTGGGAGCAGCCCTACGAGCTGCTGTACAAGTCCTACGAGGACGGCTGCGCCTACTACGGCAAGCTGAAAAAAGAGGGCAAGCTCGTCGACATGACCATGGCCGAGTTTGCCGACTACTACCGCTCGGTCAAGGGCTATACCACCCCGGAGTGCGCCCTCTGGCGGGACATCCTCTACGGCTCGGATAAGCAGCTCTTCTGGTACTGCGACCCCTACATGCGGGCCTGCGTCAACATGGACCAGGGCGGCGCCATTGTGGACCTGCGCCCCTATGCCGCCAAGCTGGAATGGCCCGTGGGCATCGGCACTCCCCATATCCAGGACGCCAGCTATCCCTTCCTGATCCAGGAAAAGTACCGGGCCGGCTACTTCACCCACTATGCCGGCGAGGGCACCGTTCGCTCTGCCAAGCTCTGCTGGAACGGGGAAGAGGTGGACCTCTGCCTCTGCCGCACCAAGGCCCAATTCAAGCGGGAGGGGGAAGATCGGATCCTGACCCTGGATCCCGTGGACGTAGCGTTTGCCGGCGGACTGACCGTGAAGCTGCAGACCGTGATCACCTTCTCCGAGGGCAGCTCCAATATCCGCATCGACCGGCACGTCCTGTCCCTGTCCGATCCAAACGAGACCGTCACCATAAAGGAATACATGGTGGGCTGCTACGGCACCACCGAGTACACCGAGGATATGTCCTCCCTGACCCTGCAGATTGAGGCGGGGGAGGAGGACTCCGTCACCATCCCCTATGAGTACAGGTGCAGAGAGGCCGCGGTTCCCGGCGCGGAGGAAGTGTCCTGCACCATCCCGCCCATCAAGACCCGGGTCTCCATGCTGGCCAACGGACGAAACAAAGTCGGCTTCGTCCGGGAGGGCTACGCCTTCAGCCCCATGTTCACCCTGGGCTGGGAACGCAAACTGAAAGAACAGGAGGTCTTCACCACATGGCTCAATCTGGAAAGGGCAGACTGAACTACCGCTGCCCCTCCTGCTTCATGCGGGACATCGACATGGATATGTTCTACGACAAAGAGAAGGACGAGTACTATTGCCTGCGCTGCCAGTACCGGGGCAATGAGGCGGACGTGCTGGCGAAAAACGAGCTGGCCCGATTCCGCTACGGCGCCATGTATCGGCGCTTCACGTTTGAGGAGTAAAGCATGGATTTTCGAAAAGAAATGATCAAAGGCGCGGATATTTCCTCGCTTTTGGAGGTTGAGGAGAACGGCGGAAGGTTCTTTGATCACGGGCATGAAATATCCGCGCCCTTGATTCTCAAAAATCACGGCGTCAACCTGATCCGCCTCCGTTTGTGGAACAATCCCTATGACGCGGAGGGCAAGCCCTACGGCGCGGGGACCAACGATCTGCCCCGAACCATGGAGCTGGCCCGCCGCTGCAAGGCGCTGGGCCTGCCTTGGCTGCTGGATCTCCACTACTCCGATTTCTGGGCAGACCCCGGCAAGCAGTTTCCGCCCAAGGCCTGGAAGGATCTGGACGCCAACGCTCTTGTGAAGGCGGTCAACGCCTTTACGCTGCAGACCTTGTCGACGCTGAAGGACGCCGGACTGCTGCCTGCTATTGTGGCTGTGGGCAACGAGATTTCCAACGGACTGCTGTGGCCTCTGGGCCGGGTGCCGGAGTGGTCCAACATTGCGCGCTTTGTTTCTGCGGGGCTGCGGGCCGTGAAGGCTGTGGATCCTGCCATTCAGACCATGATCCATCTGGACAACGGCGGCTGGTACGGTCTGTATCGAAGCTGGTTCGACAGCTATCGCATCAACGGCGGTGCGGACTTTGACTGGATCGGCCTGAGTTATTACCCCTTCTGGCATGGGACGCTGGAGGAGCTGCGGAACAACATGCACAAGCTGGCTGCCAGCATCGGCAAGCCCATGCTGGTGACAGAGACCTCCATGGCCTTTACCCTGGAGGAGTGCAATCAGCTGGAAGGCCTGCGTTTGGACCAGAAACGGGGCCTGGCCGCCAATGAGAAGACCGCCCAAAACAGCTCCTATCCCTGTACGCCGGAAGGACAGTGCGGCTTCCTGCGGGACCTCTGGGAGGTCATCCGTTCGACGCCCAAGGATCTGGGCCGGGGCTTCGTATGGTGGGAGCCGGCCTGGCTGCCCGTCCCCGGTGCGGAGTGGAGCAAACCCGCCGGCTTGGCCTATGTTCAGGAACAGGGACCCGGCGGAAATGAATGGGCGAATCAGGGCCTCTTCGACTACAACGGCAGGGCGCTGCCTGCCCTGGATACAATCTCCTCGCTCTGATTTCCGTCCGAGAAAAAAACACCCCGACGATGAACAGAACCAGATTGTGCAGACAGCACAATCTGGTTCTGTTCATAGGCCGGGGGATTATTATTTATGACATTTCTGCCAGCTCCAGACCCGGATTCTTCCGCTTCGTAAAGTCGATGGCCCAATAGGAGGAAAAGACCAGCAGTTTCCGGCCGCGGTAATCCTCCAGCAGCTCCGCGTCGGAGGACAGGTTCAGATCCTTCTCCGGCACGGGAGAAGCGGTGATGAAGCGCAGCTCCTCGTAGGGCAGGCCCTCCATACGCAGCTCCACGCCGTATTCGTTTTTCATGCGATACTGAAAGACGTCGAACTGCAGGGTACCCACGACGCCCACGATGACCTCCTCCATACCGCTTTCCGGCTTTTTGAAGATCTGGATGGCGCCCTCCTGCGCGATCTGCTCGGTACCCTTGATGAATTGCTTCCGTTTCATGGTATCTCTGGGGCTGACCCGGGAGAAGTGCTCCGGCGCAAAGGTGGGAATGCCGGCGAAGCGGAACTTCTGACCCGGCACTGTGATGGTGTCGCCGATGGCAAAGATGCCGGAGTCGAAGACACCGATGATGTCACCGGCGTAGGCCTCGTCCACGATCTCCCGTTCGGAGGCCATAAGCTGCTGGGGCTGGCTCAACCGCATCTTTTTCCCCGCCTGAACATGATAATACTCGGCCTCCCGCTGGAAATGGCCGGAGCAGATCCGCATGAAGGCCAGTCGGTCCCGATGGGCCTTGTTCATGTTGGCCTGGATCTTGAACACAAAGGCGGAAAAATCCGGGGAGAAGGCGTCAATGACGCCGCAGTCGGCGCTGCGGGAGAGGGGAGGAGGCGTCATCTGCAGGAAGGCCTCCAGGAAGGGCTCGATGCCAAAATTGTTCAGGGCGGAGCCGAAGAACACAGGGCTGAGCTCGCCGGCCCGGACCTCCTCCATGTTGAACTCACGCCCGGCGGAGAGCAGCTCCACGTCGTCGATCAGCTGACTGTGCCTGGCGCTGCCCAGAATTTCATCCAGGGTGGGATCGTAGAGATCCACTTCCTGCTTCTCGGCCTTGTTTCTGCCGGAAACGCCGGAGAAGAGCAGCAGCTGGCTGCGCTGGCGGTCGTAGACGCCGCGAAACTCCTTGCCGGAGCCGATGGGCCAGTTCATGGCGCAGGTCTCGATGCCCAACTCATGCTCCAGCTCATCCAACAGGTCAAAGGGGTCCTTGGTCTCCCGGTCCATTTTATTGATGAAGGTGAAAATGGGGATATGCCGCATGGCGCAGACCTTGAAGAGCTTCCGGGTCTGGGGCTCCACGCCCTTGGCCCCGTCGATCACCATGACCGCGGAGTCCGCTGCCATCAGGGTGCGGTAGGTGTCCTCCGAGAAGTCCTGGTGGCCCGGGGTATCCAGAATGTTGATGCAGAAGCCGTTGTACTGGAACTGCATCACGGAGGAGGTGACGGAGATGCCGCGCTGCTTTTCGATCTCCATCCAGTCCGAGACGGCGGCCCGGGCGTTCTTTTTGCCCTTGACGGCGCCGGCCTGCGCGATGGCCCCGCCGTAGAGCAGGAATTTTTCGGTTAAGGTGGTTTTACCGGCGTCCGGGTGGGAGATGATGGCAAAGGTCCGGCGCCGGGAAATCTCCTGTTGTAAGGTTGACATAATTATTACCTCGGTACAAGTTGTAAGTTGAAAATGGAAGGTTGAAAATTTCTGACAGACATCATACCATAACAATTCGAAAAATACAAGGAAAAATCGGTTGCTTTTTTGAAGAAAAAAGGATACAATAACAAAGAATGAAACGCTGAAAAAATGAAAGGGGGCGTAAATATGGACCGCAATTCGCCCATCGTGGTCTTCGATTCCGGCGTGGGCGGCGTCAGCGTGCTGCGGGCGCTGGTCCGCGCGCTGGCGGAGGAGCGCTTCGTCTACTTCGGAGACTCCGCCAACGCCCCCTACGGCTCCCGCGGCACCGCGGAGATCCGGGCGCTGACCCTGAACAACCTGGCGCGGCTCAAGCGGGACTACGATTTCAAGGCCGCGGTCATCGCCTGCAACACCGCATCCAGCGCCGCCATCAACGAGCTGCGGGACGCCTACCCGGACCGGCCCATCATCGGCATCGAGCCGGCCCTGAAGCCCGCGGCGGACCAGCACCCCGGGGGCACCGTGGTGGTCATGGCCACCGAGACCACCCTCCGGGAGGAAAAGTTCGCCGCCCTGACCCGCCGCATGGAGGACCGCTGTCGGGTGGTGAGTCTGCCCTGCCCGGAGCTGGTGGAGTTCATCGAACGGGACGAGACCGACAGCCCGGCGCTGGAGGAATACCTCCGCGGGAGCCTGGCCCCCTGGCTGGAGGGCGGAGCTGACGCCGTGGTGCTGGGCTGCACGCACTATCCCTTTGCCGCCGGGGTCCTGCGGCGAATCCTGCCCCCCTCCACGGAGCTCTATGACGGCAGCCAGGGCACCGCGCGCAATACCCGCCGCCTGCTGGCCGAGTACGGCCTGCTGCGGGACAGCGGGCCGGGAGAGGTCCTTTTCCTCAATTCCAGTCCGGACGAGAACATGACGGCGCTCTGTCGCCGGCTGCTGCAAACCGAGCCCCTGCCGGAGCCCCGGGCTCCCGCCAATCGAACGACAAGGAGAAACACTATGGACAGCAAGGAACGCTTTGTTGCGATTTTTCGCCAGTATATCCGCCGGGAAGGCGCGGAGGAGCTGCTGAACTGGCTGCTCTCCACCGACTTTTTTGAAGCCCCGGCCAGCGCCCGCTATCACTCCGCCACCGCCGGCGGTCTGTGCCAGCACAGCCTCAACGTCTACGACTGCCTGCGGGCCTACCTGGCCCGGCCGCGGGTCCAGCAGATCTACGGCCTGACAGGGGAGGACTACAGCGAGGAGAGCGTCGCCATCGCGGCCCTGCTTCACGATCTCTGCAAAATTGGCTGCTACAAGCCCGGTTTCCGCAACGTCAAGGACGAGCGGGGGGTCTGGCAGAAGGTTGCCACCTTCAATTTTGAGGACAATTTCCCCTTTGGACACGGGGAGAAATCGGTCTGGATGATTATGAAGTACATGAAGCTGACGGATCAGGAGGCCTTTGCCATCCGCTATCACATGGGTTTTTCTGGGGAGGAGGATCCCCGGACCGTGGGACAAGCCCTGGCAAAGTTTCCCCTGGCCTTCGCCCTGAACGTGGCGGACTCCGAGGCCACTTATTTTCTGGAGACCACGCCCTGAAAAGAGTCAAACGCCCCCAGCCTTGAGGCTGAGGGCGTTTGCTTATGGGACAATCAGGGATCCGGGAAAAACACCATATAAGCCGGCTTCTCCGAATTGGGGACGTAATCCTCGGCGGGGAAGAAGAGCTCCCAGTTTTCCGCAGCCCGGAACCGGGCAGCCCAATCCGTTGGCCAGGTCTTTGGCCAGGATACGGAAGTGACGCCGGGACGCCAGGAGATCACCCGGAAGAGACTGCCGCTGCCCGGATCCAGCTCTTCCATAAACTGGATCGTCCGGTTCTCCGCAGAGCGCTCGCGTTCAGAGAGGGACTCCGAACCGGGCAGGCTTTGCAGCAGCCATTCGTGGATAGCCAGGGCGCTGCCGCAGTCGGTCTCACAGAGAATCAGACCGTCTGTTTCCTCCGTGCGCAGATCCTCCACCAGGGCGTAGAGCTTTGGCTCGGCACGCTCCAGAAGGGCGAACAGAGAGCCTTTGGAGAAATCCGTATAGAGCAGAACCATCAGATCCTGGCGGACGCTCAGCTCCGCGCAGCGGTTGTGGAGAGCGTCGGAGAGAATTGGCTGCGCGGCCTGTTCGGATTCGTTTCTTCCGGCGTTCCCGGAGCTGCCGGTGACTATGGAGCAGTTATCCTTCGATGGGGAATCGGTATTGGGTGCCAAAGCAGCGTAATTGTCGTTGGAATCGTGGAATTCTGAGGCTGGAAGCGAAGCCGCTTCCAAAGAGTCGGGTCTGTGCTCGACCGCCTCATTTTCGGGTGCCTGCGGTGCCGCGTCCGGGCTTTGCGACGTGGTCCTGTGATAGGAGGAGCCATCGAAATCGTATGTCTTTCGCTGCTTGAGTGGGATAACTCCCAGGCCCACCAACAGCACCAGCACCGCTGCGACGGCGCCGATGGCGGTCCCGGGACCGAACCAGCGCCGCTTGGGAGCCTTGGCCTTGCCTGTGGCCTGGTCGATGCGGTAGAGGACGCCCTTTTTCAGCCCTTCCGGGGCGGGCTCACGAAGCGCGGAGAGCTTCTGCTCCAGTCCCTTCATGGCCTCCATGACGCGCCTGCATTCCGGGCAGCGTTCCAGATGGGCCTGCAGGAGCGCTTCCTGCTCGGGAGACAGCGCGCCGTCCAGAGCCGCGCTCATCAGTTCCAGCGCTTGCTCACAGCTCATCGGACATCCCTCCTTTCTGAGGGAATAGACGTTTCTGTTTTCAATTTGTTCCCGTTTTGCAATAATTTATTTCGCAGGGCGTTCCTGGCTCTGGAGAGCCGGGATTTCACAGTGCCCTCCCGCAGCTTCAGAACCTCGGCAATTTCCGTATAGCTCATATCGTTGATGGCCCGCAGCGTGAGGATTTCCCGGTATTCCACGGGGAGCTCGTTCAAAGCCCTCGTCAGCTCCGCCCTGTCCTCGGCGGCCAGCAGCAGCTCCTCTGGACTCATCCCCGGATCGGGGACGTCCAGCTGGAGCTCCTCGTCCTCGTCGTTGATCGTGGTCAGGGAGACCGTGGGACGCCGCTTTTTTGCCCGCAGCCAGTCCAGACAGATATTCACCGTCAGGCGAAAGAGCCAGGTGGAGAAGGAGGAATCAAACTGGAAGCCGGGCAGATTCCGCCAAGCCCGGAAAAAGGCCTCCTGCGACAGATCAAAGGCGTCGTCCTGGCTGCCGCACATCCGCAGCGCCAGGTTGTAGACCTTCGTCTGGTATTCCTGCACCAGCTGACCAAAGGCGTTGTTGTCTCCGGCCAGCACCTGTTCAATGATCGATTTTTCGTCCATTATTCCAAATCCCTCTGGATCCCCCGGATGATCCGGTAAACGTCTTCCATGACCGCAATCCTTGCGATCTGCTGCTTATAATAATTGCTGAAGCGGACGCCTCGCAGATACCAGGCCAGCTGCTTCTGGGCCTCCAGGCAGGCAATGTGCTCGCCCTTGTCCGCTCTGGCCAGCTCGATCTGCCGCAGGGCGGTTTCCATCCGCACGGCCAGGGGCGGCCGCTCCGGGACGGGCTCGCCTGCCAGGGCGGCCTGGATTTGCTGGATCAGCCAGGGATCTCCGAAGGCCCCGCGGCCCACCATCAACGCGTCGGATCCGGTGCGCTGCTTGCAGCGCAGGGCAGCCTCGACGGAGATGATATCCCCGTTGGCGATGACCGGGATGGAAACGCTCCGCTTGACTTCGGCGATTATATCCCAGTCGGCAGCGCCGGAATAGAGCATGGTCTTCGTCCGGCCGTGGACCGCGATGGCGGCGGCGCCGTTGTCAGCGGCGATTTTTGCCAGCTCCACTGCGTTCACATGGGACTTGTCCCACCCCTTCCGGGTTTTTACAGTGACCGGGACCGGGACGGCGTCGGCCACAGCCCGGATGATCCGCCCCGCCAGCTGCGGATCCTTCATCAGCGCGGAGCCCTCACCGTTGTTGACGATCTTCGGCATGGGGCAGCCCATGTTGATGTCGATATAATCCGCGCCGGAGATCTCCAGCGCCAGCTGGGCGCCCCGGGCCATAATCTCCGGCTCGCTGCCAAAAATCTGGGCGCCGCAAAGCACACCCGGGTTGCGGCGGAGCAGGGAAGCGGTCTTCTTGTCTCCGTAGCAGAGCGCCTTGGCGGAGACCATCTCCGTAACCGTGGCACAGGCCCCCAGCTCCGCGCAAATCTGCCGAAAGGCGTAATCGGTAACGCCCGCCATCGGCGCGAGCATCACGCCGGCAGGCAGCTGTAGTTCCTTCATGGCTCCTCCCACAAACAATGTCTATTTATTATACTATAACGGGACGTAAAATGCAAAGGGAATCCGAAAAAAAGGAAAAAAGAAAAATAATCCTTGACAAACTGACAGAATATCAATATAATAACAGAGCTGAAACGCATATCCGCCCTTAGCTCAGTTGGTAGAGCAACTGACTCTTAATCAGTGGGTCCCGGGTTCGAGTCCCTGAGGGCGGACCACACAAGCGATCGTGAATAGGCAGCCCCTATCCACGATCACTTGTTTCATCCAATCATTCCGGCCCGTTGGTCAAGTGGTTAAGACAGAGGCCTCTCACGCCTTTAACATCGGTTCGAATCCGGTACGGGTCACCAACAAAAAGACGCCTTGCGGCGTCTTTTTGCTTGCATCGCAAAGGAGCGCAAAAATGAAATACGCAATCTACGGCGCCGGATCCCTGGGAACCGTGCTCGGCGCATATCTGACGAAAAACGCGGTGGATATCGAGTTGATCAACCACAACAAGGCCCATGTGGAAGCTCTGCGGAGCAAAGGCGCCCATATTAGCGGCACTGTGGATTTTACCGTCCCGGTCCGGGCTATCTACCCGGAGGAAATGCAGGGGCCCTATGACGTGATCTTCCTCATGACAAAGCAGCTGCGGAACCCTGAGGTGGTGGCCTTTCTGAAGCCGCTGCTGCGTGAAAGCGGCGTGATCGTTACCCTGCAAAACGGCATTCCCGAGCCCGGTATCGCGGAGATCATCGGACGGAAACGGACCATCGGCTGCGTGGTGGAATGGGGCGCCAGCCTCGTGGCGCCCGGAGAGGCGGAGCTGACCAGCGATCCAGACAGCCTATCCTTCCACATGGGCGGCATGGAGGGCGTGTCCCGGCAGACACTGGAGCTGGTACGCGGTCTGCTGGAGAAGATGTGTCCGGTGGCGATCGAGGACAATCTGATTGGGGCCCGCTGGTCCAAGCTGCTGATCAATGCCACCTTTTCCGGCATCGGCACCGCCATAGGAGGCAGCTTTGGGGACGTGAGCAGCGTTCCGCTGCCCCGGCGCTTGGCAGTCCGCTGCATGAAGGAGTGCATTGACGTGGGACGAGCCTCCGGCGCAGTCTTTGCACCGGTTCAGGGAAAGGATGTCACCAGGCTCTTCTATTACCGCGGTCCGGTCAAGCGGAAGCTTGCGGAGCTCCTGGTCCCTGTCGCCATGAGGAAACACAAGGGGATCGTTCCATCCATGCTTCAGGATCTGCGAAACGGCAAGCCCTGCGAAATCGACGCCATCAACGGCGTGGTCTGCGCCTTCGGACAGGCCCACGGGATCCCAACGCCCATCAATGATCGGATCGTGTCTGTGGTGAAGTCCGTTCAAAAGGGCGAACGGGAAGCAAAGCCGGAGAATATTGCGCTCTTCAAGGATCTGATCTGAGAAGCAGGAAAATGCTCCGCCTTATACGAATAACGGTTTATAACCGTTTCATCAAATAATAGTATTACGAATGACGGCTGCTTGAAAGAAATAACAAAAACAGCGATGGCATGATCTTCGGGTCATGCCATTTTCTGTTTGGTCATCAGATCCCGGGGGATGAAGCTTGCGAAGGCCTGGGGTTTCCAGATAACTGTGCGGGTATCGAATCGCAGACCGTTTTCAGGGGTAACCACTTGACAAGCGACCGATCGGTCGCTATAATAATATGAGACCGATCGGTCGCTCTTTACCTTGGGAGGCGCGCTATGGCAAAGGATACAAAGGAACGAATCCTCGCGGCGGCATTGGAGCTGTTTTCACAGAACGGCTATGCAGGGACCAACATCCGTGAGCTGACGGCGTCGCTGGGCTTGGGAAAGTCCTCCATGTACCGGCATTTTGAGAGCAAGAAGGAGATCTGGAACGCCCTGCTGGATGAAATGATCGCCTATTACGATGAACGCTTCGGTTCTCCGGCGCATCTGCCGCCGGTTCCGGATTCCCTGGAGGGGCTTGCGGCAATGACTGAGCGGATGGTGGATTTTACGGTCCATGATGAGAAAGTGGTCAAGACAAGAAAGCTGCTGACGATCGAGCAGTTCCGGGACGAGCGTGCCCGGGCGCTGGCCACGAAGCATTTTCTGACGGGCCTCACGGAGATGTTTACGTCGATTTTCGCCGGTATGATGGACAAGGGCCTGCTGCGCCGAGAGGACCCCGGGATGCTTGCCTTCGCCTACACTGCGCCGATCTCCGCGCTCATTCACCTCTGCGATCGCGAGCCGGAGAAAACGGAGGAAGCCATGGAGCGGATCGGAGCGTTCACCGGACATTTTATCAACACATACGGAGTGAAGGACCATGCATGAACCGTCGGAGCAGATCATCATTCGGCGTCTTCACAGAGAAGAAACGGGAGCCGCTCTCCGGCTCGCGTGGAAGGTATTTTGCGCCTTTGAATCCCCGGACTACGCACCGGAAGGCACTGCCGAGTTCAAAAAAACGCTGCAAAACGAAGCGTACCTGGCGGGGATCGGGTATTACGGCGCGTTCGATCATGGCAGCCTGATCGGCACACTTGGGATCCGGGAAGAAAATGCCCATATCTGCTTCTTCTTCGTAGACGGAGCCTATCAGCGCAGGGGTGTCGGTACCGGGCTTTTCGAGCGGATGAGGGAGGATTACCCGGGACGGACGATCACGCTCAACGCCTCTCCCTATGGCCTGCCCTTTTACGCGGCGCTGGGCTTTACGGCGACAGACAAGGAGAGGACGGTAAACGGGATCCGCTTTACGCCGCTGATTTTTCAACGTTAAAAGGAGATGTTCGGAATGGTAATCGGTATCATTGGTGAAAACTGCAGCGGGAAATCCACCTTGGCAAAACGAATCAAGCAGGAACTTGGAGGAGAAGTCGTCACAGGCAAGGACTATCTGCGGCTGGCGAGGTCCGAAAGCGAAGCTGCGGCCCTTTTCCGGGAAAGGCTGAAAAGCGCGGTATCCGGAAGCAACATGATCTATGTGATTTCGGAACCGGAGCAGGTACAGCTGCTCCCGGACGGAGCTGTGCGGATTCTGGTCAGCGCGGACATGGATACGATCAAGGAACGCTTCAAAGCAAGGCTGCACGGCAGCCTGCCTGCGCCGGTTGCCGGGATGCTGGAAAAGAAGCACGGCATATTTGACGGCGGCAGCTATCACTATCATTACGACGGAGTCAACGGCGATCCCGCTTCCCTGTGCGAGGCACTGAAAAGGCCGCAGAAGAAAAAGGATCGTTTGGATGTGGAGATAACAGCCCAAAGGAAATGAAAGATGCGTGAAGAAATCAAAACAGCCAGACTGCTCCTGCGCCGATTCAGGGCGTCCGACTACGATGATCTGTTTGAATTCCTGTCGCAGCTTGAACAGGATGAATTTGAAGGCTATCCGGGAATCACCTATGAGAACGGCAAAGAGCATTTGAAATCAAGGCTTGATTCTGATGAATTCTATGCCGTCGAACTTATTTCGTCCGGGAAAGTGATCGGCAATATCTATTGCGGAGCAAGGGATTTTGCCGCGAAAGAAGTCGGCTATATCATAAACAAAGACCATCAAAGACAAGGCTACGCAGGCGAAGCCCTTTCCGCGATCGTTCACAACGCGTTTCGGGAAGGCGTCCACCGGGTCTATGCCGAATGCGATCCGCGGAATGCTGCGTCGTGGAGGCTGCTGGAGAGCGTTGGCTTCCGGCGAGAGGCGCATCTCCGGAAGAATGTTTATTTCCATAAAAATGCTGACGGCACGCCGATCTGGAAGGATACCTATGTCTATGCGATCCTGGAAAGCGATGAAATCAATAAACTCTGTCGGGAAGCCTCAGCTGCCGGATCGCATATACAGCATCCGGGTATCGATCTGATGAAGATTATCTTGTGCAGGCCGAGCAGCCGGTATGCCCGGCAGCTAATGGAATTCCGGGATGAATTAAGGAAAAACGGCGATGAATTCGATGGATGTGCAGGGCTGGAGGATTGCGCTTCCTTTGAAGAATGGATTCGATTTGAGGAGCGTCTGAGGGCCAGGTACAGGGAGGGCTATGTACCCTCCGAGGTCTTTCTGGCAGTCAGGGAACCGGATGACCGCCTGGTTGGGATCATTGATTACCGGCACCCTCTCACCGACGATCTGATGAGCTTCGGCGGCAATATCGGCTACAGCGTCAGACCATCCGAGCGCCGAAAGGGCTACGCTGCCGAAATGCTCAGATTGATGCTGGATATTTGCTGCTCTTATGGAGAAAAGCGGGTTCTGCTTACCTGCGACAGTGATAATACAGCGTCAAGGAAAACCATCCTGAAAAATGGCGGTGTCCTGGAAAATGAGATCGAAGATACCATGGGGTTGTGTAAATGCGGGAAAATCCAGCGATACTGGATTCCAATTGCTCCCGACGTCCGATTGGCCGGAAATGGCTGATTTTCTGGACGCAATTGATTGACACGCTTCGTGTCACGGATGTGACGACGCGGTTCTTTCCATGTTTTCAATGCTGTGCTACGATCTGCACAGGAAAACCGGAAAGGTGGAAGGAACATGAAGTATAATAAAAGAAGAGACCTGCGGCTCGGGGTCGGACTCCTGCTGACGTTTTCGCTCTGGACGTTTCTGGTCCGGCTGATCGACGTTCAGGCGGCAGGACCAAAGGGGACGGCAATCGGCTTAGCAAGCTTCAACCTGTGGGCCCATCGGTTGACCGGCGTACACATGGGCATCTATACGATAACTGACTGGCTCGGTCTTGTTCCGATCTTTATTTGCCTGTGCTTCGGCGGATTGGGCCTGTCGCAGCTCATCCGGCGGCGGAGCCTGCGGCGGGTCGACGCCGAGCTTTTGCTGCTGGGCGGGTACTACGTGCTTGTGATAGCGGCATACCTGATGTTTGAAATGATCCCCGTCAACTACCGACCGATTCTGATCGAAGGCAGACTGGAAGCATCCTACCCCTCGTCTACGACCCTCCTGGTCCTGAGCGTTATGCCGACGCTGCGCTACCAGATCGACAGGCGCTGCAGACACGAAAAGCTCAGCCGCTTCATCAACATGGCAGCCCTTCTTTTCTCGGTTTTTATGGTTGTCGGAAGACTGATTTCCGGAGTGCACTGGGCGACGGATATCGTCGCTTCCATTCTGCTGAGCGCCGGGTTGTTTTTGCTCTATCGCGCTGCCGTCCAATTCGCGGACGGCAAAAGGAGGAACAATGGAATTCAATGAGAAACTGCAGGAATTACGAAAAAACAAGGGGATGACCCAGGAGGAGCTGGCGGAAGCGTTGTATGTGTCCAGGACGGCTGTTTCAAAATGGGAGTCCGGACGGGGCTATCCCAACCTCGACTCGCTGAAGCTGATATCCCGGTATTTCGCTGTTTCCATCGATGAACTGATCTGCCCGGAGGAGATCATTTCCGCGGCAGATGAAGAGAAAAAAGCCTGCGTGAACAAGGTCCTTGCGCGGATCTGCGGCACGCTGGATATTCTGTCAGCCTTGCTGCTGATCCTGCCTGTTTTTGGAAACGGAGCGGACAGCCCGGGCTCGGCAGCGCTGTTTTCACTGACAACTGTCAATCCGTGGGTCAAAGCGTCGTTTATCGCCGTGATCGCACTGACGGTATTGAACGGGATTTGCGGCGTGCTGATCAGTCGTCTGGATCGTCCGGTCTGGGATCGGCATCGCTTTGTCACAGGCATGGTGCTGTCGATCGTGGGTGCGGCGATCTTTATCCTGACGCGTCAACCGTATGCGGGGATCCTCTGCCTGGCCATCCTGGTTGTGAAGGGATTCCTGATTGGAAAAGGAAAGGATTTGATTTGATGGAGAAAAACCGGATACGAATCTATCCCGCAGGCAGGGAGCAAATGGAGCGCATTCTGGCCGTCGAACAGGACGAGGAACTGAGGAAAGCGTACAGGGAAATGCTGGAGGGCAGCCTCTCCCATCCGGAGGAGCGGGATTGGTACGCCATGTGGATGATCGAGAAGCAGGACGGAACGCGGATCGGCGATCTGTGCTTCAAGGGCATCGAGGCAGGCCGGAATCCGGAGATCGGCTACGGGATCCTGGAAGCGTTCCGAGGGCAAGGATACGCGGCCGAGGCCGTCAAGCTTGCGCTTGAATGGGCATTCCGGCACCCGGAGGTACAGGCTGTTGAGGCGGAGACCGACCCGGGAAATACGGCCTCCCAGCGCGTTCTGGCCAAATGCGGCTTTCGCCCCATGGGGATCATGGGAGAAGAGGGCCCGCGATTTATCAGGGATAGGGAGATTGAAATGAACAGCAATGAAATCGTTCGTTCAGAAAAACCAGAGGAATACCGAGAGGTTGAAAACCTCGTCCGGGAGGCGTTCTGGAACGTCTACCGTCCCGGCTGCAGCGAGCATTATGTGATTCACGTGCTGCGAAACGATCCGGCCTTCGTGAAGGAGCTGGATCTCGTCATGGAGCTGGACGGGCGACTGATCGGACAGAATATGTTTATGAAAACGGTGATCGAGGCCGACGACGGCAGGGTGATTCCGGTGCTGACCATGGGGCCGATTGGAATCACCCCCGAACTCAAACGCCGCGGCTTCGGGAAAAAGCTGCTGGATCACTCCCTGGAGAAAGCGACTGAAATGGGCTTCGGCGCTGTTTTGTTCGAGGGAAACATCGGCTTTTACGGAAAAAGCGGCTTCGACTACGCCAGAAACTTCGGCATCCGCTACCACGATCTGCCGGAAGGCGCAGACGATTCCTTCTTCCTCTGCAGGGAGCTGATCCCCGGCTATCTGAGCGGCGTCACCGGCGTGTATCAGACGCCGAAGGGCTACTACGTGGACGACGCGGACGTGGAGACCTTCGACAAGGACTTCCCGCCCAAGGAGAAGCTGAAGCTGCCCGGTCAGATTTTTGGATAAAAAATTAAAAAACCCTTGACTCTCCCACTGTGGCAGGCATTACAATGGACATGAGCTCAAAAACGAAGCAGCATCAGGAGGTACCGCCATGCTGAGAATCGGAGAATTTTCAAAACTGTCCAGACTCAGTGTCAGAATGCTCCGCCACTATGATGAGATCGGCCTTTTGAAACCGGCAGAAACAGACCGCTTCACGGATTATCGGTATTACAGAGAGGATCAGCTCCCGATCGCGGGCCGCATTGGCGCCCTGAAGGATATGGGCTTTTCTCTTGCGGATATCGTCAGGATCCTGGAAGTCTACGATGACCGGAAGAAGCTGGAGCAGTTCTTTGCTGTGCGGCGGGCAGAACTGGAGGCCCTGTCAAAGGAACTCGCATATAAGCTGACGCTTCTGGACGCAGCCGGAAAAAGGCTGAGAAAGGAAGAAAACATGAGTTATAACGTTACCCTCAAGACGATCCCCGCGCGCTATGCCGCCACTGTCCGGATGACCATACCCCGCTATGAGGACGAAGGCATGATCTGGGGCAGGATGGCGGAGGAAACCTGCCGGATGAATCTCGTGGAGGATGATCCCTGCCTGTGCGCGGTGACCTACCTCGACGGCGAGTACAAGGAAGAAAACGTCGAAATGATGGCCTGGAAAACCGTCAAGGGGAGCTATCCCGACACGGAGCACGTGAAGTTCCGCAGCTTGCCGGAGGTGACGGTGGCCAGCTGCACCTACCAGGGCAGCTACACCCAAATCACAGACGTCTATGCAGCGGTCATTGCGTGGATGGAGGCAAACGGTTACGAACCCGCGGAACCGATGTTCAACATCTATCACGTCAGCCCGCACGAGACCCGGAATCCGGATGAGTTCGTGACCGAGATCTGCTATCCGGTGAAGAAGAAATCAGAGGCGGGGGGAGCAGACAATAACTAACAACTTTTAACCGCGATCAGGAGAACAGATAGAAAAAAACCGGGGTGCTGCGCACATTTCTGTACGCAGCACCCCGGCGGTTTGAGGATCAGAACAGGCTCATATAGAGCTCCATGTACTTTTGCGCCGGCTGCTTCCAGGAGAAGTCGACTTCCATATCGTGCTTCGCCAGCCGCTTCCAGCCTTCGGGATCCCCGTAATAATCCCCCAGCGCCCGGTCGATGGCGCCCAGGAAATCGTCGCCGTTGTAGCTCTGGAAGGTATAGCCCCGTCCCTCGCCGGTGGAGGGGTCGTAGGGCAGGACGGTGTCCTTCAGACCGCCGGTGGCATTGACGATGGGCACGGTGCCATAGTGCATGGCAATCAGCTGACTCAGACCACAGGGCTCGGATTTGGAGGGCATCAGATACATATCGGAGCCCGCGTAGACCCGGGAAGCCAGGGCAGAATCGAATTTCAGGTTCATGGAGAACTTGTCGGGGTATTCGCTGGCGACGGACTGGAGGACATGTTCATACTTCGCCTCGCCGGTGCCCACAATAACCAGTTGAATATCCCGCTCCAGCAGACGCCGGAGGATGTAGCAGAGGATGTCAATGCCCTTGTGGGAGGCCAAGCGGCTTACCATGGAAAGGATCGGCGCATCGCTCTCCGCCAGACCCAGCTCCTTCTGCAGGGCCCGTTTGCAGACCAGCTTGTCGGAGATGCTGTCGGCGCTGTAGTTCTTTGCCAAAGCCTTGTCCGTGGCGGGGTTGTAGACGTTCACGTCGATTCCGTTGGTGATGCCCCGGAGCTGCTCGCCCCGGGAGCCGAGAATACCGGAAAGGCCGTGGGCAAAGTAGGGATAGCGAAGCTCCGTGGCATAGGTCTCGGAAACGGTGGTGACCAGATTGGCCTTTACCGCGGCGGCCTTCATGAAGTTGATGCAGCCGTCGTAGGTGCACACTCCCCGCCAGAGATCGTCCAGCCCCAGAACCTCATTGAAGAATTCGGGACCGGCCTTGCCCTGATATTCCACATTGTGGATGGTGAAGACCGTGCGGGCTTCGGGAAGACGATCCCGGAACTCCGCCTCCAGATAGATGGGCACCAGGGCGCTCTGCCAGTCATGGCAATGGAGGACCTCCGGCCGCATGCCGATCCGGCACATGGAAGCCAGGGCAGCCTTCGCGAAATAGGCGAAGCGCTCGCCGTCGTCGTAGAAGCCGTAGATCCCGTCTCTGCAGAAGTAAAACTCGTTGTCCAGGAAATAGACCTGCAAATGCTTCTGACTTTTTTTGAGCCGATAGAGTCCTACGTACTGCTGCCGCCAGGTCAGATTCACGGTAAAGGCGCTGACCAGCTCAGTGTCCAGCTTTGGATTGTACTTGATTTTCTTATAGTAGGGAAGGAAGATTGAGACCTCGTTGCCCTTGATCCGGGCGAGCTCTGCCGGCAGGGCCTGCAGCACGTCCCCAAGGCCGCCCGTTTTGATGAAGGGGGCAGCCTCGGAGGCGATCAAGGCGATTCTCATACAACGTCACCCCGATTGAGGATCACAGGATGCTCCATGGTGCCGATCAGCTTGACGCCGGCGTTGATCTTGACGTCCTTGTCCAGAATGCAGTATTCCAGCTGCGCGCCGATGCCGATCTCGCAGTTGGCCATCACCACGCAGTTTTTGACCACCGCGCCGGTGGAGAGCCGCACGCCGCGGAACAGAACGGAGTTCGCAGCAGAACCCAGGAGCACGCAGCCGTCGGCCACGATGCAGTCGTCGATCTCGGAGTGCTCGCCGTAGTAGCAGGGCACCTGATCCCGGACCTTGGTATAGATGGTCAGGCCCTCGCGGTAGAGGCTGTGACGGATGTTCTTGTCAATAATCGCCAGGTTATTGCGGAAATACTCCTCGGTGGACTCGTTGAACAGAGCCACCTCGTCGAACAGGAAGGCGCCCACGGAGAGCAGGCCGTCAGCCCAATCCTGGAGGATGAACTCCCGCTCGAAGCGGTAGCGGTTGTGGCTGACGCATTCCTCCGCGGACCTCAGCAGCAGATCCTTGCGCATGATGAACATGCCCATGGACGCCAGGTAGTCCTCCGGTGCGGCGTAGTCCACGGCCATATCGGAGATCTCGCCGTCCTTGTCCAGCCGGACCGCCAGATCCAGCTGCTTTTTGCCGTTGGCAATGCCGTTCTTGAACACCACGGTCACATCCTTGCCGGAGGCAATGTGGGCCTGCATGACTTCCTCCAGGTTGATGGCGCAGATCACGGCGGCGTCGGCCAGGATGATATACTCCTCCTTGCCCTTGGCCAGATAGCTGCTGCTGGCGGCGGCAATGGCCTCCAGCTTGCCACGGAAGGTGTTGGTGGCGCCCATGGAATAGGGCGTGATGAACTCCAGACCGCCCTCCTCCAGCTCCAGATCCCATTCCTCGCCGGAGCCGATGTGGTTCATCAGGCTCTGGAAGTTATACTGGGTGACGATGCCGATGTGGCGGATGCCGGCGTTGGCCATGTTGGACAGGGTGAAGTCGATCTGGCGGTAACGTCCGCCGTAGGGAAGGGAGGCCTGAGTGCGCTTATTGGTGAGCTGGCCCAGGGAGCTGTCGTAGATATTGGCGAAAACAAGACCCATTACGTTTTTCATTGTTCGTTACCTCCTGCCTCAGATGACTTCGCCGGGCTTGACGACTTGATTGACCTCGATGACGTGATCCTTGCCCACCACGGAGATCTGACGCTTGTCGCCCTTGCGGAAGGCGCCGCCGATCACGGCGCCGCTGCGGACGGTGCAGCCCTCGCCGATGATGGCGTTGCGGATGATGACGCCGGGCTCGATGATGGTGTTGGGCATAATGACGGCGTCCTCAATGAGGGCGTCCTTGCCTACTTTGCAGCCGGTGGAGATCACGCTGTGCCGGATAGACCCGTAAATCTCGCAGCCCTCAGCGATCAGACTGTCGATGTTCTTGGAGCCGGTGTCGATATAAGAGGAGGGCAGGGCATAATTCCGGGCGAAGATGGGGGCGGTGCCGTCGCCATAGAGATTGAACTCGGGATCGGTGCCCAGCAGCTCCATGTTGGCCTCCCAGAGGGAGCTGATGGTGCCCACGTCCTTCCAATAGCCCTCAAAGTCGTAGGCGAAGAGCTTGTGCCCTGCGTTCAAAATGGCGGGGATGATGTTCTTGCCGAAGTCGTTTTCGGACTTGGGATCCTCCTCGTCCTCAATCAGGAACTTCTTGAGAATGCTCCACTTGAAGACGTAAATGCCCATGGAAGCGTTGTTGGATTTGGGCTGCTTGGGCTTCTCCTCGAACTCGTAGATGGAGCCGTCGGGGTTGGTGTTCATGATGCCGAAGCGGGAGGCTTCCTCCATGGGGACCTTCCGGACGGCGATGGTGATGTCGGCGTCATGCTCCTCGTGGTACTTGATCATCTTGGCGTAGTCCATGCGGTAAATGTGGTCGCCGGAGAGAATCAGCACATTGTCGGGATCATAGCGCTCAATGAATTTGATGTTCTGATAGATGGCGTTGGCGGTGCCCTTGTACCACTCGGACTTCTTGGAGCGGGCATAGGGGGGCAGGACCTGGACGCCGCCGTGGGAACGGTTCAGACCCCAGGGCTGGCCGTTGCCAATGTATTCATTGAGCTCCAGGGGCTGGTACTGCGTCAGAATGCCGACGGTGTCGATGCCGGAATTCACACAGTTGGACAGGGGAAAGTCGATGATGCGATACTTGCCGCCGAAGGGGACGGCAGGCTTGGCGGTGTTCTCCGTCAAGACGTAGAGGCGGGTGCCCTGGCCACCGGCCAGCAGCATGGCGACGCAGCGCTTTTTCTGGAAGTTCATGATGTTCGGGTCTCCTTTTTATGTTATTCTGATTTTACTTTTTTACGGGAATGCTTCGCGGGGATATAATAGAGCACGCTCAGGGGAGGCAGGGTGAACTCGCCGGAGTACTGAAGGTTGCCCCAGGGGCTTTCCTCGGCGACCACCGCGGGCAGCTCCGTGCCCCAGCCGCCGTATTTCTTTTCATCGGAGTTCAAAACCAGCTCGTAGGCGCCGGCCTTGGGCAGGCCGATCCGGTAGTGCTCCCGTCTGACGGGACAGAAATTGCAGATGCCGATAATCTCATGTCCCTTCTCGTCGATGCGGCGGAAGGCGATGACGGAGTTGTCCCGGTCGTCGCAGGAGATCCACTGGAAGCCCTCCCAGCTCTGGTCGTTCTGCCAGAAGGCGGGGGTGTTGAGATACAGGTGGTTGAGGTCCCTGACAAAGTCCCGCATCTGACGATGGCTCTCATAGTCCAGCAGCATCCAGTCCAGACCCTGGTTCTCGTTCCACTCGATGAACTGGGCGAACTCGTTGCCCATGAAGTTCAGCTTCTTGCCGGGATGACCGATCTGCCAGCCGTAGAAGGTCCGCAGGTTTGCAAACTTGTCCACGTAGTAGCCGGGCATCTTCTGGATCAGAGAGCACTTGCCATGGACCACCTCATCATGGCTCAATGGCAGAATGTAGTTCTCCGAATAGGCATAAGTCATGGAGAAGGTCAGACTTTCGTGGGAGTACTTGCGGTAGATGGGATCCTGGCTCATGTAGCGCAGATTGTCGTTCATCCAGCCCATGTTCCACTTGAAGAGGAAGCCCAGGCCGCCGTCGGAGGTGGGCTTGGTGATGAGGGGGAAGGCGGTGGATTCCTCTGCCACCATGATGGGCTGATGCTTTACGGAGAAGGCAGCCTCGTTGAGCTTCCGCAAGAAGTTGATGGCCTCAAGATTCTCCCGGCCGCCGTATTTGTTGGGCCGGTAATTGGGGCGGTTGTAGTCCAGGTAGAGCATGGATGCCACGGCGTCCACACGGATGCCGTCGATGTGGTACTTCTCCATCCAGAAGATGGCGCTGGAAATCAGGAAGGAGGCCACCTCGGGCTTGCCGTAGTCGTAGATCCGGGTGGTCCAGTCCGGATGCTCGTTCATCATGGGGTCGGAGAGCTCATAGCAGCAGGAGCCGTCAAACTCAAACAGGCCGCTGATGTCCTTGGGGAAGTGGGCGGGGACCCAGTCGAGGATGACGCCGATGCCCGCCTGGTGCAGCTTGTCGATGAGCTCCATCAGCAGATAGGGCTCGCCGTAGCGGGAGGTGGGGGAGAAGTAGCCGGTCACCTGATAACCCCAGGAGGGATCGTAGGGGTACTCGGTGATGGGCATGAGCTCCACATGGGTGTAGCCCATCTCCTTGATGTAGGGGATCAGCTGGTCCGCCAGCTCGGAATAGCCGTAGGGGACATTGCCCTCCTTGCGGCGCCAGGAGCCGAAGTGCATCTCGTAGATGTTGAGAGGCCGCTTGAGGATGTTCATCCGATTCTGGTTGGCCCGCCAGAGGCCGTCATGCCACTTGTGCTTGGTCAGATCGCAGATGACGGAGCAGTTGTCGGGCCGGTAGGTGGTGCGGAAGCCGTAGGGGTCGGTTTTATCCACCTCGCGGCCGTCGGCGCCCACTACGAAATACTTGTAGGAGCAGCCCACCCGGGCCCATTTGGAGAAGACCTCCCAGATGCCGTGGGAGATCTTGTTCATCGGCAGATCACCCTTGTTCCAGAAGTTGAAATCGCCGATGACGCTGACATAGCGGGCATTGGGCGCCCAGACGCGGAAAACGAAGCCCTCCTCGCCGTCCCGGTTCTCGGGATGGCAGCCCAACAGCTCATAGGCGCGGATGTTGTCGCCCCGGTGGAAGGATTCCACCATCTGTCTTACATGTTCGTCCATTTATCAGTCCTCCGTGCTTCCGGAACGCCGCGAGACGTTCCTTGTATAGATAACGTATATTATTCCATTTCTATTATACTGATTTTTCGGACAGAATGCAACGGTTTCCTTTTGGATTTATTGGACAAATTGCTATTCTGTTTTTTGGTTATTTTGACATTTCCCAATTTCTCTGCGCCGCTTGCCTGTTGCCAAAAATCAAAGGATGTGCTATACTGTTACTATATTACAATGCAAAGGAGCGCGAACCATGAACGATCCCAAACGCTATACCGATTACGCTGTTGCGCAGGCCGCGGCGCTGCTGGCCATCGACAGCCCCACCGGCTACACCGCCGCCGCGGAGGAGCATCTGCTGAATGTTTTCCGGGAGCTGGGCTGTGAGGCGGTCCATACCGTCAAGGGCGGCGTCCTGGTGGACCTGGGCGGCGCCGACGCCGAAAACGGTCTGCTGCTGGAAGCCCACTGTGACACCCTGGGAGCTATGGTGGCGGAGCTGAAGGGCAGCGGCCGACTCCGCGTCGTCCCCCTGGGGGGACTGCCCGCTGTGATGGTGAACACCGAAAACGTCCGGGTTGTCACCAAATTTGACGGAATCTACGAAGGCACCCTGCAGATCTGCAACGCCTCCACCCACGTCAACGGCGAGCTGCGCAAGACCGTGCCGGACTATGACAATACGGAGATCGTCCTGGATGAGCCCGTCGGCTCCGTCGACGAACTGAAGGCGCTGGGCATCGGCGTGGGCGACGTGGTCTGCTTTGATCCCCGTACCAAGGTCACGGAGAAGGGGTATATCAAGAGCCGCTTCCTGGACGACAAGCTCTCTGCGGGCATTCTGATCGCCCTGGCGAAGTATCTGAAGGACGAGGGCCTGCGACCCGCCCGCAGGATATACCTCCACTTCACCGTCTACGAGGAGGTGGGTCACGGCGGCGCAGGCTCCGTGCCCGCCGGCGTTACGGAGGCCATCTCCGTGGATATGGGCTGCGTGGGCAGCGGCCTGCAGTGCACCGAGCATCAGGTCTCTATCTGCGCCAAGGACAGCGGCGGTCCCTACAGCTATGAGATCGTCAAGAAGCTGATCGCCGCCGCCAAGGCTGAGAAGGCGGACTACGCGGTGGACGTCTATCCCCATTACGGTTCCGACGTGGAGGCCACTCTGGGTGCCGGCTGGGATCTGCGCCACGGTCTCATCGGACCCGGCGTCTACGCCTCCCACGGCTACGAGCGCAGCCACAAGGACGGGGTCGAAAACACCCTCAAAGTCCTGGTTGGTTACATTCAGTGAGAAGTAAAAAGTAAAAGATAGAATGCAGCGCGGGCAATCTGCCCGCCGTCTCCCCAGGTAGGGGCGGTCATCGTGTCCGCCCGCCCGTGGCAGCCCCCTACGGCGTGACGGGAAAGATAATTGTTTTCTGAAAAGGAGAATCGTATGGAACCGATTACACAAGGTGACCTTTTACAATACAAATTCCTCTCTGGCGTTCGTTTTTCTCCTGACGGGGAGCACGCCGCTTTTGTCGTCGCCAACTCCAACGAGGAGGAGAACGACTACGAGCGCCGCCTGTGGCTCTATGAGAACGGCGGCCTGCGTCAGCTCACGGATCTGGGCAAGGAGGGAAGCTTCCTCTGGCTGGATGATCACCGGCTGATCTTCCCGGCGGTGCGCTCGGCAAAGGAAAAGAAACGCAGCGAGGCCAAGGAGCCCTTTACCGCTTACTACGTCCTCGATCTGGAGGGCGGCGAGGCCCTGCCCTTCATGACCCTGCCCTTTGCTGTCCAGTCCATCCGCCTGCTGGACGAGGGCTGCTTTCTGGTCACCGCCGCGGTGGACAAGGACGCGCCTCTGCTCTACGCCGCCTCCGAGGAGGAGAAAAAGACCTACCGCAAGCAGAAGGACGAGGACAAGGACTATGAGGTCTTCACCGAGCTGCCCTTCTGGTCCAACGGCGCGGGCGTCGTCAACGGCAGACGCAGGCTGGCCTATCTGGTCCGGCGGGAGCCCATGGAGATTACCCCTCTGATGGAGGCTCCGGAGGACCTTTGCAGCATGACGGTCCTGAAGGATGAGGTTCTGCTGGCCTATCACAGCTGGACCGCCAAGCGTCCGATCCGCGGCTTCCGCCTTCGTGCCGTCAACTGGAGGACCGGGGCGCGCCGGGAGGTGCTGGAGCATCCCGGACTTTCCGCACACGCCATGGAGGTCGCGGGGGACAGGGTCTATCTTCTGGGCACCGAAGCCCTGCGCCATGGCATCAATGAAAACGCCTGGGTCTACATCGTGAATCCCGCTGTCGGAAGCATCGAGCTGCTGCGGCAGGAGGAGTACAACATGTACAATTCCGTGGGCTCCGACTGTCGCCTGGGCGGAGGCCGTCAGGCCGTGGGGGCTCCGGAGGGTATTTATCACCTGGCGACCCGGGAGGGGAACGCCGTGCTCCACCTGCTCCGCCCCGATGGCACGGATGAAGCGGTCTTTTCCGGCGAGGGCGCCATGGACTGCTTCGACGTGGCGAATGGGCAGCTGCTCTGCGTGGGCCTCTACGATATGCGGCCCC
Organism: Oscillospiraceae bacterium; assembly: GCA_017509485.1. GTDB lineage: Bacteria > Bacillota > Clostridia > Oscillospirales > Oscillospiraceae > JAFRPC01. Next base: position 33,814 of record JAFWPP010000008.1, on the reverse strand, counting down.
AGGAGCTCTACGCCGCGAAGCTGGGCGATACGAAACTGACCCGGGTATCCCACTTTAACGACGATGCCTTGGAGGGACGCTACGTGGCAAAGCCCGAGCCCATCACCATACAGAGCCGGGGCTGGGAGATCGGCGGCTGGGTCCTCAGGCCCAGGGACTTCGACCCGGCGAAGAAATATCCCGCTGTCCTGGACGTCCACGGCGGCCCCAAGACCGTCTACGGGCCCGTCTTCTACCACGAGATGCAGCTCTGGGCGTCGATGGGCTACTTCGTCTTCTTCTGCAATCCCATGGGCAGCGACGGCCGGGACAACAAGTTCATGGACATCCGCGGCCATTACGGTGATACAGACTATCAGAACCTCATGGACTTCACCGACGCGGTGCTGGAGAAATACCCCCAGATCGACAAGGATCGGCTCTGCGAGACCGGCGGCAGCTACGGCGGCTTCATGACCAACTGGATCATCGGACACACGGACCGTTTCTGCTGCGCCGCCTCCCAGCGCTCCATCGCCAACTGGCTGGGCTTCTACGGCATGTCGGATATCGGCTTCTACTTTGCCGGAGACCAGACCGACGGGGACATCTACGAGACCCCCGAAAAGCTTTGGGAACAGTCTCCGCTGAAATACGCGAAGAACGTGAAAACGCCCACCCTCTTTATCCACTCCGACCAGGACTACCGCTGCCCCATGGCGGAGGGCATCCAGATGTACGCCGCCCTGGTGGACCGCGGCGTGGAGGCCAGGCTCTGCCTCTTCCACGGCGAGACCCATGAGCTCTCCCGCTCCGGCAAGCCCAAGCACCGCCAGCGCCGACTCAAAGAGATCACCGACTGGTTCGAGAAGCACGCGAAATAATCGAGAAAACGAAAAACGAAAAAGAGGCTCGAACGCCTCTTTTTCGTTTTTTCGTTTACTTAAGCAGCTTGAACCAATAGATCAGCGCTTCCCCGATCAGGCACAGCGGGATCGCCGCCAGTGCGTCCAGAACGGAGTGCTGCTTGACGAGAAAGGTCGCCGCGATGATGGTTGCCACGAAGATCGGCAGCAGAATCCGCCACCATAGCGCGGTATTCTTTCGGTGCTCGAAGACCGACAGGATGGCGATGGAGTAGGCTGCATGGAGGGACGGCAGGACCCCGGTGGGGGTATCGAAGGAATAGACAAAGGACAGCACCCAGGTGAAAAAGTTGTTCCGGGGCATGGTCTCGGGCCGCAGCAGCTGGATATTGGGCCAGAGGATGTAGACCAGCATGGCGCCTGCCTGGGTGATCATGATGTAGATGCAGAGCTTCCGGAAAGCCGGAATGTCGTAGAGCAGCAGATACAGCAGGGAACCCGCCACCAGGAAGAACCACAGCAGATAGGGAACCACAAAGAGCTCGCAGAAGGGGATCAGCTCGTCCAGACGGCTGTGGATCACATGGCAGCGCTCGTAAGGAATCAGATTCTCCGTCAGGAAATAGAGGGAGAAATAGACGATCCAGCCGCCCAGCAGCAGGACGTGCCGATATTCGGGGCTGGTAATGTTGGACAGGCGCAGCTGTTTGTAATCGACCGCGGGCTTCCTCATGCTTTCTCCGCCTCCTTGGGTCGATTATAGGGCCAGTTCTTTTTCGGCTGGGGCCGGTAGGGAACCACCCGATGCCGGGGCAGGGCGTCTGCCAGCGCCGTGATGCGTTCCGCCAAAGCCTGCTTGATCCGGACCCGCTCGGCGTCCATAGGCGCTGTCGGATCATAACGAACCGGCTCTCCGAAACAGACTTTACCCAGGGCGGGACAGATGTACATGGGCACAAAGGCCAGGGCCTTGCCGCTGCGCTTGTAACAGAGCTTTGCAAGATCGATGAAATGGTCCTGGAAATCGTCCAGAATGTGATTGAAGCGTACGTCATGCTCCGGGAAGATCAGCACGCTGGTCCCGGCCTCCAGGGTTTGGACCGTGGTCCGGAAGGTAGAAAGAACCCGATTGTCCCGGTAGACCGGGATGGTCTCCGCGTGATTGAACAGGAGCACCGACAGGGGAACGATGGCGTGGGCCAGAGCCCTGTAGAAGGGGTGGGTCCATTTGGGATTCTGGGACCAGAAATCCCGGAAGGCATATTCCGCCACTTTGTCCCGCTCCATCATCTCCGAAGCGCACCAGGTCTTGCGTGGGAAGGGAAGACGCAGCTCGCCCACCAACGGACCGTGGACCTGGCTGTGATTGCCCACAAGAATCACAGCTTCCGAAGGAAGGCGTTCCAATCCCTCGATGCTGTATTTTCGATAGAACAGATCGAGCGTGCCCTTGATGATCCGATAACAGCGCTCCGCGGCCTGTCCCATGTGATCGCCTCCGTTGGATGATTTTGTTAAATGCCATTATAGCGCTGATTTCTGAACGAAATCAAAACGAAATATGAATGAATTGTGAACAAACGGGACTTGCTCCGGCGGTCGATTATACATTGACTTGACAGCAAGAGGACTCTGGTTTATGATAGAATCGGTGATGATGATGAAGGAACACGATAAGCGTACAAGAATCCTGGTATCCGGCCTGCTGAACGTGGAGACCACGGCGGCGGTCAGAGGCTTTCCGATCCAATACTATCCCATCGATTATCCGTTTTTCGGCGTGGATTCGGCCGTCTCCGGTGTGGGCTACAATCTGGCCAAGGCCCTCGCGACCCTGGGCGATCAGGTGGAGTTGGTCTCCTATCTGGGCCGGGACGCCGAGGGAAAGCGGATCCTGGAGCAGCTTCGGGAGGACGCCATCCCCACGGGGCGGATCTCTTCCGGCCTGCGCCGCACGCCAGTCTCCGTGGTGCTCTATGAGCCCCAAGGCCGTCGGCAGATCTACTGCGATCTGAAGGATATCCAGGAGCAAAAGCTGGACCCCGCTGACTTGGAGGAAACACTGCGAGGCTGTGACATTGCCGCCCTCTGCAACATCAACTTCAACCGGGCCCTGATCCGGGAAGCCCGGCGAATGGGCGTTGTAACAGCTACGGACGTCCACGTGCTGGGCAGCGTGGAGGACGATTACAACCGGGACTTTATGGAATGCGCGGACATACTTTTCCTCAGCGACGAGGCCCTGCCCTGCGCCCCGGCGGACTTCCTCCGACGCCTGTACCGACGTTATCACAATCGCGTGATCGTACTCGGCATGGGGGAAAGAGGCGCCATGCTCCTGGACGCCCGCAGGGGAGAGCCGCTGATCGTACCCGCCTGGAGCGCCGGACCGGTTGTCAACACCGTGGGCGCAGGCGACGCCCTCTTTTCCGCCTTTCTGCACTACTATGCCAAGGGCATGGACGCTGAGACGGCCCTGCGTCGGGCGGTGGTGTTCGCGGGCGTCAAAATCGGGTACAACGGCGCATCGAAGGGCTTCTGCACGGAGCGGGAGCTCGAAGCTCGGCTGGAGGAGGGGCAGGTATGAAATTCAGAGGCTTCCGGGATGGAGACTATGAAGCCGTCTGCGGCTTTCTGATCGCCCTGAACCGGGACTGCGGCGCCCATATCAACTGGAACTGGGCCCGCTTCGAGTGGATGTACGAACACCCGGAATTCAACAAGTCCGAAGAAGGCGCCATCGGTCTGTGGTGGGATGGAGATCGTGTGGTCGGGGCCGCCATCTATGACATGTACTTTGGAGAAGCCTTCTGCGGGGCGCTGCCGGGATACGAGGCGCTGTACCCGGAGATCCTGGACTACGCTTGGCAAGCCCTGCGGGACGAAAACGGCCTGGGGATCGCCCTAAGCGAAGCCGACAGGCCAGCGCTCGACGCGGCCCGGGCGGCGGGCTTTGTTCCGGTCGAACAGAAGGAACCAATGATGCGGCTACCCCTGGACCGCGTCGAGCATTTGGCGCTGCCTGTGGGATATACCCTGACGGAGCCGGATCCGATCCGGGACGCGGAGGCAATGGCCTGGCTGTTCTGGCAGGGCTTTGATCACGGCTCTGACCGGGCGGAATTCGAGCGGCAGGAGCCCGTCGCGGCCCGGCTCCGCCCCCACTTCAACCAACAGCTGGGCTTGGCCGCCGTTTCTCCCGACGGCAGCCTGGCAGCCTGTTGCTGCCTGTGGCTTCATCCGGACACGGACTATGCCTATGTGGAGCCGGTCTGCACCGTCCCGGCGCACCGGGGCCGGGGACTGGCCAAGGCGCTGCTCTATGAGGCCGCCTGTCGGGCTCGGGCTCTGGGCGCAAGACAGGCCTATGTGCTCTCCGACCAGGAATTCTATCGTAAGCTTGGATTCGTTCAGGACCGGGTCTTCCGTTTCTGGTGGAAACGCGGCGGCGAGGCGTAAAACCCTGGAAAAATACGAAAAAATTTGATAAAAAACGCAAAAAATGATTTGACTTTTCGTTTGTCCTGTGTTATAGTTTATGGGCCGCATTGAAAGGGTCTGAAGCAGAGGCGCGTCCTCTCACCCCCAGAGCGAGACTACAGAAAGGTAGAGAAACAAATGCAGGCGATTATTGTTACCGGTGGTAAGCAGTACAACGTCAGCGAGGGCGACGAGCTCTTTATTGAGAAGCTGAACGTCAACGCCGACGAGACTGTCACCTTCGATCAGGTGCTGGCCATTGTGGACGGCGAGAATTCCCGTTTCGGGACTCCCGTGGTGGATGGCGCTTCCGTCGAAGCCAAGGTTCTGAAGAACGGCAAGGCCAAGAAGGTCACCGTCTTCAAGTACCGTCCCAAGAAGGACAGCAAGTCCATCCGCGGCCACAGACAGCCCTACACCAAGGTCAAGATTGAAAAGATCCACGCGTAAGTATGACACACGTTAGCTTTTTCAGTCAAGACGGACGGCGGACCGGTTTTTCCGTCGTCGGACACAGCGAAAAGGCAGAGCCCGGCGAAGACATTGTCTGCGCCGCAATCACTGGGATTGTGCGCTGTGTGGAGGCTACGCTCAATGACGTATTGGGCGTCTGCGCCAAAACAAGGGTCGAAGAGGACAGTGAGAACTTCACCGCCTCTGTCACCCTGAAGCTTCCCGCACATTATGAGGAGGAAGATGCGGTCCAGGCCATTCTGGATGGCATGATGCTCACCCTCAGCACGCTGCGGGATGAAAATCCTGATTATATCGAAGTTATGGAGGTGTAACAAATGCTGAACATCGGTTTACAGTTCTTCGCTCACAAGAAGGGCGGCGGCTCCACCAAGAACGGCCGTGATTCCGAGTCCAAGCGGCTTGGCGTGAAGCGGGCTGACGGTCAGTTCGTCCTGGCCGGCAACATTTTGGTCCGCCAGAGAGGCACCCACATCCATCCCGGTCACAACGTCGGGATCGGCAGCGACGACACCCTGTTTGCTCTCATTGACGGTAAGGTCAAGTTCGAGCGCATGGGCAAGGATCGCAAGATGTGCTCCGTCTACGCAGAGCAGTAAGAACAGTCACAAGGCCGGAACAGCAACTGTTCCGGCCTTTGGCGTATCCCTGACAAAGGAGGCGCAAGCAAATGTTTGTTGATAAAGTAAAAATCTTTGTGAAGGCCGGCGCCGGCGGCAACGGCGCGGTGGCGTTCCATCGGGAAAAATATGTGGCCGCGGGCGGTCCCGACGGCGGCGACGGCGGACACGGCGGCTCCGTGGTGGTAAAGGTGGACGACAATCTCTCTACCCTGATGGACTTCCGCTACAAGCGCAAGTACCAGGCGCCTGCGGGAATGCCCGGCGAGGGCGGCCGCCGGGCCGGCAAGCGGGGAGAGGATCTGATCATCAAGGTCCCCCGGGGCACCGTCATCAAGGATGCCGAGACCGGAGCGGTGATCCAGGATATGTCCGAGCTGGACGAGTACGTTCTCTGCAAGGGCGGCCGGGGCGGCTGGGGCAACAAGCATTTCGCCACGCCGACCCGCCAGGTCCCCCGCTTCGCCAAGGCGGGCCTGCCCGGGGAGGAGCACGAGGTGATCCTGGAGCTGAAGCTTCTGGCGGACGTGGGGCTGGTGGGCTTCCCCAATGTGGGCAAATCCACTCTGCTCTCCGTGACCTCCAACGCCCATCCGAAGATCGCCAACTATCACTTTACCACCCTCTACCCCAATCTGGGCGTCATCTGGGTGGAGGAGGGCGTCTCCTTCGTCATGGCGGACATCCCCGGCATCATTGAGGGCGCCGCCGAAGGAGCCGGCCTGGGCCACGACTTCCTGCGGCACATCGACCGCTGCCGCCTCATCGTCCACGTGGTGGACGTCTCCGGCTCCGAGGACCGGGACCCGGTGGAGGATTTCGAGAAGATCAACCGGGAGCTGGCGAAGTACAGCCCCGAGCTGGCCGCCCGGCCCATGATCGTGGCCGCCAACAAGCTGGACCTCCTGGCCCCCGACAGCGACAACCTGGCCCGGCTCCGCGCACATGTGGAGGGCCTGGGGCTGGAGCTTTATGAGATCTCCGCCGCCACCACCCAGGGCACGAAGCAGTTGGTCCGCACCATCGCCGGCAGGCTGCGGGAGTTGCCGCCCGTGACGGTATACGAGCCCGAGTATGTGAAGCCCCTGGCTGAGGCCGGTGAATCCGACGAGCTGGAGATCGAGCATTTTGGAGACACTTGGGTGGTCTCCGGTCCGTGGCTGGCCCGCCTCATCAACGATATCAATTTTGCGGACTACGAGAGCCGCAACTACTTTGACCGCCAGCTCCGCAAGTCCGGCCTCTTCGACAAGCTCGAAGGAATGGGCATCCAGGACGGAGACACGGTCTCGATCTACGATTTCGAGTTCGACTATGAGCGGTAATGCAGATCGGGATTTGCAGCTCCGTAGGGGACGGGTTCCCCGTCCCACATTCTCCATTTGCGATAGGATGGGCGGGCCGGGAGAACCGGCCCCTGCGGTTCAGCAAATCCGAATATGAAAACCCGGAGCGGTTCAGAGCCGCCCCGGGTTTTCATTGTCACTTGTCACCTGTCACTTAATACGCCACGCCCCAAAGGATGCTCTTCACAGCCGGTCTGCCGCAGACGGGGCAGACCTCGTCAATGTGCTCCTGGGCAAAGGGCATGCAGCGGGAGGACATCCCGGCCTCTTCCTTCATCTTGATCTCGCAGGCCTCGTCGCCGCACCACATGGTCTTGATGAAGCCGCCGTGCTCCTCCTGGAGCTGCTTGGCCTCGGCCAGGCTGTGGGCCTCGTAGATGTGCTCGTCCAAATTTTTCTTGGCCCGCTCGAACAGCCCGTCGTGGACGGCCTGCAGCAGCTCTTCCGCCTTGGATTCCAGCTCGTCCACGGAGATGACAGTCTTCTCGCCGTTGTCCCGGCGGACCAGGACGCACTGGCCGTTTTCCAGGTCCCGGGGGCCGATCTCCAGGCGCAGAGGCACGCCCTTCATCTCGTACTCGGCGCACTTCCAGCCCAGGGAGTTGTCGGAGTCGTCCATCTTCACCCGCACGCCGGCCTTCTGCAGGCGATCCATCAGTGCGGCGGCGCCCTCAATGACGCCGGGCTTGTGCTGGGCCACGGGGACCACGATGACCTGAACAGGGGCGATCTTCGGGGGCAGGACCAGACCGTTGTTGTCGCCGTGGGTCATGATGATGCCACCGATCAGACGGGTGGACACGCCCCAGGAGGTCTGGAAGGGGTTGACACGCTGATTGTCCTTGGAGGTGAAGGTGATGTCGAAGGCCTTGGCGAAGCCGTCGCCGAAGAAGTGGGAGGTGCCGGCCTGCAGAGCCTTGCGGTCGTGCATCATGCACTCGATGGTGTAGGTGGCCTCGGCGCCGTTGAACTTCTCCTTGTCGGTCTTCTGGCCCCGGGTGACGGGCATGGCCAGCACCTTCTCGCAGAAGTCGGCGTAGACGTTCAGCATCCGGATGGTGAACTCCTGGGCATCCTCGGCGCTGGCGTGCATGGTGTGGCCCTCCTGCCACAGGAATTCCCGATGGCGCAGGAAGGGGCGGGAGGTCTTCTCCCAGCGGAGCACGGAGCACCACTGGTTATAGAGCTTGGGCAGATCCCGGTGGGACTGGATGACGTTTTTGAAGTGCTCGCAGAAGAGCGTCTCGGAGGTGGGGCGCACGCAGTAGCGCTCCTCCAGTTTCTCGGAGCCGCCCATGGTGACCCAGGCGCACTCGGGGGCGAAGCCCTCCACGTGATCCTTTTCCTTCTGCAGCAGGGACTCGGGGATCAGCATGGGCATATAGACGTTCTCAACGCCGTTCTTCTTGAACTCGGCGTCCATGATTCTCTGGATGTTTTCCCAGATCGCGTAGCCGTAGGGCCGGTAGATGAACATGCCCTTGATGGAGGAGTAGTCGATCAGCTCCGCCTTCTTGCACACGTCGGTGAACCACTGGGCAAAATCCACCTCCATATCGGTGATCTGCTCCACTTTTTTGTCCATTTTCTTATCCTTTGCCATTTCCGTTTCTTCCTTTCAGACTGGCTTGATTTGCCCATATATTATAACACATCTGTCAAGCCCCCGCATAGGATAAATCGGGGACCCGCTGAGCCGGGTCCCCGATCGCTCTTTTTTGTGATCGACCCTCATGGAGGGAGGAAGATATGGTTCCATACATGATCCTGCTCGACGAGAAAACCGCCGAGTTTTACACAAAAGTCGCTGCGGAAGCGGAACGCAGGACGGAGACGGTACTGGCCGACGCCCTCTTCAAGTTGGCGGGAGAGTTGTCCCTGAACGCCCTGGCGAGGGCGGAACGGATGCGGGAAAGCAAGATGTAAAAGTATTGCTGAAGGGGCCGATGACCACATCGGCCCTCCGTGTCGTCCGGGGAAAGGGCCGATGTGGGCGTCGGCCCCTACGAACGAGGTCGAAGACCTTAAATCAAACCACTACCCGAAGGCTGCTTCCCTTGGGACCGTTTTTGACGATGATCTTCTGGGGAATGCTGGCGCCCAATTTATCCACGTGGGAGATGATGCCGACCAGCCGGTCGCCGCGGGTCAGATCGCTGAGGACAGACAGCGCGTTGTCCAGCATGTCGTCATCCAGGCTGCCGAAGCCCTCGTCGATAAACAGGGCTTCCAGCCGGATCCCGCCCGCATGGCTCTGGACCACATCGGACAGGCCCAGGGCCAGAGCCAGGGAGGTGTAGAAGGCCTCGCCGCCGGAGAGACTGGCGGAGGGACGCCGCTTTCCGGTGGTCAGGTCCAGAATCTCGATCTCCAGTCCGGCTTTTGCGCTGGCCCGGTTGGCGGCTGTCTTGTGCTCCAACTGATAGCGGCCGCCGCTCATGAGATCCAGCCGGCGATTGGCCATGTCGAGGATTTCCCGGAAGACCGCGCCCATAACATAGCGCTCAAAGCTCAGCTTGCCGCCCTGTCCGGTGGAGCCCGCCGCCAGAGCGCCGAGACGGCTCAAACGAGTCCAGGCGCTTTCCGTGGCGCGCAGGGCAGACAGATGCTCCGCGACCCGGTCCCGCACCTGACTGCAGCTTTCCAGCCATTGGCTGTGACGCCGACTATCCTGACGCAGAGCCTGACAGGCAGCGTCCGTTTTTTGGAAGGCGGCGTCCAGAGAGTCCAGGTCCGCCCGACGCTGCCCGGCGGTCTGCTTCCGCAGCTCCGACAGGGTCTCAGACAGGGCTTTGCGTTCGTGCTCGAAATCCGAAAGAGTCTTCTGTTCCGCCTGCAGCCAGCGCTCGGGATCCGTGCCGCGGCAGGGAGCCAGAGCTTCCCGCACGGCTTCGAGGCTGGAGAAACCCGCATTTCGAAGAGCGTTTTCCTGCCCCAGCGCGGCGCTCACCACGGCGTCTTCCCGCGATTCCAGGCTCTGTCGGGCGCTGCGCAGCTGGCCTTGGACCTGATCCAGACGCTCCTTGCACTGGCGCTCGTGGGACTCGTGGGCGGTCAGGAGATTGCTGATCTTTGCGTTTTCGCTCTGCAGTGCCGAAAGCGCGTCTTTTGCGTCCTGCTCCGACTTATAATGAAGCTGCTGTCGCAGAACGGCGGCGCCCTGCTCAGCGGCGCCGAAAGCCTGCTCCCGCTGAGAGATCTCCGCCCGGAGCGTTTCCAGGGCGGCCCGCAGAGCGTCCAGCGTCTGCTCCGCGGCGGCGGAAGACTCCCGAAGGGCGTCCCGCTCCGCCACCTGCTCCCGGCGTTTCTGCAGAGTCTCCCGGGCGGCGGCGCTGCGTTGACGGGCCTGTTCCTCGATCCGGGGCAGGTAACCGGGAGCCAGGAGGGCTTCCCAGCTGTCACAGCCGGGTATGAGCTCCGTCGCTGTATGCAGCAGCATGTCCCGTTTGGCAAGCTGCTGATTGTGGGCCCGGTCCAGCTGTTCCTTCTTTTTCTGACGCTCCTGCTCCAAGCCTTCAGCCGTCGCCTTTGCGGTGTCCACGGCCTCCTGGCTCGGGGTCTCCGCGTTCTCCGGCGCCAGATGGCAAAGCCCGCTCCGGTCCAGTCTGCTGCCGCAGACGGGGCAGAGACCGAAGCCGGAGGCCTCCACATTCTGACGAAGCTCCGTAGCCAACAGGCCGGCCTGCCCGGAGAGGAAACGACTGTAAAGGAGATCATAGCGTTCTTTTGCCTCCAGGACCCTCTCGGTGAAGGACTGGAAGGCTGTGTCGTTGGCCGTCAGGGCCTTCTCCCGCTCTGTCAGTTCCCGGACACGTTCCCGGATGCCGCCGACGCCGGCGATGGCGGTATAGATCCGACCGGCGTTCTCCGCCTCCTGCAGAGCCTCCGCCGCCAGACGATCTGCGTCCCGAAGGGCGTCCAGGCGTTCTGACACGGATCTGCGCGTCGCCTCTTTGTCGGCAATGTCCCGGGAGACAAGGTTTTGGCGTGCGAGACAGGCCTCCCGTCCGACCTGGGCCCGGACCCGCGCCTCCTCCGCCTGCTTCAGCGCGGAAAAGAGCTCCAGCTGCTTTCGGGTTTCCGCCAGCAGACCGGTGATCTCTTCCTTTCGCCGGGCCAGAGCCTCGTCTCCGGTCCGGCTTTCCTGGGCCTGACGGTAGGCCTTTTCCCGCTCGTCGCTCCTGCGCAGAAGCTGGTCCAGAGCATCCCGGGCGGCGTCCCGCTCCCGGATGCTGCGCTCCGCTTCCCGAATGGCGGGCATGACCCGGTGCAGGGCGGGCTCCGCCCGTTCCAGCAGAGCCCGTCGCTGGTCCATGGCCGGGGCCTGGCCTTCCAGGACGGCGGCGCGGGCCTCGCAGTGCTCGAGCCTGTCCAAGGCGGCGTTCGTTGTCTTGCCGGCGGTCTTTTGAATCAGCAGGGCGTCCCGACTGCTTTCCGCCTCAGAGAGCTTCAGCTTCAGCTCGTCGCCGCGGCGCCGACCCTCCGTCAGCAGTTGATCCAGGTTCTCCAGCAGCGCGGGCTCTCCCGGAAGGAAGCGGGCAGGGTCCGCGTCCTCGGGCAGGCGCAGATTGTTTTCCAGCAGCAGCCGCAGCCGCTCCCGTTCTCCCAGCCGCTCCTGCTCCAGCTTTTTCCAGGCGCCCTCCAGCAGCCTTTGATACCAGACATAGGCGGAGCTGTCAAAAAGCTTGCCCAGGATCTCGGTTTTCTTCTCGCTGTCGGCCTTCAGAAAATCCCGGAACTCTCCCTGCGCCAGCATCACGATTTTGCGGAATTGCTCCGCGTTGAGACCCAGCAGGCTCTCGCAGGCGGCGCTGACGCGGGAGGCGCCTTCCACCGGCGTCAGACCCTCGCCGGTCAGAACGGCCTGGATGTCCGGCGCCCCGAAACCGCCCTCGACGCCCCGTTTCCTGGGGAAATGGATGCTCCGGGTGACGGTACAGACGCGGTCATTTTGGGAGAAGCGCAGGCTCACGACGGTATCCACCGACTTGTCCGTCAGATCGCAGTGCATCATTTCCGGCGAGCGGTCCTTGCCGCTGGCCTTGCCGTAGAGGGCGAAGACAATGGCGTCAAAGATCGTGGTCTTGCCCGCGCCGGTATCGCCGGTGACCAGATAGAGGCCCTGCTCCAGCTCGTCAAAGGGAACGACGGTAGGTTCCGCGTAGGAGCCGAAGGCCGTTAATTCCAGTCTTAGAGGTTTCACGTCGCCCCCTCCTTTTTCGGTGCGCGATCACCCGCCAGCGGCCCACATTGCGCGCCATGTTCCGCAGCGTTACCGATGCGGCGCTCACTGTGCGCCGTTACGGCAGCGTTCACCAGCCGGGAGATCTGCTCTGCCGTGGGTTCATTTCGGTAGTCCGCATGCTCGGCCAGCTCGGCGGCGCTCTGCAGCAGGTGCAGCTCCGCCTGTTCCGGTTCGGCGCCTGCGTTTCGCTGGGCATAGAAATCCGCGAAGAGCTCCGCCAGCCCTTTTTCCCGGAGGGCGGCCGCGCTCAGCGTCCCCTCGCTCCGAGCCTCCTGCCAGGAGGAGCTCAGCTCCATCAAGAGGCAGCCCCGGGCCTCGCAGAGACTCCGCAGCTCCTCTGCCAGCTCCGGCGTCACCCTCTGGTCAGTCAGGGTCACACTGAGATAGTCCCCCGCTGCCTGGGGCGCTGCAGTTGCCAGCTCCGCACGGATTTCGTCGTATCTGCCCTCCATGGCCCGCAGGCGATGCAGGGGCTCGATGGGCAGCGGCCCGGTCCGGACCGGGGCCCCTTTCGGACCCAGCTCCACCAGCAGAGGTGCCTTGGCCGCCTGCCGGGTCTCGTTGAAGTGGTAGCAAAGGGGAGGACCGGCGTAGCGGACCTCAGCTCGTCCCACGGGATAGCCCGCGTGAATGTGGCCCAGGGCGGTGTAATCAAAGGCGTTGAAGGCTGTGAAGTCCACCTGGCCCACGCCGCCTACCATGGTCTCGGAGCCGCCGCGTTCACCCTCGGCTCCGCCGACGGTCACATTTTGGTGGGCGATCAGTACGTTCCGACGAGACTCGTCAATGGGCTGAGCTGCCAGCAGAGCCCGGACTGCCGTGTCATAGTCCCGCAGCTCCACCCCCAGAGCCTCGGAGGCCAGAGCGGGGAAGAGATAGGGCATGAGCCAGAAATCCACCGGCCCATATTCGTCCGTCAGCGTCACCCGGCGCAGCAGTCCGGGGGACACCAACGGCGGGGCGATGTGCAGGCGCTCCCGGGCCAGCAGCTCCCGTCCGAAGGCCAGGCGCTGGGGGGAGTCGTGGTTGCCGGGAATCAGCAGCACCGGAATTTCCAGCTCCGCCAAGCCAGTGAGCAGACGGCTCAGCAGCGCCACCGCCCCCGCTGCCGGCGCTCCCCGGTCATAGACGTCCCCCGCGATCAGCACCGCGTCCGGCAGGACAGATTCTGCAAGAGCAAGAAAGCGATCAACCCAGTGGGGCTGATCCCCGGATTCCAGCAGGTTGACGCCGTGGAGGGATTTGCCCAGGTGCAGGTCGGCGATATGGATAAACTTCATTACGCATACCTCTGTGAATTGAGAATTGAGAATGGAGAATTGAGAATTGTGGTGTTTTGCAGATCGCCATCTGTAAAAACGGGAATCAAATGGGGCGGGGGACAGGGTCCTTTGCTTGTATATTTTACCATATAATTATCCTGTACGCAAGCAACTTTCCTATTGATTTCCGACTGTCAAATGCTATAATTAAGGTAGAATAAGCATCGTTTTCCGTCGTTCAAATGGCAATTTGAACGACACCGACAATTCGCAATTCTTAGTTCTCAATTCTCAACTCCTCAGTACCTGGGGAGACGGCGGACAAGCAATGCTTGTCCCTACAGAGGGAGGCTGCGACCATGCGTTCCATTCGTGATATCTACAAGATCGGCAAGGGTCCGTCCTCGTCCCATACCATGGGGCCGGAGCGGGCGGCGCGGATCTTCAAGGAGGAGCACCCCGACGCGGAGCGCTATCGGGTGGTACTCTATGATTCTCTGGCGAAGACCGGCGTTGGCCACGGCACCGACCGGGTGCTGCGGGAGGTCCTGGGACCCACGCCCACCGAGATCGTCTTTTCTCAGCAGGATCCCCCCGACCTGCCCCATCCCAACACCCTGGACTTTTTCGCTGTGGAAAACGGCGTCGAAAGCCCCCGGATGCGGGTTCAGTCTGTGGGCGGCGGTGACATCGTGATCGAGGGACGGGCTCCCGGCAAGGACGAGGAGGAGATCTATCCCGAGAACTCCCTGGCGGAGGTCATCCGCTTCTGCCAGTGGCGCAAGGTCCGGATCTGGGAATATGTGGAGATGACCGAAGGGCCGGAGATCTGGACCTACCTTGCCAAGGTATGGAAGGCCATGCGCTGGGCCATCGCGGACGGACTCCACGCGGAGGGCATCCTGCCCGGCGGCCTGCAGCTGGAGCGGAAGGCGAAGCTGCTCTATGAGCAGGCGACCAAGAACCAGATGGTCCAGATCAAGGAGACCCGCGTGATCTGCGCCTACGCCTTCGCCGTCTCCGAGCAGAACGCCGATAACGGTACCATCGTCACCGCCCCCACCTGCGGCAGCTGCGGCGTCCTGCCCGCGGTCCTGCGCTATATGCAGGAGGACCATGGCTTCTCCGACGAGAAGATCCTCCACGCCCTGGCCGTGGGCGGCATCATCGGCAATCTCATCAAGCATAACGCCTCCGTCTCCGGAGCCGAGTGCGGCTGTCAGGCGGAGATCGGCGCGGCCTGCTCCATGGCCTCCGCGGCCCTGGCGGAGCTCTGCGATATGAACCTGGACCAGATCGAGTTCGCCGCTGAAATAGCCCTGGAGCACCACCTGGGCCTGACCTGCGACCCCATCTGCGGCCTGGTGCAGATCCCCTGCATCGAGCGCAACGCCGTGGCGGCCATGCGGGCCATGAACTGCCTGAACCTGGCCTACTTCCTCTACGAGACCCAGTCCATCAGCTTCGACATGTGCGTCAAAACCATGTACCAGACGGGCATCAACATCGCCAAGGCCTTCCGCGAGACCTGAGGGCGGCCTGGCCCGTCTCTACCGCAGGCGGATATAGCTCTTTCCCTTGGGGAAGAGCTGTCCGGAGGACGGCGGCCTCGCGCCTGTCAGACAGTAAATTCTTGTGAAATCTCGCGCCGCAAGTCCCGCTTGACAGGAATCAAGCGGGATTTGCTTGCAAAACAGGCAATGATCCGATAAAATCATTCCGGAAGGAGGGAGCTCAATGACCCTTGGAGAAAAGCTTCTGGAGTGTCGGCGGCGGGCGGGCCTTTCGCAGGAGGAGCTCGGAAAACGTCTGCTGGTGAGCCGTCAGACCGTGAGCCTTTGGGAAACAGACCAGACGATGCCCACAGTGGACAATCTGCTCCGCCTGCGGGAGATCTTCGGCATTTCCATGGATGCCCTCCTGGATCGGGAGAATGACGCTGTCGTGACGAGCGGAGACCCGGCTCCGCGAGAGGAAGCCATCCTGTTTGTCCATACCCCTGAAACCCTTGAACTGCTGAGGCGCCACAGCCGCCGCCGCGTGTTCCGGCGGGGCGGCATCCTGTTGATCCTTGCTTTTCTGTTCGGCGCGCTCTTGGGGGCTGCCGGCGCGCCGGCGGAGAAGCGTGCGGAGATGGCGCTGGCCTTGGGTGCGGTCTTTGCGGCAGTCCTTCTGTTTTTCCTGTATCGGGAGCTGAGGAGGATCCCCCGTGATCTTGCGCAGCTGAAGGAAAAGCGCTATCGCTACTGCCTGCGGGACGGAGGGCTCTACGCTGAGATCCACAGGGACGGCGCCATGGTCAGCTCCGTTCTGCTGCGTCCGGAGTGCACCCGGAGCTGCGCGGTGTGCGGAAGCCTTTATCTGTTCACCCAGGACGGTTTGACTTACGCGGTGGACCGGGAGCTTGCAGAGGGGAATCCTGCGATCAAGGCCTGCTTCGGCGTCGGGAAGGTGCTGGATCGAGGCTTGTCCCCGGAGAATGAGATCCGCGCAGCTTCCTTCCTGTTGGTCCTGCTCTGCATGGCGTCTGTACCGGCGGGGCTTTGGATCCTATCCCTGGCGAACGGGCAGGGCGGGATGCAAACCCGGGGCGCCTGGCAGCCCCTGCTCCTGCTGCCGATTCCCCTGGCCAGCCTGGTCTTTGGCGTCCATTTCCTGCGCCGGGGCTTCGAGGTCAGGAAAAACCTGGTATTTGCGCTGCCCGCGGCGGGGTTCCTGATTATGCTGGCTCTGCTGTGAGTCGTGAACCGGTTTTCACCCCCAAAAAGAAAAAATAAAAAACCTGCAATTTTCTATTGAAAAATTGCTTTTGGTCTGTTATAATATATTTCACAACAGACCTGCGGATATAGTTCATCGGTAGAACGTCAGCTTCCCAAGCTGAACAGGAGGGTTCGACTCCCTTTATCCGCTCCAGAAAACGCACGCCGCAGCGTGCGTTTTTCATTTCGGAGGCCGCTATGCTGATCCATCCCATTCCGCCCGTCTATGACGGGAATTCCCGCATTCTGATCCTCGGTTCCTTCCCCTCGGTGAAGTCCCGGGAGCAGGGCTTTTTCTATGGCCATCCCCAAAACCGCTTCTGGCGGGTGACGGCCGCCGTTTTTGAGGACGACGTTCCCGTAACGGTGGCTGAGCGCAGGGCCTTCCTGCTGCGTCATGGCGTTGCGCTCTGGGACGTGATCGCGTCCTGTGAGATCAGGGGCGCTTCTGACGCCTCCATCCGCAACGTCGCCGTCAACGATCTGCGTCCCATCCTGGATACCGCTCAGATCCGGGAGATCTTTGTCAACGGTCAGACCGCTGCAAAGCTCTATCACAGATACACAGAGCCTGTAACGAACCGCCCTGCGCTCGTGCTTCCTTCCACCAGCCCGGCCAACGCAAGCTGGAGCCAGGACCGCCTGATCGCAGCCTGGCAGGCCATACGGTGAAACCACGACAAATCCGGACTCGTATGGTCGCAGGGGCCGATTTGATTCGCCTGCGTAACATTTCTTTCACTTCGGCGTCTATAATAGTGAAAGGACCTTTCAAAGAAACGGAGGAACGGGAATGGAGGACACGTACATTCTGGAGCTCTATAACCGGCGGGATCAACGGGCCGTCACCGAGACCGCAGGCAAGTACGGCCCCTACTGCACCGCTGTGGCAAACAATATCCTGGGCTGCCCGGAGGACACCGAAGAGATCCTGAATGACACCTGGCTGGCTGCATGGAACGACATTCCGCCCAGCCAGCCCGCATGTCTGCGGAGCTACCTGGGACGGATCACCCGGAACCTGGCCCTGAGCCGTTTCCGCTTTTTCCATACGAAAAAACGTTACCGGGAGCTTGAGATCCTGCTGTCCGAACTGGAGGACTGTATCCCCGCGGCCCGGAGCCTGGAACAGGAACTGGAAAGCCGGGAATTGTCTCGACTGCTGTCTGCCTGGCTGAACGAGCTGGAAGCAGAGCAGCGACAGCTCTTTGTCCGTCGCTACTGGCACGGCGTTTCGGTCAAGCGTCTGGCCCAGGAAGCCGGAGTTCGGCAGAACGCCATGACCTTGCGCCTCCTGCGGCTGCGGCAGAGTCTGAGAACCCGGCTGGAACAGGAAGGAGTGGAATTATGAATTCAGAAGATCTTTACAATGCGATCACGGAGCTTCCGGACGCTCAGGTTCTGGAGGGGGAGCGGAAGCTGCGGCGAACCGGCATCCGTTGGGTCCCCTGGCTCAGCCTCGCCGCCGTGCTGGCCATCGTGATCTTGGGCGCCGTGCGCTTTGCGAGGCGTCCATCAGCCGATCCTTCACAAGCTTCGTCAACGGATGCCGTCGCAAGCAGCGCCGCAAAACCCACTGACGCAGGCCCCCCGGCGGAGCTGCTGAGCTACACCTTGGCTGGAGCGGAATATCCAAAGATGGCGCCCTATGCCTTTCATAGTGATTATATAGAGGATGGAACGGGACGGCTAAATCAAAGCGCCTATCGCGACGCTTTGCAAAAGTGGATGGACAGCCGGATGGCGATGCGCTCTGATGCGGACTATACAGAAGGCTTGGACGAATACCTTCGTAACGCCGTGCCGGTTTTGCTGAGCGGTGCGGGCACGGAAAACCGGGTAGTTTCTCCTATGAATGTCTATATGGCTTTGGCAATGCTGTCAGAGACCACGGCGGGGGAAAGCCGGCAGGAGCTCCTGACGCTGCTGCACGCTCCGGATATCCAAACCCTGCGAGCTCGGGCCAACGCGCTGTGGCGGGCAAATTACAGCGATGACGGTCGGCTTACTGCTTTGCTTGCCGCTTCCGTTTGGCTGCGGGACGATCTGAAATACGACCGACAGACCGTTGAAACGCTTGCGTCAAATTATTACGGCTCGGTTTTCTCAGGAGAGATGGGCAGTCAGGCGTATAATCAAGCGCTGCAGGCTTGGATGAACCAACAGACGAAGGGACTGCTTTCGGACCAGATTCAAGACATTAAAACCTCCGCGGATACGGTTCTGGCCCTGATCACCACCGTTTATTTCAAGGCAGCCTGGGAAGGGGAGTTTTACAGATCCGTCAATCTCGTCTTCCACGCTCCGACGGGAGAGCAGGACTGCGACTTTATGTTGGAATCCACGCTGCAGGATTATTATGAAGGCGATGGGTTTGCCGCTGCCGGAAAGCGGCTCTCCGGCGGATCTTCCATGTATTTCCTTTTACCGGAGGAAGGGATGGATCCGGAAGCGCTGTTAGAGAACGAAAGCGTACTGGATTTTCTGAACGGTATTGTTGGAAGGGATGCTACACCCCATGAACAGGCCCTTGTGACAATGGCAATCCCGGAATTCGACGTCAGCTCCCAGCTGGACTTGATCGATAAGTTGAACATACTGGGAGTTACGGCAGTCTTCGATAAATATCGTGCGGATTTTTCGCCGCTCGTCGCAAATGATGAGAACCTCATAAGCGTTGACGAGGCAAAGCACGGGGCCCGGATCCTGGTCGATAAAAAGGGCGTCACCGGAGCAGCCTATACCGAAATCGAGCCGACTTACGCGGGTGTGCCCGAAGATCCATTGAGAGAAGTGGAGCTTATGCTTGACCGCCCCTTCCTCTTCGTCGTCACCAATGAGGACGGCCTGCCCCTCTTCGTCGGCGTCGTCAATTCACCCAAGCCGTAACAGAAAACGGAATCCAAGCGTAAAAAACCACGAAAAGCCCTGTTTTTTCAGGGTTTTTCGTGGTTTTTTACGAAAAATAAAAGGAAAATGCTTGCAAAATTATGTCAACTGTGCTACGATAATAAAGATGTGTTTCCCAAATGAATCAGGAGGGTTTTCAATGATCAAGCGTTTTTCCGCGTGGATCCTCTGTTTTCTTTTGATTGCGTCTTGCTTGCCCGGCTCCGCTCTGGCCGCGGCGGATGCCGAGACGATGAAAGAGGAGGCAGTCCTGCTCCGCAACAGCGATGTCGAGACCGCCCATGACGGGGTCTGCTGGTACGCGGATAGCATGAACGGCAATGTGCTGACGTCCTCCCGGGTACAGTCCTCCAAACCCAGCTGCTCCGGAGCCTTTGACGACGAGCTGGTCATTACGCGCCTGACCGACTGGCCGGTGGACCAGCTGCTCTGGTGGGAGGGCAGCCTGCTGGTATCCGCCGGCGATAAGCTGATGAAGCTGTCCCCGGACACCGGCGCCGTGCTGGACACCATAGGTTTTGAAGCCCCGATCGCTCGTTTCGCCATGGGAGAGGAAGGACTCTATGTGCTTAGCGGCGCGTCTGTCCTGCTTCTGGTCGACGGGCAAAGGACTGTAAAGCTCTCCGGCGGCGTGGAGCAATTCTGGCTCGAGGATGCCGATACCCTCTGTTATCTGCGGGATCAGGAGACGCTGCACAGCATAGATCTTTCCACCGGCGTGGAGACCCTGGCGTCGAACCTGCATTCTTCGCTGCCAGACGAGGCGGCGGGCGATGAGATTGCTCCCCAAGTCTTGGGCCTTTCCGGGCTGAAGTCGAAATTTCCCCATGGGAAATACTGGAACCACATGCCCAATCGCGGCACCGGCATGAGCTACAACAACCAGAACGGCTGGACCAATCAGGCCTGCTACAAACACAACAACTACTGCGGCACCGCCTATCAGACCTGCAACGGCTATGCTCCCAACGGCAAAGAGCTGTCCTATCAATGCTGGGGCTTCGCCGATAAACTGGGCTACGACGCCACCGGTCGGGATCCCCAGAACAACCCCTCCTCCGGCTGGACCAAGCTCTGGTATTCCTCCAGCCTGAACAGCCTTAAGGCCGGCGATATCGTCCGTTTCAACAAGAACGGCAGCTCCGCCTACGCCCACAGCATCTATGTTACCGCTGTCAGCGGCGATACTGTGACCTACGCCGACTGCAATTACAACGGCACCTGTATCATCCGCTGGGGCCAGACCATCGCCCGCTCCACCCTGAAGGCCTGGTTCGTCTTTCTGCTGAAGGCGCCTTCTGCGCTGGCCCCTCAGCCAACGCCCACCCCGGATCCCAAATACGAGATCAACGTCAACGGCGTGTTGGACGGAACCGGTGCGGAGAAGACCGACGGATACGCCACCTTTGATGTCTGGATCAACGGCGCGCTCTACAAATCCAACGTGACCGACTTTAAGGAATCCCGGGTGAAGGGCACGAAATATGAGATCAAGAACATAAAGACCGCGGCGGGCGTGGACTATAACGCCGCCGCTAGCAGCAGCCTGTCCGGGACCCTGAGCGCGAATACAAAGCCCCTGGTGGCGCTGGATCACTACTGGATCAACAGTGCCGGGCAGCATGTAAAAACCAAATTGACGGATTTGCCGGCGCAATCCCACTGGTCCTACAAGTCCATCACCTGGGCGCTGGAAAACGGTATTGCCAGCGGTGTAAGCGAAACAAAATTCGCTCCCCAGGAGGAATGCACGCGGGCGCAGGTTCTGACCTTCCTCTGGGCCGCCCTGGGCCGCCCGGACCCCACGCTCACAGAGCTGAGCTTCGAGGATGTCTCGCCCAAACGCTATTACTACAAGGCTGTCTGCTGGGCGGTGGAAAACGGGATCACCGCCGGTTATTCCCCGGAACGATTTGGGCCGATGGAGCTCTGTAATCGGGCACAGGTCATTTCTTTCCTCTGGTGCGCCGCCGGAAAGCCCACTCCGACAGTCCTGGCGGATCTGGAGGATCCAGCGCCGCCTCCCGAGGACGGGGAAACCCCGGACCCGGATCAGCCCCCCGAGGACGGGGAAGCCCCGGACCCGGATCAGCCCCCCGAGGACGGGGAAACCCCGGACCCGGAGCCGCAGGAGCCTCTCAGCCCCTTTACCGATGTACGCGAGAACGCCTATTACTACAAGGCTGTGCTGTGGGCGGTGGAGAAGGGGATCGCAGCCGGCACCAGTCAAACTGCCTTCTCCCCCAAAAAGATCTGCACCCGGGAGCAGGTTTTGGGCTTCCTGCGAAAATACGTCGAGCTGGGATAGAGGGTTTTCGAAAAGATATAAATAATTTCCGAAAATACAAAATAAGTCTTTACTTTTTCAAACCGATCTGATATAATACTTGCGCAAACGCGCCGGTGGCTCAATGGATAGAGCATCAGATTCCGGTTCTGAGGGTTGGGGGTTCGAGTCCCTTCCGGCGTGCCAGAAAACGCAGATGTCTGTTTTGGACATCTGCGTTTTCTGCTGTAAAGCCGAAAAGAGGCTCGAATCGTATCATACCGGGATGAAAGCTGTTCAGAATGTCGCCACTTCCTGCGCGGGCGCTTCCGCCGGGACCACGGTGATCGCAGTCAGGATGGGCCCCTGACCCTTGAACAAAGGATGGTTCTTGATCTGGACCTTGGCGGTCAGCGTGACCCAGGAACGCATTTCCAGCTTCTTGCAGTCGGGGTATTTGCAGGGCAGGCCCATGAAGGTGATGTCCGCCTCGCAGCAGGTCATCACAAAGCGCCCCGGGGCAAACATGCCGGGCTTGTCGCTGCGGAGCCGGGCCACCTGGCCCTTGAAGCGGACGGTCTTGCCGTCGTATTTCTGGGGCTCCTCGGTGATGTCCCGGTAGAACAGGGCGTAGTCGTCGTCCTCCACCGTCACGATGGGGGCGTTGAGGTCGAAGGGAAGAGGATCGGGGATGTCGTCGAATTCCGTGGTGCCGTCTGAATAGTCGTAGACAATGTCGATACGGCGGTTGAGGGCCCGGGCCAGCCTGTGCAGGGGCATCTTGTCTGCCTTGGGGTCCATGCGGTTGAAAACCACCATCTCCGCGCCGGAGAGCTTGTCCACCACCAGAGAGCGCAGGTTCGTGTTGAAGCTCAGGATCGTGTTGGCGTCGGCAAACATGACCTCCTGGGCCAGCTCCCAGCCCTCAGGCAGTCTGCGGTAGAAGGGCTCGATCATCTGCATGCCGTTGAGCTCCAGAATGACGCGTTTGGCGTGATGCTTTTCCTCCAGGGCCTTCAGTTCCTCGGTGGTGACGCTTTCCTGGTCCACCGGCTCGAGATAGACGGACTTGTGGGGATAGCTGGAGAGATCGTACTCCTCCTCGCCCTCCTCGCAGATCAGCACCAGAGTCCGCTCGCCGCTGTTGAAGCGCTCGTCCTCCAGGGTTTCCTGGATGAATTTCGTCTTGCCGGCGTCCAGAAAGCCGGTAAAGGAATAGACAGGAATGGGCATGGTCCCCACCCCTTACAGGCCGAAGAGCTCGGCGATGGCCTGCTCGTCGATCTTGGAGCCGATGACGCAGAGCTTGCCGATCACGTCCGCGGGACCGAAGCGTACGTCGATCTCGCCGGGTACGTGGTCGAAATGGATCCAGCGGCCGTCCGCAGCGGGCACGATGCCCTTTGCCCGCAGGATGATCCCGTACTCCAGCGCGTTGTCCAGCTGTCCCAGCGCGTTGCGGATCTCCTGCTCGGTGTACTGCTTCGTGGTCTCGCGGCCCCAGCTGGTGAACACCTCGTCGGCGTGGTGGTGATGATGGTGGTGCTCGTGTTCCTCATCCTCGCCATGATGATGACCGCATTCACAGACGCCGTTTTCATCGTAGTGATGGTGATGCTCGTGCTCGTCCTCATCGTGATCGTGATGGTGATGCTCGTCCTCGTCGTGATCGTGATGGTGATGCTCGTGCTCTTCTTCATCGTCATGATGGTGATGATGATGCTCGTGTTCTTCCCCGTCATGCTCGTCATGATGGTGATGGTGGTGATGGTGCTCCGCCTCGTGCTCGGCCTCTTCGCGCTCGTGGGCTTCGATCAGCTCCCGCATCATGTCAGCCAGGGTGGGGTTGGCCTCCATGGCCTCCTTCAGCTGCTCTCCGGTGAGCTCGTCCCAGGGGGTGGTGACCAGGGTGGCGTGGTCGTTGTGCTGACGGATCAGCTCCACGGCGGCCTTCAGCTTGGCCTCGGGAACATTTTGGGTCCGGCTCAGAACGATGCAGCCGGCGGTCTCGATCTGGTTGTTGTAGAACTCGCCGAAGTTCTTCATATAGAGCTTCACCTTGGAGGCGTCGGCCACGGCGACGGTGGCGCCCAGTACGGCCTCATGCTCGGCGGCCTTCTGCACGGCCACCATCACGTCGGAGAGCTTGCCCACGCCGGAGGGCTCGATCAGGATACGGTCCGGGTGATAGTCGTGGATGACCTGCTTCAAAGCGGCGCCGAAGTCGCCCACCAGGGAGCAGCAGATGCAGCCGGAATTCATCTCGGTGATCTGGATGCCGGCCTCTTTGAGGAAGCCGCCGTCAATGCCGATCTCGCCGAATTCGTTTTCGATCAGCACCAGCTTCTGGCCCTGATAGGCCTCGGAGATCATTTTCTTGATGAGAGTGGTCTTGCCCGCGCCGAGGAAGCCCGAATAAATGTCGATGACAGTCATAGAAAGATACCTTCTTTTCTAATATTTTCCATGCAATATTATATCATACCGTGTCAATTCCCCCGAAACGGAATTTATGGCTTTTTTGTAAATTTTCTTGACCGCCGGAACTTTTTTGTATATAGTACGTCTGTAAAGCAGAACCGGAGAAACAGGATTTGTCGGGCTGACATTCGAGGCGCAAGTTCGCAGATCCCTTGAACCCTGCACCTTTTCATTCGACAGATCCGAATCTGAAAAAAGGAGTGACCCAATATGAAACGCAGACTTCTAATGATCCTCCTGGCCGCCTGCCTGGGCTTGACTGCATGTCAGGGCCAGGCCCAGCCCGGGACCAATCCCAGCGCGCCTGCCGCCACCGATCAGCCCGCTCCCGCCGGCAATACCGCCTCTGAATTGACGGAGGGCAGGCTGGACGAGACGGTCTCCGAGCCCGCGCCCACGGTGCCCGTACCGGTGGTGCCCGATCTCCCCGCTGCCGAGGGTCTCGGCTTTAACGACCTCGACAACCGGCTGATCGCCTACCTCCGGGCCAACGGCATGGAGAACGAAAGCTTCACCGTTTCCCCCTTGTCCTTCAAGGCGGCCCTGGCTCTGACGGCTCTGGGCGCGGAAGGGGAGACCCAGCGCCAGATCCTGGACGCCCTGGGCTTTGAGACCGTGGAGGAGATGAGCGATTGGTACGCCTCCGTGTTGGTAGGCGTCGCGGATTTCGACGGCCGCATTTTCGGTAAGGACAAGGACGACTGCGCCTATCGCGTCGTCAACGCCATCTTCCACAACGCTGCCTGCGACGGTGAGTTCCGGGAGAGCTACAAGGAGCTGGTGGCCAGGACCCTGGCAGCCCAGGCCAGCTCGCATCCTGCGGAGGCTCTCACGGAAGCCATCAACAGTTGGGTCAAAGATCAGACCAACGGAATGATCCCCAATCTTGTACAGGATGCCTCCGACGCAGCCTGCGTTCTGGTCAACGCGCTCTATCTGAAGACCAAGTGGACCGAGCCCTTCCAGAAATCTGAGCTGACGGACTTCACTACCGCAGCCGGAAACACGGTTCATAAGGAATTCATCCAGAAAACCGAAAAATTCCGCTACTATGAGGACGAAGGCTGCCAGCTGGTGGTTATCCCCCTCCAGGGCGGCGTCAACATGGCCCTGATCCTGGGCGACGGGGCAAATATGAAGGAAAAGCTGGAATCCGCGCAGGCCCGAAAGGTCCATGTGTCACTGCCGAAATTTGAGGTAGAAACAGCACTTGATCAACAGCAGCTGGTGGAGTACCTGAAGGCGGTCGGCTGCGGAAAGATGTTCATCGACAGCGTTGCCGAATTCGATCCCATGTTCACGGCGGGGATCTACGTAGACGACATTATCCAGAAGGCCAAGGTCAAGGTGGATGAGAACGGCCTGGAGGCGGCAGCGGCCACCGCGGTAATCATGATGCGCAACACCGCTATGCCCAATCCCGAGCAGCCCGTGGAATTCACCGCGGACCGTCCCTTCCAGTTCGTCATCTTCCGGGAAGACGCCGCTCCCGAGCTGCTCTTCTGGGGCCAGATTATGGACTGATGCAAAGGCGAGGCGGCCATCGGCCGCCGGCCTGGGGAACCATACGAACGAACAAAAGTCAAGACCATCGGTTCAGCCGGTGGTCTTGACTTTTGCCTTCATCATCGGGATGCTGCGCGCCCGGGGGCGGCCCCGGTGAGTATCCCGTTTTTCAAAACCGGCACACCTGCGACCAGAACCGTTTCGATGCCTGTCGCAAAGCGCGCGGGATGCTCGAAGCTGCCGGCTTCGTGCAGACCAGCCGGATCGAAGATCAACAGATCTGCGTCTGCGCCGATTTCGATCCGTCCTTTCCGCTTCAAGCCCAAAGCATCGGCAGGGGAGCGGGTCATTTTATGGACAGCCTCCGGCAGCGTCAACAGCTTCAACTGGTTGACATAATGCTCAATCATCCGGACAAAATTTCCGTAAAGCCGGGGATGGGGCTGACCGGTGGAGGGGTAGGTGGCGTCGGAGATCACACTGACCATATCGGAACGCAGAATGGCCTGGATGTCCTCCTCGCAGGTGATATAGTCGATCATGGTGACGATGCAGTGCTCACTGCGAAGCAGGTCCAGGGTAAAATCCACTTCGTCCTGGCCCCGCAGCGCCGCGGCCTCAGGAATCCGAAGCCCCAGTACATCCCGGTTTTCCGGCTGACGCAGGGAAGAGACGATGATGTTCTCCCAGCCCACCAGCTTGGAGATATTGTTGTAATCCTCGCCCTCCGCCAGTCGTTTCCGGATGTGATCCCGCACAGTGGGATCGAAGAGCCGCCGGGTAAGGACCTCGGTGCCGCCCTCCAGCACCTCCGGGGGCAAAACATGCAGCAGCTGGGTGGAGCCTGCGGTATAGGGATAGGCGTCCCAGCGGACCCGCAGCCCCTCCCTTCTGGCCCGGGCCAAAACCTCTAAAACTGCGGGGATCTTGCGCCGCCAGTTCTCCGTGCCGATGGCCTTCAAGTGGCTGAGCTCCAGCGGACAGTTCAGCGCGCGGGCGACCGTGAGCATTTCCGCAACGGATCTGTCCACATTGGTGCCCTCGTCCCGCATGTGGACCGCGATCGGGACGCTGCCGTTGCGGAGGGGAGCCAGGGCTTCGATCAAGCCCTTCGTGTCATAGAAGCAGTCCGGCGCGTAGCCGAGACCAAGGGAGATTCCCAGCGCTCCGTCCGCCAGGGCGGTTTCTATGCTCTTGTGCACATTCCGAAGCTGCTCCGCCGACAGGGGCCCCGCGGCGAAGCCCGCCGCGTCGGCTCGGATTACGCCGGAGCCGGCCAGCATGCCCACATTGATCCGGGGCTGTCTGGCGTTCACGGCGTCAAGATAGTCCGCCATGCTGTCCGGGCAGACCGGCGCGTCCGTCCCGATCACCGGAGAGAGGTAGCTGAGGATCTCCGTCCGGTGGGCCGGTCCGAAGGGAGCCGCGGACATGCCGCAGTTGCCGTTGACAATGGTGGTGAGACCCTGCCGCAGCTCCAGCTCACCGAACTCCGGCCGGAAGACGGCCAGATCTGCGTGCCGGTGGATATCCAAAAAGCCGGGACAGACCGTACGCTCGGACGCGTCAAGGATTTCCCCGGCCTCTGTCTCATGCAGATCCCCCAGAGCCACAATCTTCCCGTTCCGGATGCCGACGTCCATCTGCCGCGCCGCGCCGAGGCCGCCGTCCAAAACCGTGCCGCCCCGTATGATCCGATCCAGCATACGCTTCATCTCCCGTGCGGATAATCCGCAAAATCTTGATCTCAGTATAGCACAAAACGGAATAAAAGCAAGGGAATTGAAGAAAAGATCCGGTCTCCAGGCTTGTTTCGAAGAATTCCAAGGGAAAAAGCTTGCAAAAAGAAGCAGTTTTATATATAATATAACAAGTTTATACACAAAAACTGAAGAAATGACAAACGTGTCCCGCCGGACGCAAATGTCATACGCTCGGAGCCGTTCTGGAAAGGAAGTACGTTATGAGGAGAGCATGGAGACTGGCCGCTCTGCTGCTGGCGCTTTGTCTGCTGACAAGTATGGTTTACGCAAATCCGTCTGTGCAGCCCCGTGAAACAGGGAACGTGTCGATTACGGATACCGCCGACCCCACGGACCCCACAGAACCAATAGAGCCTACTGCGTATACGGAGCCCACGGATCCCACGGAGGTCACAGAGCCCACGGAGGTCACAGAGCCCACAGAACCCACGGAGCCCACGGAACCTACAGAGCCTACGGAGCCGGAGCCCCGCGAGGACGAAATCCACGAGCCCTGCTTCAGCGGCTATACGGACGGAACCTTCCGTCCGTCCAAATCCGTCACCCGGGCCGAATTGGCTGTGATCCTCTACAAGCTGGGGGACTATCCGGAAGGCGAGCGGGTTTTTCCCGACGTTCCGGATGGGAAATGGTATTCCAAGGCTGTGAACGCCCTGGCCGCGGCCGGGATCCTGAGCGGCAATACCGACGGCAGCTTCCGCCCCTCTGATCCATTGACCCGCGCACAGCTTGCGGCGCTGCTGTACCGCGCCTCCGGGATCATATTTATGGAGACGCCCGATGGATTCTCAGACGTGCCGACGGATTATTGGGCCGCCAAGGCCATTGCGGCAGCCAGGGAACAGGGCTGGGTCAGCGGCTATCCGGACGGGAGCTTCCGGCCGAAGCAGCCGGTCACCCGGGCGCAGACAGCGGTCATTCTGAAAAACTATCTGGGCAGAACGCCGGATCGCGCCGCCATCGACAGCGGTGTGAATATCCGCTTTTTCCCCGATGTGAAGCCCGGCAGCTGGTACTACTATGCCGTCATGGAGGCGACCGCAGAGCATACCGCTCATTACGACACGCCGGAATCCCCCGAGAGCTGGCAGAATGTTGTGTTTATCTCCGCCAATCTGAAGGACGGCTTTTACTGCATCGAAGGCAAGCTTTACGCAGCGCGGAACGGCGACTTCATCCACACAGCTCAGAGCGGCACCTTGAACGGTACTGCGTTTACCTGTACCGGCGCGAGCGGCGTCTGCCGCGTCGAGGGTCAGGTCCTGGCTCTGGCGGACGGCGAGCTGATCCTGTTGAAAGACGGGGAACCGCTTTACCTGCCCGGCAAGTACCCCAACGGATACTATATCTGCAGCGCAAAGATTTACGCGGCAGTAAACGGGAGCCTGGTTCATAAGGCGGTCAGCGGCACCCTCGGCGGCGTCAAGTATCAATGTAAGGGAAGCAGCGGCGTCTGTACGGTCCAGACAGAGCTGCTGCGGGATGTAAACGGTGACCGCTGGCATATCAAAAACGGACAGATCGATCAGACAGCCGGACTGTATGAGATCTCAGGCGCTTTGTATTATGCCGCCAAGGACGGCAAGATGCTTCGCAACGCTGATTGGAACACGCTGCATTTCGGCAATGACTGCAAATACAGCTCCGGCAACGCAACCATCGATCAATATGTGGACGCGATCATCGCGGAAAAGACGAACAGCAGCATGTCAAGAGAGGAAAAGCTGCGCGCCTGCTACAGCTATGTCTCCTACCACTCGGCGAATTATTACCCCAACAACAATCATGTGCCCCGCGGTCAGGACTGCAGCCTCTGGGCAGAGACCTATATGCTTCGCCTCATCAGCAACGGCAAAGGCAATTGTTACTGCTTTGCCTCCGAATTCTATTATCTGGCACGCCGCTTAGGCTATTGGCAGGCCCGGGCGGTCTCCGGCGGAATCTATGCCAGGAACTCTGATCATGGCTGGGTTGAGATCGAACAGGACGGAACTGTATACCTCTGCGATCCCCGCGCGGATTATTCCAATTATGTCAAAACCAGAGGCCTCGAGCCCGGAAATTTGTTCATGAAACCCTACAATCAAGTCTCCTGGCCATATTATCTGCCCTGAATGTTCCTGTAATGGAGGAATCCGACCATGGCCTTCAGTTCCCCGGCCTTTGTCTTTGTTTTTTTGCCGGCGGTGTTCCTGCTCTATCGGCTGATTCCCTGGCATAAGGGGAAAAACCTGCTTCTGCTGCTGTTCAGCCTGATTTTCTACAGCGCGGGCTCCCTGGTCCACCTGCCCCTGCTTCTGGGCGTCGCCCTGGTGAATTATCTGGCGGGGCTTTGGTTCCGCGGCCGCCGGCAGGGAAATCGTGTCGTCCTGATCCTGACGCTGATCCTGAATCTGGGCGCCCTGGCTGCCTTTAAGTATCTGGATTTCTTTGCGGGCACGCTGAACGACGTCTTCGGTTTTGGCCTGCCGCTTCCCGGTCTGGCTCTGCCCATCGGCATCTCCTTTTTTACTTTTCAAGGTCTGTCTTACGCCATCGACACCTACCGCGATCCGGATTCCGGCACCAGGAATTTCCTGGAAGCGCTGCTCTATCTCTCCTTTTTCCCGCAGCTGATCGCCGGACCCATTGTCAAGTACCACGATGTCGCCCAACAGATCCGCAGCCGCAGCACCACTGCGGAGGACAGCGCCCTCGGCCTGCGCCGCTTCCTGGTGGGCCTTTCCAAAAAGCTCCTGCTGGCGGACATTCTGGCTCTGGCGGTGGACGAAATCTACGGTCAGGCCGCTGTAAGCGACGTTCGGCTTTCCGCCCTCGCCATGATTTGCTACTGTCTGCAGATCTATTTTGACTTCAGCGGCTACAGCGATATGGCCATCGGCATGGGACGCATGTTCGGCTTCCGCTTCCATGAGAACTTCAACTATCCCTACTGCGCTTCCTCCATTCGGGAGTTCTGGCGCCGCTGGCATATCTCCCTCTCCTCCTGGTTCAAGGAATACGTTTACATCCCCCTGGGGGGCAATCGCCGGGGCCAGGCTCGGACCTGCTGGAATCTGCTGCTGGTCTTCTTTCTGACAGGCCTCTGGCACGGAGCCAACTGGACCTTTGTGGCCTGGGGTCTATGGCACGGCTTCTGGTCCATCCTGGAACGGACCACCCCGCTGAAGAAGATTTCCGGGAAGGCGGTGGGCCATGCCTACACCCTGCTGATCGTTGCGATGGGCTTTGCCCTCTTCCGGGCGGATGATTTCAGCCAGGCCCTGCGGATCATCGGCGGCCTGTTCACGGGCTGGGGTCTGGACCGGAACGGGACGCTCCTGCTTCGGGCTGCCATGACGCCGAAGGTCTGGGCAGCGCTGGCCGTTGGCTGCGTCGCCGCGCCTGGTTTGCATAAGCCCCTGGCGGCGAAGCTGGAGCAAAGCACCGCAGCCCGCACACTGAGCTACGCGGCCTGTTTGCTGCTGTTTGGCCTTTGCTGTCTGCGGCTGGCCTCTGCCACCTTCAATCCCTTCATTTATTTCCGGT
This sequence comes from Oscillospiraceae bacterium, assembly GCA_017509485.1. Classification (GTDB taxonomy): domain Bacteria; phylum Bacillota; class Clostridia; order Oscillospirales; family Oscillospiraceae; genus JAFRPC01. Next base: position 3,326 of record JAFWPP010000008.1, on the reverse strand, counting down.
TCTGAGGAGGGTGGTGCAATGAAAAAAACAGGAGCGATCCTTTTTATCGCGATCTTTCTTCTGATGGCGCTGGCACCAGCCGCGGGTATGCTGATTTTTGGCCCGGCGGAGCCCGCCGCGAAGGAATATCTCGCCCTGCCCCCGTCGCTGACGGACGGGGAGGGAAAGTTCAATCAGAGGGTGCTGAACGATACTTCCGACTACCTGAGTGACCGCTTTTGGCTGCGGCAGGAGCTGATCACCGCCAACGCGGTGTTGGAGGCCGCGGTGTTCGACGAATCCGCCTCCCCGAAAGTGGTCCTCGGTCGGGAGGGCTGGCTCTTCTACGCTGAGACGCTGGATTCCTATCAGGGGCAAAACCAGCTGAGCGCCCGTCAGCTCTGGGCCGCCGCCCACAGCCTCCGTCTGATTCGCGATTACGCCCTGTCCCAGGGCGCGGAGACCTGGTTCATCCCGGTCCCCAACAAAAACAGCGTCTATGGCGAGTATATGCCGAAAAGCGCCGACAAAACCCAGGATCAATCGGATTATGACCGACTGCTGGACGCCTGCCGGGCGGAGGGCGTCGCCGTTGTGGATCTGCTGGAGCCGTTTTTGGACAAGAAAAAGGAGGTCCAGCTCTATCAAAGGCTGGATTCCCATTGGAACAATCTCGGCGCCGCTTTGGCGAACGACCTGATACTCGACGCCATCCAACAAAGCGCCGTAAAGACCGGAGCAGAGAAGCTCAGGCAGATCGGCGGCGCGGAACGGGCCTTTGATCCGACTGGTTTTCAGGCGGTACGGGATCACGTACCGGATCTCTACACCATGCTCTATCCCGCCGGCACGGAGCGAGATCTGCAATACGAAGCGCTCAGGGAGCCGCGCTTCAGCTATGTGCGGCCGATTCGCACCACAGAAGATCTGCGGATCAATACCAGCTGCGAGACCGGGAACGGAGCGCTGCTGATGTTCCGGGACTCCTTTGGCAATACGCTGCACAGCTTCCTGGCGGAGGATTTTGCCGAGGCCTGCTTCTCTCGCCTGATGCCCTATGATCTGCGGCTTTTTGAGGCCGCCCATCCCGACGTCCTGCTGCTCGAGATCACGGAGCGGCATCTGTCCTGGCTCGCCAAGCGCCCGCCGATCCTGCCTGCGCCGATTCAAAATCTGGAGCAGTCCGTGGCGCGGACAGGGGAGACCATCCCCGTGACGGCGGAGGAGGACGAAACCGGCTTTTTCCGCGTGAGCGGCGAGCTGGCTATGAACCCGGATACCTGTTCGCCTGTATGGATCGAGGCGGATGGTACGGTTTATGAGGCCAGTCCCGTGGGGGAGACTGAGCGGAGCTTCACGGCTTATTTGCCCCAGCCCGCCCGGACGATCCGCGTCCTCTGTCTCACAGGCGGCGAGCTCTGTGCTTCGCCGACGGAGCTTGTGACCCCGTAATTCAGCCCGCTGATCCGGGTATCGAACGAAGAAGGAGTACAATATGAAAAGATTGAACAAGCTGTTTGCTCAAATCCTTGTTCTGACGCTGCTGTTGTGCCTGCTGTCAGGATGCGGCTCCGCGGGGGCGGAGACCGGAGCTGTCACCACCGTTCCCGAAACGGACACTGCAATACAGACCACCGCGGCCGTGCCGGTTCAGACCACAGAGGAACCGGTTACTTCCACGGAATCCGCGGCGACAGAGGCAGTGACCACAGAGCCGGTTACGGAAGCGACAGAGGCGCCAACAGAGGCACCCACCGAAAAGCCCACAGAGCCCAAGCCCACGGAGCCCAAGCCCACAGAGCCCAAGCCCACGGAGCCTGTACCTACACAGCCGGCAAATCCGATTGAGCAGGCAAGGAACTGCATCGGAAAGTCTGTCAATGAGCTGTATAAGCTGATCGGAAAGCCCAACGCTGCCAGCTACGCTCCCAGCTGCGAAGATCCTGACGCCGAAGACGGTTTGCTGGAATACAACGGATTTACGGTCTGGACCCTTCGCTACGCCGACGGCAACGAAGTTGTTTACGACGTATTTGACTAAGCATAACGGATCGAAGGCAGATCCTTTCGTTGGGAGCGCGGGGATGAAAGGCGCCCCGCGCTCCCAATGCGAAAAACGGCAAAGCACAGGACAAATCAAATGCCCGGAAAAAACTGAAAAAAACAGTTGACAAACGGAAAAATCTGTGCTACTATATCGGGGCAGTCGAGAGATTGCGAAACGCGCGAGTGGTGGAATTGGTAGACTCGCTAGATTCAGGTTCTAGTGTCCACTCCGGACGTGCGGGTTCAACTCCCGCCTCGCGCACCATCAAAGAAACCTCTTTTGTCTACCAAGGCAAAAGAGGCTTCTTTGTTGTTTTATGGGGATGAATATGGTATTATTATCTCAACAAACCGGTATTTGTTGAGGGAAGTGTATGTTAGAGCTTATAAAAAGAAATCCCAAATATGTGGCAGGGTACAAAGAATATTGCCGGGAATTGTATGATAACCATGTCGCCTATTTCCGGCCCACAGATCCTAAGTTTATTGATGACGAATGGTTTTTCGTACCAAATCATGGTATGACAGAAAAGAACAGGGACTTATTGAAGGTCAGCCTGTCAGTTTTCACTATTGGGCAGTTGATGACGGCAAATTCATCGGAGAATTTCAACTCCGGACCGAATTCTCCGAAAAGGTAATGATGGATATCGGAAGCATTGGTTATGCAGTCAGAGTATCGGAACAAGGAAAAGGATATGGCAAAGAGATCCTTCGCCTTGGGCTTGAGATCGCAAAGCAGCACGGCATGGAAAAAGTACTGCTGACAATCAATGATGAAAACAAAGCGTCCATTCGCGTATGCGAAGCATTGGGCGGTGTCTGGAAAGACACCATAGATGCCTGCAACGATGCGGAGGGGCAGCATTTGCTGAGACGATATTGGATAACCCTTTGATCGTCACATTCCCGTTTTGTCGAACCCTGCATCGGTACACTTTCAGGCGTTCTTTCTATGGCTTGGTGCCCTTTTGCGCGGTCTTTCACAAGAAAATGCCCGAAATCGTGAGATTTCGGGCATTTTTCAGTCTGTCAAAGAACCGCAGGTTTCAGAGGATGAAATCTGCGGTTCAGGCATTCATGACTGGAAAACAGGGCGAAAAACGGAAGAAAAGCTGTAAAATCGAAGCAAAAAGGAGTTATTCCAACTCCAATTTGCAAGCTTTTTCAGGTTCATGGCAGCATATTTGAGCCTGACCCATCCGGTGACGCGGGCCAAGCCTCTGTGGTGTGTATAACGCATCGCGTGTTTCTCTTTCGCGTCCGCAAAGACCCGTTCTATCGTCTCCTTGCGCATCGCG
>JAFWPP010000045.1:0-15464 GCA_017509485.1 Oscillospiraceae bacterium | reverse complement strand
TGTGGCAAATACCGCTTGTTCTGTGCTATAATATTCATGGCGGTTGAGCTCCTTTGTTAGTTTGGTGTGTGGTAGCTTCATTCTAACAAACTCAACCGTCTTTTTCTATCCCCCAGTCTCACATCTATTGTAACGCTACAATTGTTCGTCCGTTCCAGGATAGTGAAATATTGACAATTTTAACCGGATATGGTATTATATTCTTTGTGGGGTTTCATCATTTTTCGGTGGAAAACACCCGAAAGACCTGATAAACAAACGCAGACTTGACTCTCTTCGCTGGAGTCATAAATTTGAAGGAGGAACTATGCCAAACGCTTATTTCACCATTGCACGTCCCGAAAACGACGCGTTCCGCGCCTATCTGCCCGGATCCAAAGATCGCGCGGAATTGAAGAAAGAGCTTGCCCGCCAGTCTGCCGAAGTCGTGAAGATCCCGCTGATCATCGGCGGCAAGGAGATCTACACGGAGAAGACCATCCAGGTCACCATGCCCCACGATCACCATCATGTGATCGCCGAGTGCTCCATGGCCGGAGAAAAGGAGCTGACCATGGCCGTGGACGCCGCCCTGGCCGCCAAGAAGGCCTGGGAGGAGATGCCCTGGGAGCACCGCTCCGCCATCTTCCTGAAGGCCGCTGAGCTGATCACCGGTCCCTATCGGAAGGTCCTGAACGCCGCCACCATGCTGGGCCAGTCCAAGACCGTGTTCCAGGCGGAGATCGACATTGCCGAGCTGGCGGATTTCCTGCGCTTCGGCGTCTGGTCTGCCCAGGAGATCTTCAAGGATCAGCCCGCCTCCATCCCCGGCATCTGGGACCGCCAGGACTACCGGGCTCTGGACGGCTTCATCTGCGCCATCACCCCCTTCAACTTCACCTCCATCGGCGGCAATCTGCCCATGGCCCCGGCCATCGTGGGCAACGTGGCGGTCTGGAAGCCCTCCCGCACGGCGGTGCTCTCCAACTACTACTTCATGAAGCTTTTGATGCACTGCGGCCTGCCCGCCGGCGTCATCAATTTCGTACCCTGCAAGGGCAGCGACATGTCCAAATATGTCATTTCCCGAAAGGAGCTGGCCGGCTTCCATTTCACCGGCTCCACCGAGGTCTTCCAGAGCGTCTGGAAGCAGATCGGCGAAAACATCGCCTCCTACCGCAACTATCCCCGCATCGTGGGCGAGACCGGCGGCAAGGACTTCATCTTTGCCCACAAGAGCGCCGATATCCGGCCCCTGGCGGCCGCGCTGATCCGCGGTTCCTTCGAATACCAGGGCCAGAAGTGCTCCGCCTGCTCCCGCGCCTTCGTGCCTGAGAGCATCTGGCCAGAGGTCCTGGCCACCATGAAGGAGATGATGAAGGAAGTCAAGATGGGCGACGTGCAGGATTTCGACACCTTCCTGGCCGCTGTGATCGACAAGGACTCCTTCGATCGCTGCAAGGGCTATCTCGATCGGGCGAAGCAGAGCCCCGACTGCGAGATCGTGATCGGCGGCGGCTGCGACGACTCCAAGGGCTGGTTCGTGGAGCCCACCGTCATCGTCTGCAAAAAGCCTGACTACGAATCCATGGTCAAGGAGATCTTCGGGCCCATTGTCTCCGTCTACGTCTACCCCGACGAGAAGCTGGAGCAGACCCTGAAGGTCTGCGACGAGGCCTCCCCCTACGCCCTCACCGGCGCCATCTTTGCCCAGGACCGGGAAGCCATCGTTCTGATGGAGAAGGCCCTGCTGCATGCGGAGGGCAACTTCTACATCAACGACAAGTGCACCGGCGCCGTGGTGGGTCAGCAGCCCTTCGGCGGCTCCCGCGCCTCCGGCACCAACGACAAGGCCGGCACCGCCCTCAACATGATCCGCTGGATGAGCCCCCACTGTGTCAAGGAGACCTTCAACCCCTCCGACGCCATCGTTTACCCCTATATGTCTGAAAAGTGATTTCACAGATTTTCTAATACCAGGAGGACATTATGTATTCATCTGAACAGATCATCGCAAAAACCAACAAGTACGGCGCCCATAACTACGCGCCGAAGCCCGTCGTCATTGTGAAGGCCGAGGGTGCCGTCGTCACGGACCCGGAGGGCCGGAAGTACTACGACATGCTGTCCGCCTATTCCGCCCACAACTTCGGTCACCGTCATCCGGAGATCGTCGCCGCCGCCAAGGCTCAGCTGGACAAGGTCACTCTGACCAGCCGCGCCTTCCACTGCGAGAACCTGGGCGAATTCTACGAGAGCCTGTCAAAGCTCACCGGCAAGGATATGGTCCTGCCCATGAACACCGGCGCCGAGGCTGTTGAGACCGCCCTCAAGACCGCCCGCCTCTGGGGCGCCAGGGTCAAGGGCGTGGAGAACGGCAAGCAGGAGATCATCACCTGCGAGAACAACTTCCACGGCCGCACCATCTCCATCATCAGCTTCTCCACCGACCCCCTGGCCAAGGACGGCTACGGTCCCTACACCCCGGGCTTCAAGACCATCCCCTACGGCGACGCCCAGGCCCTGCGCGACGCCATTACTCCCAACACCGTGGCCTTCCTGGCGGAGCCCATCCAGGGCGAGGCCGGCATCATTATGCCGCCCGAGGGCTGGCTGACCGAGGTCCGCAAGATCTGTACAGAGAACAACATTCTCTTCCTGGCCGACGAGGTCCAGACCGGCTTTGCCCGCACCGGCGACATGTTCGCCTGCTGGCACGAAAACGTGGAGCCCGATATCTACATCATGGGCAAGGCCCTGGGCGGCGGCGTCATGCCCCTGTCCGCCATTGCGGCCAACCAGGACATCCTGGGGCTCTACACCCCCGGCTCCCACGGCTCCACCTTCGGCGGCAACCCCCTGGCCTGCGCCTGCGGCGTCAAGGCCCTGGAGATCCTGCAGCGGGACGACTATCCCAGGATGGCCCGGGAGAAGGGCAAGTACTTCATGGACGGTCTGAAGAAGATCCGCAACCCGGAGATCAAGGAGATCCGCGGCCGCGGTCTGCTGATCGGCGTGGAGTTCTACGGCGACGCCTTTGACTATGTCAAGGCCTGCATCCACGAGGGCGTGCTCTGCAAGGAGACCCACGACCACACCATCCGCTTCGCGCCTCCCATCCCCGTCAGCTACGAGGAGCTGGACGACGCGCTGGAGCGCATCACCAAGGCGCTGAGCAAATAATACGATTCTCAGATATCAGAGAATCGTATAAACAACACGGAACACAGCGAACACAGAGACGGTTCTATGTGTCGGGCGACACATAGAACCGTCTTCTGCGCTGCCTGCCGCGAAAGGAAAGAAGCAATGAATCTCATAAAAAAGAAGCTGAATACCGGCCCGAGCGTCCTGGACTACTATCGGAAGTACGGCTGGAAAGCAATCACCCGCGACCTCATCCACGATGTGGTGGGCAGCTTCCTGTTCGCCATGGGCGTTGTGTATTTTGCCGAAAACGCTCCCTTTGTCCCCGGCGGCGTCACCGGCATGGCGATGATCATCCATCACTTCACCAAGTCCACGCTGCCCGGCCTGGGCATCGGCGCCATCACCCTCTGCATCAACATTCCCGTAGCCCTGTGCACCTTCTTTCTGCTGGGGCGGGTGTTTTTCTTCAAATCCGTCAAGAGCATGATCATCTCCGCCCTCTTCACGGACTATCTGATCAAGCCCTTCGGCTTCTATCCCCAGGCCGCCAGCAATCCCCTTCTGACCGCGCTCTTTGCCGGCGCCCTCTATGGCATGGGCCTGGCCCTGATCTATATTCCGGGCTCCTCCACCGGCGGTTCGGACTTCATCATTATGAGCATCCGGAAGCTGAAGCCCCATCTCTCCATCGGCACCATCTCCATCGCCGTGGACGGCTCCATCATTCTGCTGGGCGGCATCGTCTTCCGGGACGAAAGCGCCGCCTACAACGTGGACGCGGTGCTCTACGGCATCCTGATGACCTTCGTTTCCACCACCATCATCGACAAGCTGATGTACGGCTCCGGCTCCCGGCGCATGCTCCAGGTGGTCAGCGACAAGGCCCAGGAGATCGCCAAGGGCATCATGGAGGAGATCAACCGGGGCGCCACCCTCCTGGACGTGAAGGGGGCATACACCGGCCAGACCCACCAGATGCTGATGGTGGTCTGCTCCAAGGTGGAGGTCACCCACGCCCGCCGGATCATCAACGCGGTGGACCCCAGGGCCATCATCATGCTCTCCACCGTGGACGAGGCCTACGGCAAGGGCTTCCTGGACCCGGAGGAATAGGGCAAGTAGAATTTAGAATTGAGAATTAAGAATTAAGAATTGAGGTGTCGCTTTGCGACAAATTGAAAAATACCACAATTATTCATTATTCATCATTCATTCGTCTCATACGGAGCAGATGAATTGACGCAGGGCGTCATGAATTGGTTGCGCCATGATTTCTCGCTGCGCTCCATGATTTGAATTGCGCCTCATGCCCCGCAGGGCAAATCACGTCCAAAGGACAAATCATGCCCAGCGGGCAAATCACGCGCCGCAAGGCGCAATTCATTGGGACGGCCATCGGCCGTCCCTGCGGCGGAAAGCTCGCAAAACGAAAACAGGGCCGCCCGGATTACTCCGGACGGCCCTTGGTCTCTCAAATTCTTACTTCTTAATTCTGAATTCTCAATTGTTTAGAACGCGCCCTGCTCGAACATGGCGGTGGCAACCTTCTTGAAGCCGGCAATGTTGGCGCCGGCCACCAGGTCGTAGCCCAGGCCGTACTCTTCGGCAGCCTCGGCGGAGACGCGGTGGATGGTCTCCATCATGCGGTGCAGCTGGTTGTCGACCTCGTCGGCGGTCCAGACCAGACGCTCGGAGTTCTGCGCCATCTCAAGGGCGGAGACACCCACGCCGCCGGCGTTGACAGCCTTGGAGGGGGCCACGATCATGCCTTCCTGATGACGCAGGAAGTCCAGAGCGTCATTGGTGGTGGGCATGTTGGCGACTTCGATGTAGTACTTGATGTGGTTGGCGGCGATCTTCTCAGCGGAGTCCATACGGACGTCGTTCTGCATGGCGGAGGGCATCACGATGTCGACCTTGCGGCCCCAGGGCTTCTCCTTGGGGAAGAACTCGCAGCCGAACTTGTCGGAGTAGTCCTGCACGCGGTTGCGGTTGGAGGCACGCATCTCCAGCAGGTAGTTGACCTTCTCCTCGGTGGCGACGCCGTCGGGATCGTAGATGTAGCCGTCGGGGCCGGACAGGGTCACGACCTTGGCGCCCAGCTGCATGGCCTTCTTGCAGATGCCCCAGGTGACATTGCCGAAGCCGGAGCAGGCGATGGTCTTGCCCTTGATGTCGTCATGCTCGTGCTTCAGAACCTCGTTCAGGTAGTAAACCGCACCGTATCCGGTGGCCTCGGGACGGATGACAGAGCCGCCGTAGGTCTGGCCCTTGCCGGTGAGAACGCCGTTCTCCCAGGCGCCCTTCAGGCGGCGGTACTGGCCGAAGAGGTAGCCGATCTCGCGGCCGCCCACGCCCATGTCGCCGGCGGGAACGTCGATGTCGGGCCCAATATAACGGTACAGAGCAGTCATGAAGCTCTGGCAGAAGCGCATGATCTCAGCGTCGGACTTGCCGGTGGGGTCGAAGTCAGCGCCGCCCTTGCCGCCGCCGATGGGCAGGCCGGTCAGAGCGTTCTTGAAGATCTGCTCAAAGCCAAGGAACTTGATGATGCCGGGGTAGACGTTCTTCTGGAAGCGCAGGCCGCCCTTGTAGGGGCCGATGGCGCCGTTGAACTGGCAGCGGTAGCCGGTGTTGGTGTGGTAGTTGCCCTGGTCGTCCATCCATACCACGCGGAAGGTGAACATCCGCTCGGGCTCCACGATGCGGCCCAGCAGATCGACCTTCTCGTACTCGGGATGCTTGTCCATCACGGGAGACAGGGAGGAAAGGACTTCCTCGATGGTCTGGCAGAACTCGGGCTCGGAAGCGTGCTTGGCTTTGACGTTTTCGATGACTTTCTGGACATACGCGTTCATAAATAATACCTCCAAATAATATGTTTGCTTACGCAAATGGATGACTGATTAGAAATTTTCAATGATCGACACAATCTCGCTGCCGATGCGCTTCTGGGCCTCGCCGGTGGCGGCGCCGATGTGCGGGGTGCAGGAGACGTTGGGATGGTTGAACAGGGCGCTGTTCATGGAGGGCTCCTCCGCCCAGACGTCCAGGCCGGCGGCGCGGACCTTGCCGGAGTTCAGAGCATCCAGCAAAGCGGCCTCATCCACGTTGGTGCCGCGGGAGGTGTTGATGATGGTGACGCCGTCCTTCATCTTGGCGATGGTCTCAGCGTTGATCAGAGCGCCGCCGTTGACCGCGGGCGCGTGGACGGAGATGAAGTCGGACTGGGCCAGCAGCTCGTCCATCTCCACATAGGGGATGCCCAGCTGCTCTTCGATCCCGGGGATGTGGAAGATATCGAAGGCGACGACCTTCATGCCGATGGCCTTGGCCATGACGCCCAGGTGCTGACCGATGCGGCCGAAGCCCACGATGCCCAGGGTCTTGCCCTGCAGCTCATAGCCCTTGCCGTAGGCCTTCTTCTCCCACTTGCCCTCGCGCATGGTGTGGCCGGCAACGGAGATGAAGCGGGCGCAGGCGAACATATGGCCCAGAGCCAGCTCAGCCACGGACTGAGAGGAGGCCTTGGGGGTGTTCTTCACGGTGATGCCGTTGGCCTCGGCGTACTTGACGTCGATGTTGTCCACGCCCACGCCGCCGCGGATGATGAGCTTGAGCTTGCCGCCCTTGGCTTCGTCGATGTGGTTGGCGCGGACCTTGGTCTTGGAGCGGACCACCACCGCGTCAAACTCGCGGAGGGCGGCGCCCAGCTGATCGGGCTCGTAGAACTGCTCAACGACCTCGTGGCCCTGCTCCCGCAGAGCGGCCATTGCGGATTTGTCCATTCCGTCGGTAACAAGAATACGCATTACGTTTTCCTCCGAATTCTCAATTCTCAATTGTCAATTCTCAATTGGCTTACTTGTGCTCGGCCTCGAACTTCTTGAGGCACTCGACCAGGGCGACGACGCCGTCCTTGGGCATGGCGTTGTAGATGGAGGCGCGCAGGCCGCCCACGGACTTGTGGCCCTTGAGGTTCTCAAAGCCGGCCTTCTTGGTGTAGGCGATGACCTCGGCGTCCAGATCCTTGTCGCCGGTGACGAAGGGGATGTTCATAAGGGAACGGTCCTCCTTGCGGACGGTGCCCACAAACATCTTGGACTCGTCCAGGAAGTCGTAGAAGACCTTGGCCTTGTCGATGTTGATCTTCTCCATCTCAGCCAGACCGCCGATGGACTTCAGGTACTTGAAGACCTTGCCGCAGACGTAGATGGCCCAGCAGTTGGGGGTGTTGTACATGGAGCCGGCGTCGGCATGGGTCTTGTACATCATGTAGATGGGGGTCTTGGGATCCAGATCCTCGCGGATCAGGTCCTCGCGGATGATGACGATGGCCAGGCCGGCGGGCCCGATGTTCTTCTGCACACCGCCGTAGATCATGCCGTAGTCGGACACGTTGCAGGGCTTGGACAGGAACATGGAGCTCTGGTCGGAGACCAGGATGTGGCCCTTGGTGTTGGGCAGCTTGGGCCAGGTCACGCCGTGGATGGTCTCGTTCTCGCAGATGTAGACGTAGTCGGTATCCTCGGGGATGTCCAGATCGGAGCAGTCGGGAATATAGGAGAAGTTCTTATCCTTGGAGGAAGCGGCAACAATGACTTCACCGTACTTCTTGGCCTCGGCGATGGCCTTCTTGGACCAGGCGCCGGTCTCGATGTAGACGGCCTTGCCGTTCTTCATCAGGTTCATGGGGATCATGGCGAACTGGAGCGTGGCGCCGCCCTGGATAAACAGGACCTTGTAGTTGTCGGGAATGTTCATCAGCTCGCGCAGATCGGCTTCCGCCTCGTCGATGATCTGCTGGAAAACCTTGGAGCGGTGGGACATCTCCATGACGCACATACCGCTGCCGCGGTAGTTCATCATCTCGTCGCGGATCTCCTCCAGAACAGGCTCCGGCATGGTAGCGGGACCGGCGGAGAAGTTGTAAGTGCGGCCGTATTTCATAAGTGATACCTCCTGGTTGCAAATACTTGTTTTGTGAATTTTCCATAAGAGACAGACCGCCTCTTGTACTGTTAATTAGTATACATGACAGGGCGCAAATAATCAACCGCTTTCTGAAAAAAATCTTTATGATATTCTTTCCCGGGACATAAGTTTTGCTTATTTGGCTTGGCCGCCGAATTGTTTACACTTTCTTTCTTGCAAAACAGCCGGAAATGGGTTATACTGAAAACACTCTATATGGAAGTGATCTTATGGCAAGGCTTTCAAGCAAAATCAACCGGTTTTTCTTCAACAATCGGGACAAGGGCGTCCGGAATCTGATGCTCTATATTACCATCGGCAACGTGGCGGTCTGGCTGCTCACCATGCTCAACCAGTCCAATCCCTTCTTCTATGAGCTGTTGTACTTCAGCCCGGAGCGGGTGTTGTCCGGCCAGATCTGGCGTCTGTTTACCTATCCATTCGTCTATCTCTGCGAATCCGGGTCGATCCTCGGTATCATCAGCCTACTGTTCTTCTACTGGTGCGGCAACATTCTGGAGCAATACTGGGGCACCCTGCGCTTCAACGCTTTCTATCTGAGCGGTGTGCTGCTGACAGCTCTGGCCGGGATCGTGATCGCCTTGGTAGCCCGGGCGGAGGGCGCTCTGCTCATCAGTTCCATCCTGGGTGTCGGCTACATCGGTTATGTGAATTTCAGCCTTCTTCTGGCAGTCGCCACGATCCTGCCCAATGAACAGGTACGGATCTGGTTCGTTCTCCCGGTCAAGATGAAGTGGCTGGCCTGGATTGATCTGGGCTTCACTCTGTTCCAGCTGATTCGGGGCTTGATCCAGCTGCTGCAACTCCACGCCAGCTATGTCAGCCTCTATTTGCTGCTCCTGGTTCCCCTGGTGGCCATCGCCAACTATCTGCTTTTCTTCGGCAAGCAGGCCTCCAATATCCTGCCGGATTTCATTCGCTATCATCCCACCCATAAGAGCTGGAAGCGGCAGGTGAAGCAGGCCAACGTCTACGCCGACGCGGGCCTCAGCAGAGGCGGCAGCCGAAGCAGCGGTCAGGCCCGCTTCCGCTGCACCGTCTGCGGCCGCACGGAGCTGACCAATCCCGGCCTGGAGTTCCGCTACTGCTCCAAGTGCGCCGGCTATCGCTGCTACTGCGAGGACCATATTCACAACCACGTCCATATTACGGAGCCGTAGGGGCGGCCGCCCGCCCGGGGCAGACAAGCGGCAAGTAAGAAGTAAAAAAAGCAAGAAGTAACAGGTAATCGCTATGGCACGTTTTTTCGTTGATGAGCTGCCCGCGGAGGGCAGTCTGTACACCCTCGCCGGGGAAAACGCGGAGCACGCGAAGGTGCTGCGGCTGCGGCCCGGAGAACCCGTGACGCTCTGCGACGGGCTGGGCATGGACTGTCCCTGCACCGTGACGGAGGGCGGCGCGCTGATTGCCGGAGCTCCCCTGCCCTGTCCGGCGGAGCCTGCGGCAAGGGTCTGCGTTTACATTGCCTTTCCCAAGGCGGACAAGGCGGAGCACGTGATCCAGAAGGCCGTGGAGCTGGGGGCGGCGGAGATCGTTCTCTTTCCCTCCCGCTACTGCGTCTCCCGGCCCGACAGCAAGAGCCTCGGCAAAAAGCTGGAGCGCTGGCAGAAAATCGCCCGCTCCGCCGCCGAACAGAGCCGCCGGGGCGTCATTCCCCCGGTCCGAGCCCTGGACAATTACGCCGAGTCCCTGAAAGAGGCGGCCAAAGCGGACACGCCCATTCTTTTTTACGAGAATGAGGAGCGGTTGACGCTGCACGATGTATTTTCGGAAGGCGGAACGCCCCTCATCCGCCCCAGTGTGCGCACTGGGGCACCTTCCCCCGAGGGGGAAGGCTTTGGGCCTGTTTCGGTATCGCTAATAACCGGCTCCGAGGGCGGGTTTTCCGCCGAGGAAATCGCCCTGGCCCGGGCCGCCGGGATGAAGATCTGCACCCTGGGGCCGCGCATCCTCCGCTGCGAGACCGCGCCGCTGGCAGGACTCACGGCTGTCATGTACGCGCTGGGAGAGATTTGAACGATACGCCCCTCATCCGTCACGGCTTCGCCGTGCCAGCTTCCCCCGAGGGGGAAGGCAAAAGGAGTGACTGATATGCAATATAAATTCTACGCCCTGTTATCCAGAATGCGCTACATCACCCGCTGGGGGCTCATGCGGAACTCCTTCCCGGAGAACATCCAGGAGCACAGCCATCAGGTGGCGGTGCTGGCCCACGCCCTGGCCCTGATCCGCCGGGACATTCTGGGCCTGGAGGCAGACCCGGAGCGCTGCGCCACGGCAGCCCTCTACCACGACGCCTCGGAGATCCTGACCGGCGATCTGCCCACGCCCATCAAGTACTACAACCCTGAGATCAAGAAGGCCTACAAGCAGGTGGAGCGGGTCAGCGGGGAAAAGCTGCTGGCGATGCTGCCGGAGCAGCTTCGGGCGGGGATGGCGCCGCTGATCTTTGAGGACGATCCTGTGAGCACCCCCATCGTCAAGGCCGCGGACAAGCTCTCGGCCCACATCAAGTGCATCGAGGAGCTGAAGGCCGGGAACCTGGAGTTTGAATCCGCCGCCCGCCAGACCCGCTCCGCCCTGGAGGACATGGGTCTGCCCGAGCTGGACTGGTTCCTGGAGCACTGTCTGGACAGCTTCGGGAAGAATCTGGATGAATTGGAATGATCTGCCCATATAAAAAGCCGCTCATTTGAGCGGCTTTTTATATGGATCGCGGACAAGCGGAGCCTGTCTTATTCGTTTTGCTCCAGCACCCCGTCCCGCATGGTGAAAACCTCATCCATCTGAGCGGCGATCTCCAGATCGTGGGTGACCACAATGACGCAGCAGCCCTCTTTATGGGCCAGACGCAGCAGGATCTCCACCACCTGCTCGCCGTTGGAAATGTCCAGATTGCCTGTGGGCTCGTCGGCCAGGATGATCTGATTGCCCGCGGCCAGAGCCCGGGCAATGGCTACCCGCTGCTGCTGACCGCCGGAGAGCTGGGCGGGGAAGCGCTTGAACTCCTTTTCCTCGATCCCCACAGCCCGCAGCTGTTCCCGGGCCAGCTTTTTCGCCTCCGGGCCGGGAAGCTTTTTCAGCTTCAGGGGATAGCGGACGTTTTCCTCCGCTGTCAGCAGGGGGAAGAGATTGTAGTTCTGATAGATCACCGCCGCGTGATCCCGCCGGTAGGCGTCGCAGTCCATCTCCCTTGTGGATCTGCCCTCGTAGCAAACCGTGCCCTCTGTGGGCAGCTCCAGCCCCGCCAGCAGGCTCAGCAGCGTAGTCTTCCCGCTGCCGGATTTGCCCACAATGGCGTATGTCTTCCCGGCCTCAAAGGCGCAGCTCACGTTTTTCACCGCCTGGACGGTCTGATACTTGTTTTGATAGGAAAAAGAGACCTGATTGACATTCAGCAGTTCCATAAGCTCATTCCTCCGTATTTCGCAGCAGGACGGCGGGCCGGACCCGCAGCGTTCGGGCTGCGGCGGCCAAGCATCCGGCGGTGTGACAAATCATAAAAACAGCCACGGGAAGGAGCAGCCCCAGCAGGACTCCGACCACCAAAGCGGCCGGGAGCGGCGGAAGCAGCTGCTCTGCCAGCATTCCGGCCAGCAAACGGCTCCGGCTCTGGCCGAGGGTTCGCATCAGGGCGTAGCGCTTCTCTTCGCCTCGAGTGGAGAGGAAGCAGAGCAAAAAGCCCTCCGCCAGAATCAGCAGGATCGCGGCAGGCAGCAGCACGCGAACCTGGCGCAGGTTCTGCTCTGTCACGGCCAGGGTTGTCCGATAGCCCTCGTCGTGAAGCAGCAGAGCGTAGCGCGGATCAGCGTCCGGCCCCGCCTGGGGATCCACTGGGCCAAAGCTGCCGGAGGCCGCCTGCCGCAGTTCATCCAGCTTGGTGTTGTCCGCGGCCAGGAAGGCCGCCGCGTCGCAGCTCACGCGTCCGGACAGTTCGTATGCCAGCGCCTCCGCGGCAGGGTACGGGAAATAAACTGTCTCGCCGCTGCCCGCGTACCAGCCCGCGACACGGGCCTCCAGGGTGCCGACGCCCAGCTCCGGGCTTACACGCCGGTCTATGTAGGGATCTGTCACCGTCAGCGTCACTTGCTCTCCATCCATTCGCTCGTAGAGCTCCCGGGAAAGCAGCAGCAGCGGCTCCGTGCTTGTGAAAAAATCCTCCCGCAGCAACTGGAGCTCTCCGCCCCGGGCAGGATCCAAATCCTCGGCGCAGCGCTCGTTTGTCACCCCGCGCAGCAAGCCCGCATTGACGCCGAGCGCAAGGGCGCTGTACTCGAACTCCTTCGTCAGCCGCAGATCCCGGATGTGGGGCCGGAGTGGGGAGCTGTCCAGCGTCAACGCGCTCAGGGTAAGGGGCGGCATCCGCAGCGACTCCGACTGGGTCCCCCGCCGATTCGTGACAATGCAGAGAATCTCAAAGCTGCTTTGGATCTCCCGCAGCCGGATCTCTTGCTCTGACTGATGGCGAAGCAGCAGGCAGACCAGAAGACACAGGACCGCCCCCAAAACAATCCGCAGAAGGCTCAGGATCGGACGTCGCAGCAGTCGTTTGCACAAAAAATCCATCGGCCATCCTCCCTTCATGTCAGCAGCTTTCGGATGCTTTTTCGGCTGAGAAACGCCGCATGGATCCAAAGCAGAAGCGTTCCGATCAGCAGCAGCGATCCCGCCGCAGCGAAATAAGCCCACCAAGGCAGGCGGGCAGCCTCCAGCATCTTCAGATAAGCCTCCCGCGTCTGGCCCAGGACTCCTTCCTCGGCTTGGTCAACGATCAAAGAGAACAGAATCCTGCCGGCCCAAACCGAAGCGAGCCAGGCCAGCCCCGTTCCCAACAGAATCCCAAGGGCGGGCGGGACCCATCCGCTTCCGAAGAGCCAGCGCCGCGCCTCTGATCGACTGGCGCCGACGGAGCGCATGATGCCCAGCGCCTGACGCTGCCGTCCCTGGCAGAAGAGCAGATAGGCCAGCAGCACCATCAGAGCGCCCGCCGAGATTGCCAGCAGCAGGCGGAACCCCGCCTGTGCGATGGCGGCAATCCCCCGGTCCGCGCCCTCGTAGCCCTGGTCAAAGGTCAAAAAGCGATGATTCTCCAGTCCCGGCTCCGTCCGGGTCAGCTCGGCAACGGCGGTCTGGAAGTCCTCCATGCTGCCGTTTTCCAGAATGAGAGAGAAATACACACCCTGCACGCCCCGCTCCATGGGGATCTGAATCGTCACCGCGATAGGCTTGTCGATCGGCTGTCCGTCAATGATAGTCTCTCCTCCCGGGGGCGGCGTCACCCAAGTCTCGTCCTCCCGATACTGGCTCAGCCCGCCATAGCCGCCGGGCAGCTGGGCCTTCTGGGGGATGAAGACCGTGTTGGGCGTGAAGGAAAACGCTCCGTTTTCCCACTCATTTTCCTGGCGGTAGAGTCCCACCACCGTGAAGCGCTCGACCTCATGGGGCTGATCTGCGGCAAAGGGAAACTCGCCGACGGAGGGATTGTTGCTTTTGGAATTGTACGCCGGATCGGTGGAATGGTTCTTGCCATTCATCCAGCCCTCCGACAGCAGAAACTGAGAGAGGCTGATCTGATCCCCCACGCGGATTCCCCCGCTCTCCGCCAGCGTTCGGCTGAGCACGCAGAGTTTCGCACCGCTTTCGTATTCCTCCCGCGTGAAAAAGCGACCCTCCTCTATGACCGCCTGACCGGTCACGAACTGATAAACGCTCTCTAAACATTCGGTGCCCAGAACGGGGAAGGTATGCAGCTGCGTCTGCGCCTCCTCGCGCTGAGCAGCCCAGGCAGGATCGGCGGCAAAGAGCGTCTCTGCGCTCCCCTCCAGCCGCCGGATCAGCGGCATCCGCCCTGCCAGCGTCTCGATCCTTCGGATCATGGGGTCCTCCGGTCCTTCCGTTACGTCCGCGTAGGCCGCCAGCGTGTCCTCCTCGGCAAGCGCCGCGTAGAGCGCCCCGAGCAGCCTGTCGCAAAAAAGCTGCGGGCATAATTGCAGATCCGCCGGGGGCTCGCTGCCCTGAAAGCTTGTAAAGGAGCAGGCGGGATCCAGCCAGCCCTGTACCACATAGCGTTCCCCCTCCTGAAACCATGGCTCCCGGTTCGCTTGCAGCGTATCACAGCGGACGAGGATCGTACCGTTGTAGTCCGTGTAGTCTTCGGTGGGGAAGAAATACAGATCGGGCTGAGCAGCGATCAACTCCTCCACCCGCAGAACCGCAAAGTTGGTCCAGATATTGGCGCGCTCCGGTCCGCCCAGAGCAGAGAGGTCTGTGGGGCGGTCCTCCCCCCGGCTGGTCCACGCTTTGATCACTGTGCCCGCCGCCATCACCCGCTCGTACGCGGTGTTGGCGTCCCAGGGATACAGATAATCCACGTTGTTCACGCAGATCTTGCCCCAGGGCTTGAGGCCGATCCGTCCCGTCAGCTCCGGGATCACGGCGCCGGTGAGGGTCCGCAGATCCGCGGACTGCACCATCGGCAGGCTTTTCAGCGCCTCCAGCTCCGGCTCAAAAAGCGCCGTTTTAACACCGGGACCATCCTCCGCAGCCTCTTCCCAGGCCTGGACCGCCACCGTCGTGTGGTATTCCACCAGCACCGATGGAAGCCGCGCGGCAGCATAGGCGGCCGACATGCCGAGAACAGCGCTCAGCGCCGCCGCGGCAAAGAGCAGTCCACAGGATCGTCGTCACGGGTCGACGCGACAATCGTGTTCGGATATTCACGGCCGAACACCCGCCTTTCTTTTTTGGATGAAGATAGTATAGCATACAACGTTATATATGTCAATGCTATATATTGCAATTCAAAACTAAAGGTGCTATAATAGGGCAAAAAGTCCGCGGACGGCGGACCTGGGCGGAAAGAGGCGTCTGTGATTGGAGAATACCGGCCATTCCTTCATATCCTATTTCAAGCGGGCCACCAGCCCCCTGGTAGTGCTGCGGCTGCTGACGGAGCGGCCCATGTACGGCTATGAGATCTCCTCCGAGCTGAAAACCCGGTCTGACGGCAAGTATATGATCTCCATTCTTTACCCTGTACTCTACCGGCTGGAGGAGCAGGGCTTCATTGAGATCTCCTCCACCGAGGTTTCCGACGGCCGGGCCCGCAGCTACTACGCCATCACCGAGGCCGGACGAAAGCACCTGGAAAAAACCATGGGTGAATATGAGGAGATCTCCCGGGTCTTTATGGACATGATGAAATAGGCAGCATACAAAAAACCGCTCGGAATGAGCGGTTTTTTGTATCAGCGTGTCAAAAAAGTTCGGAACACAGTATATCCGGGAGGGAACAGGTAATCAGAGACGGCGGATGCGGGTCGACAGGCAGCCGCCCCGCC
>JAFWPP010000044.1:0-4320 GCA_017509485.1 Oscillospiraceae bacterium | reverse complement strand
TCCACGGCATAGCCGCGCAACTGGCGATAAAACTCTCGCAGCCCACCGGGCTGCTCTGCCCCTCATTCAAACGGCCAAAAGGGGTCGTCCCCCTTTTGGATAACCCCGAGATACCACCGACGCCGGCAGGGCCGCTCGTTTCGTGATCCCGGCTTGCGTTTTACGGATCGTTTTCCCATCTCTGTACGGAACAGCACCAAGGTTTTCTTTTTCCTCGTTCAAATGGCAATTTGAACGATACCACACTTCTCAATTCTCACTACTTCTCAATTCTCACTTTTCAATTCTCAATTGTTTCGTTCGGGGTAGATGTGGCGCACGCTGTGCGCCGCTACGCACCCACACCGTAGGGGCGCTCATCGAGCGCCCGCCCGCGTCACCGGCCTCCGACCACCACCCACCCCGTAGGGGCGGCCATTGGCCGCCAGCCCGCGGCAGAAACCTTTCGGATCTGTCATTCTGCCTTGCCTTGAGCGTAGTCGAAGCGGCAGCGAAGAATCCGTTTCCCCTTACGTTCCGATTATCTCCTGCATAGTGTTTTATGACAGGCTGGCATGCCTGCCGGCAGCCTGACTTTCTGATTGCGCAGAAAGTCAGCAAAGACGCACCGGGGAGAGGGAAGATTCCGAATCTCTCCCCTCTCCCCGGCCCCCTCTCCCCATTCAAACGGCCAAAAGGGGTCGTCCCCCTTTTGGATAACCCCGAGATACCACCGACGCCGGCAGGATTGTTCGTTCCGCGATCCCGGCTTGCGTTTTACGGATCGTTTTCCCATCTCTGTACGGAACAGCACCAAGGTTTTCTTTTCATCGTTCAAATGGCAATTTGAACGATACCACAATTCTCAATTCTTACTTCTCAATTCTCAATTGCTCCGTGCGCCACCCTTCCGCCGCCTCCGCAGCGCGGGCAATCTGCCTGCCGATCCCCGCAGGGGACGCGCTTCCCCGCCTGGAGGGGAGAGCGTCCCGGCAGTCGGAACGCATACAATTTGAAGAATGTCAATCCAGCCCGGTTTCGGAAACGGACCGGGCTGGATCCTTTTGTATCCCGGCGCGGTTGCATTTTCCGCGCAGCTGTGATATAATCACCCAAAAGACCGAAAGGGAGGCGAGCCCATGCGCCGTTTCAGCACCACAGCGGAGGAGCTGAGCAATATCCGTGACACGCTCCACGGTCTGCCCCTGCGGACCATCCTGATCGCCCTTGCCATGCTGGTGGGCAGCATTGTGGCGGTGCATCTGATCATGCTGGTGGTGGACCGACTGCTGAAAAAGACCAAGCTGGACAGCAGCGTCCATCGCTTTATCAAGGTGCTGCTGCGTGTCATCCTGTATTTTGCATCCATCCTGATCATTGCCTCCTATCTGGGGATCGACGTGACCTCTCTGGTGGCCCTGCTGAGCGTGGTCTCCCTGGCGGTGACCCTGTCGGTGCAGAACGCCCTGTCCAACGTGGCGGGCGGCGTGATGGTCATGGGCACCAAGCCCTTCAAGCAGGGGGATTACGTCTCTGTGGACGGGCTGGAGGGCACGGTCGAGGAGATCGGCGTGGTCTACACCAAGCTCCATACCATCGACAACCGGGCCGTGCTGATCCCCAACTCCAAGGTGGCCGCCGCTACCATCGAGAATTTCTCCGTGCTGGGCAAGCGCCGCCTGGGGCTGACGGTCTCCGCGGCCTATACCTCGGAGCCCGAGCGGGTCATGGAGGCCCTGCATAAGGCCGTGGACCGCTGCCAGCCCCTGTCCGGGGAGCCCGTGGTGGTGGAGATCCAGGACTTCGGCGAATCCGCCATCGCCTACGATGTGGCCCTGTGGATCCCGGCCTCCGAGTTCCTGAAACGACGCTGGGCCATGCGCCGCTATATCTGGGAGGAATTCCGGGCCGCCGGCGTGGAGATGACCTACCCCCATCTGAACGTCCACGTGGATACCAAAGATCGACGTACCGAACAATAAAACCGAGGCTCCGATCCCGAAGATCGAGTGTTGACGAAATGAGCAAACAATGGATGCGGCTGGACAACGCCGCGCTGATTTTTCCCGCCATCCGTCGGCGGCGCTGGGTGAACGCCTTCCGGGTCTCGGCCACCCTGACCGAGCCTGTGGACCCGGCTGTTCTGCAGCAGGCGGTGACGGAGCTGATGCCCCGCTTTCCCTCCATGTATGTGCGGCTGCGGACCGGCCTCTTCTGGTACTATCTGGAGGAGCTGCCCGCCCCGCCTACGGTCCGGGAGGACTACGCCTACCCCCTGACGCTGATGCAGGAGAAGGAGCTCCATACCTGCTGCCTCCGGGTCATGTACTTCCGGGACCGGATCGCGGTGGAATTCTTCCATTCCCTTACCGACGGCACCGGCGGCATGGTCTATCTGAAGACCCTCACGGCCCGTTATCTCTCCCTGCGCTACGGCCTGGAGATCCCGGCGGAGGAGGGAGTCCTGGACTGGCGGGAGGCGCCAAAGGCCGAGGAGCTGGAGGACAGCTTCTTCCGCCACAGCAACGGCGTGACCCTCAACGACCATGAGCCCAACGCCCTGCGGCTGAAAGGGACTTATGAGCCGGATTTCCTCCATCTTACCACCGGCGTGATCCCTACGCCGGATCTGCTGGAGGCAGCCCACCGGCACGGCGCCACGGTGACGGTTTTCCTGGCCGCTGTGATGGAGGAGACCATCCTCCGCTGGCAGGCGGAGAGCTGTCCCGATCGGCGGAAGCGCAAGCCCGTGAAGGTTACGGTGCCCATCAATCTCCGGCGGCTCTATGGCAGCAGGACCCTCCGCAATTTCGTGCTGACGCTGAATCCCGGCGTGGATCCCCGGATGGGGGACTACAGCCTGGAGGAACTCTGCCGCCGCATGGCGGCTCAGCTGGCTGCCGAAGGCACGCCCCAGCAGATGGCGGGGCGCATCGCCGCCAACGTCAATCCCCAGCAGATGGCCCTGATCCGGGCCGTTCCCCTGCCCATCAAGAACCTGATCATGGGGATCATCTATTCCCGGCGGGGCGAGAGCAAGGGCTGCATCAACCTGTCCAATCTGGGGCCCGTCCGCCTGCCCGCGGCCATGGAGCCCTGGGTGCGCCGCATGGAGTTCATCATCGGCACCCAGCGGAGCTACCCCAACAACTGCTCCGTCGCCAGCTTTGGCGGCGAGACCTGTATCAACATGATCCGCAACATCCGCGAGTCGGAGCTGGAACGCCGCTTCTTTTCCCGCCTCGTGGAGTTGGGCGTACCTGTTTTGATTGAGAGCAATACGCCGTAGAGACGCGCATCGGGCGCCCGCCGACGATTGTGTGCAAAAGGAGCATATATCATGTACTGTGTCAAATGCGGCGTTCGGCTGCCTGAGGGAAGAGAAAGCTGCCCCCTCTGCCGGACGCCGGTGTGGAACCCGGAGGGGGCTGCGGCCAAGCCGTCCTTCTCCGACCAATATCCCGCCCCGCTGAAGAGCCGACGCTATCCCATCCTGGCGTTCCTGACCGCTCTGCTGGCGGCGATCAGCCTGTCCGCTCTGATCTACTGCCTGACGAAGCTTCACGGCGTCTATTGGTCCGGCTATGTGATGCTGGGCTGCGCCCTGGTCTATTTCACCGCGATTTTTCCCTTCTGGTTTGAGAAGCGGGAGCCGCTGATCTTCGTTCCCGTCGCCTTCGCTCTGAGCTGCGGTTATCTGCTCTATATCTGCCTGAAGACCGGCGGGCGCTGGTTTCTGCCCTTCGCTTTCCCGGTGACGATGCTGGCGGGAGTCATTACAACGGCCAGCGTGGCCCTCTTCCGCTTCGGCAAGCGCCGCCGCCTGCTGAAAACCGGCGTGCTGCTGACGGTGATTGGCTGCTCGGCTATGCTGATCGAGCTCTTCCAGGTCATCAGCTTCGGGGGCGAGATGTTCACCTGGTCCCTTTACCCGGTCTGCGGCTTTTCGATCATCGGCCTGTTTCTGATCCTCTGCGGCCTGATCCCGCCCTGGCGCGCTTACCTGGAGCGCAAGCTGTTCCTGTGACGAGCCTGCCGCGTCTGTTTACAGGGGCGCTGCGTGCAGCGGCGATGGCGCGAAGCGCAGTATGGAAAAGCGCCTTGAAAATCTGCTGATTTCAGCAGCTTTTCGAGGCGGTTTCAGTCCCGAAAAAAAGTTGAAAAAGAGCAAAAATAATGCTTGACATTTGTGGGCTTGCGTGCTATTATATCGAAGCGCTCGCGAAAAGGGCCTGAAAAACCCCGGAGAGAGCGCGGTTGTACCTTGAAAATTAAACAACGAGAAACATGAACAAACACCATGTCAAACAAAAATGGTCGATTTGAAATCGGCCATGAAAC
>JAFWPP010000043.1:0-30494 GCA_017509485.1 Oscillospiraceae bacterium | reverse complement strand
TAGAGCGTGGTCAGAGCGTCCAGGCAGGAGAGAGAGCCGCCGGGGTGTCCGGAGCTGGCGCGGTGCACCGCCTCCACCGCCAGCAGCCGTGCCTTGTAGGCCGTGATGGCCAGGTCTTTGCCGTACAGTTTTTCCATAGTACCCTTCCTTTATTAAAAATTTTTACTGTTGCTTCATTCAGCCAGGGCTTGATAGCGGAATTCGGTCTGCCAGTAATAGCTCAGATTTTTCATTTGGTGGTATTTTTCCGACCAGGATGCAGGAATCGAAGTGCGCAGCTTACCGTTGATGCTGACCCGCCCCTTTGTGGAGTAGACGGGGAAGGCTTTCATCATTTCGTCCATGGCCTGGAGATAGGCGGGGCCCTTGCCCCAGCCCAGGGTATCGAAAAGTACGTTCATCAGATAGCAGGGGGAGATGGTGGGGCCGGCCTTTGTTTTGCCGGAGATACCCAGCTTCTGCTTCGCTGCGTCGTTCATCCAGATCACATAGTCGGTGGAGTAGTAGTTGAAGAAGCCGCTCTCGGTGGAAAGGCTCATATCCATGCCGTAGCGGGCGTAAGCAGCGGTGGTGTAGTTGTTGATGTCCTTGCCCAGGGTAGCCTTGTGGTCGCCGTAAATGAGCAGGACAATGGGGCGTTCAGTGCTATATCGGAAGTGATCAACCAGAAGCCTCAGCTCGTCGTCCCGTTTGGCGCAGCAACCCAGATAGTTGTTCATGGCGTAGCCGTCGGGGGTTTTTGCGTCGCGCTTGACGTAACGGCCCGGGTAGTTGTTTTTGGTGTAGCTGTAGGGACCGTGGCCCTCATAGGTGACGGAGAAGTTGAAATACGGCGCGTCGCTTTCAGCCAAATGCTCCTGATACTGCTGCCAGATTACGTCGTAGAGCACGTCGTCGTCGGCAATCTTTTTTTCTCCCACCAGCGCGTCGAAGGTGTCCTCCCGGAATGCGTAGCGGTCAAAGCCCATGTAACGGGCCACGTTCTGTCGGTTGTAGAACCAGCCGTTGAAGGGGTGAGCGCCCTCGGCGGTATAGCCCTGCTCTTTGAGATACCATACATAGGAGTTGGTGGGCTTTCGCCATTCCTGCTGAACGTAGTTGCCGGCCAGAAAAGCGCGCTCGGCGTCCTTGGTGTTTCCGCCAAAGCCGTTAGTGACCAGATTGCCCCAGAGAACGGCCTCGTCCCGGAGACTGTGGTAGAGGTCGTAGCAGGAGAAGTCGATGGCGTCCTGGTCGCAGCTCAACTCGGAGAGGTCGGAGTAACTCTCCCGCATGACGACGAAAATATCCACCTGCCGATCCTCGGGAATATCCTCCTGGATATAGCTGTTCAGCAGGGCCTCGGTTTCCTCTTTGGAATAGTTGGAGGGCTTGCCGCTGCCGGTAAAGATGCTTCGGGTGAAGGGGAGAATCACGCCCCGGGAGGCGTAGATCTGGGTGACAGACCAGGTGTTGATGTGGGTGTAGTTCTTGGTGAGAGCGTTTATTTTGTCCGAGACAGCCAACGCGGTCACCCCCGTCAGGACGCCGACGGCGGCCAGCAGGCCGATCCAACGGCTGAGCTTCCAGCGGGGACGCCAGCGGCTCAGCAGAGCCAGCAAGGCCGTGAAGCCCAGGGCGCCGCCGATGGACAAAAGGATGGTGGGGGTCAGCTCCAATTCATAACCCTGGGTACCGGTGATGGCCAGGGCTTCCCGCAGGCAGGTCAGATCCTGAAATTGGAGGGCGTCGGTGCGGATGATGATCAGATAGTAATTGCCCACGGCGATCCCCAGAACCACAACGGCAGTCAGCAGATAGGCGAGCCAGGCGCGGCCCAGGAGGGCAAAGAGAACGAGACAGAACGCGTAGATCAGCAGGAGATTGATGGCGGGGATCCAGAGATCTTCCCAGTAGCCCAGCCAGATCTCCTCGCCCAGATTGCTGTAGGACAGCCGCAGTGTGAAATAGGTCAGGACCGCGCAGCCCAGGAGCATCAACGCCAGATGCCACAGCAGGAACCAGAACTGTTTCCGCTCCGGCATGCGTTTACTCAGGACCTGCGGCACGTCCTGCTTGCCGCGGGGGCGCTTGATCGTTTTAGCCATGATATTGCCTCTCAATTATCTTTTTTTCGCCAGGGGCTCGCTTTGCTCCTGGCCTTCCAGGAGGCGGCCGATGATCTGGTTGGAGACCAGAAAGCCCGTGGGCGTCAGGATCCAGCGGCCGCCGCTCTGGATGAACAGACCCTTTTCCGCCATAGGCTTTATGATTTCCAGCAGGGGAGAGAAGGGCATGAGATAGTTTTTTTCGTATTCCTCCGGAGAGATGCCCTGGGTGGTGCGGAGCCGCAGCATGACGTATTCCCCGGCCCGCTCCCGGGCGGGAATGGTCTCACACTCGGAAAGGATGGGCACGTCCTGCTTCAAAACGCCCCGGATGTAATTTTCAATGTCGCGTTTGTTGGTATAGCGCTTGCCGGCGAAGTCCGAGGCGGCGGCGGGGCCGAAGCCGATGTACTCCCGGCCCAGCCAGTATTTCAGGTTGTGGCGGGACTCGAAGCCGGGCTTGGCGAAGTTGGAGATCTCATACTGGCGGTAGCCCGCCTCCTCCAGCAGCTCTACGGTTTTGAGATACATGTCCGCCTGCACCTCGTCGGAGGGCAGGTTGGCGGCCTCCCGGTATTCCCAGAGGGGCGTGCCCTCCTCCACCTTGAGACCGTAGCAGGACATATGCTCGGGCCGCAGATGCAGCACGTGTCGAAGAGTCTCCTCCCACTGGGCCGCGGTCTGGTTCGGCAGGCCGTACATGAGATCCAGGGAGATGTTGTCAAAGCCGCAGGCCCGGGCCAGCTGCACGGCGTTTCTGGCCTGCTCATAGTTATGGGGGCGGCCCAGCTTCTGCAGTACGTCGTCCCGGTCCGACTGGACGCCCAGGGACATGCGGTTGAAGCCCTCGGCCCGCAGCTTTCGCAGCAGGCTCTCCGAGACGGAATCCGGGTTGGCCTCGAAGGTGATCTCCGCGTCCTTGTCCACCCGAAAGCGGTGCTGAAGCTCGGCAAAGATGCGGCGCAGATTGTCCGCGCCGAAGAAGGAGGGGGTGCCGCCGCCGAAGTAGACCGTGTCCACCAGATAATCCGTGGCCCGGGCTCCGGTCTCCTTGAAGTGGACCGCCAGCGCCTGGAGATAGTTGTCCACCAGCCGCCGGTCCCGGCTGCCGCCGATGGAGTAAAAGTCGCAGTACTGACACTTGCTGCGGCAAAAGGGGATATGGATGTAAATTCCTAAAGGTTTCAGCTCGTTCATAATCAATCACTCGTCCATCTTTAATACCGCCATGAAAGCCTCGGAGGGCACCGACACGGTGCCGAAGGTCCGCATGCGCTTTTTGCCTTCCTTCTGCTTTTCCAGCAGCTTCTTTTTTCGGGTGATGTCGCCGCCGTAGCACTTGGCGAGAACGTCCTTACGCAGGGCCTTGATGGTCTCCCGGGCGATGATCTTGCCGCCGATGGCGGCCTGGACCGGGATCTCGAACATCTGGCGGGGGATGTTCTCCTTCAGCTTTTCGCAGATGCGGCGGGCCCGGGCATAGGCCTCGTCGGCAAAGAGAATGAAGCTCAGGGCGTCCACCAGCTCGCCGTTGAGCAGGATGTCCAGCTTGACCAGCTTGGAGGGCCGATAGCCGATCAGCTCGTAGTCCAGCGAGCCGTAGCCCCGGGTCCGGGATTTCAGCGCGTCGAAGAAGTCGTAGATGATCTCGTTGAGGGGGATCTCGTAATGGAGCTCCACCCGGCTCTGGTCCAGGTAGCTCATGTCCTTGAACTCGCCCCGGCGGAACTGGCAGAGGTCCATGATGTTGCCCACGTAGTCCGGCGGCGCGATGATGCTGGCCTTGACGTAGGGCTCATAGGCCTGGGCAATCTCCATGGGATCGGGATAGTTGAGGGGGGTATAGACCTCAATATGGCTGCCGTCGGTCTTGTCGATCTCGTAGACCACGTTGGGGGCCGTGGTGATCAGGTCCAGATTGAACTCCCGTTCCAGCCGCTCCATGATGATCTCCATGTGCAGCAGGCCCAAAAAGCCGCAGCGGAAGCCGAAGCCCAGGGCGATGGAGTTCTCCTGGGTGTAGTACATGGAGGCGTCGTTGAGCTTGAGTTTTTCCAGCGCGTCCCGCAAATCGCCGTATTTGGAGCCGTCGGCGGGGTAGACGCCGGCGTAGACCATGGGCTGGCAGGTCTTGTAGCCGGGCAGGGGCTCGCTCGCGGGGTTCTCAGCCCCGGTGACGGTGTCGCCCACCCGGGTGTCCGCGATGGTCTTGATGGAGGCGGTCAGATAGCCCACCTCGCCCGCGCCCAGGGCGTCGGCGGGAACCATGCCCTTGGGGTGCAGGTAGCCGCACTCCACCACCTTGTAGACGGCGCCGGAGGCCATCATCTTCACGTCCATGCCGGGCCGGACCACGCCGTTCATCACCCGCATATAGACGATGACGCCCCGGTAGCTGTCATACTGGCTGTCGAAAATCAGAGCCTGCAGGGGAGCGTCCCGGTCTCCCTTGGGAGCTGGCACGTCCCGCACGATCATTTCAAGCACGGAGTGGATGTTGACGCCGTTTTTGGCGGAGATCTCCGGCGCGTCCATGGCGGGAAGGCCGATAATGTCCTCGATCTCCTGCTTGACCTCCTGGGGTCGGGCCGCGGGCAGATCGATCTTGTTCACCACGGGCAGGACCTCCAGCCCCGCGTCGATGGCCAGGTAGGTGTTCGCCAGAGTCTGGGCCTCGATGCCCTGGGAGGCGTCCACCACCAGCACCGCGCCCTCGCAGGCGGTCAGGGAGCGGGAGACCTCGTAGTTGAAGTCCACATGGCCCGGGGTGTCGATCAGGTTGAGGACGTAGTCCTCCCCGTCGTCGGCCCGGTAGTTGAGCTTCACGGCCCGGGCCTTGATGGTGATGCCCCGCTCCCGCTCCAGCTCCATATTGTCGAGGATCTGCTCCTCCATCTCCCGCCGGTCCACGGTGTTGGTCTCCTCCAGCAGACGGTCCGCCAGGGTGGACTTGCCGTGGTCGATATGGGCCACGATGGAGAAGTTCCGGATCTTGGATAGTTCAGTCATATGTCAAACCTCAATTTGGGCATAGATACCCTTTATAAATCACATTTTATTATATCAGAGAAATACCTGTTTGTAAAGGACGAAAAAAGAGACGCCGCGGCGTCTCTTTTCAATCGGGAAACTGGGAATTGGAAAAAATAAAGGTTCAAGGTAAACGGTACAAGGTTCAAGGTACAAGGTTCAAGGGCCAAGGGCTCTGCGGACTTGCAGCTTGAGCCTCTGCTCGATAGATCCGAATGCATCAATCAGGCTGCGCTGCCGCGGAGGCATTCATGCTGCCCATGCGATAGCCCCCCAGATCCAGGGTGACGTATCGATAACCGAAGCGTTTCAACGCGGAATGGACCGCGGCGGCCTCGGCCGGGTCCCGCAGCCGCGCCAGACCCGCGGCGTCCAGCTCCAGCCGGGCCAGATCTCCGTGGTCCCGGACCCGAAGCTGGCGATAGCCCCGCTCCGACAACCAGGCTTCGGCGGCCTCCACCCGGGCCAATCCCTGGGCTGAAATGGGGTGATTGGTCTCAAAACGGGTGGCCAGGCAGGCCATGGCGGGCTTGTCCCAGGTGGGCAGGCCCAGTTCTCGGGAGAGCGCCCGGATCTCCGCCTTCGTAAGCCCCGCTTCCAGCAGGGGAGAGCGGACGCCCAGCTCCCGCACGGCCCGCATGCCGGGGCGGTAGTCCTTCAAATCGTCTGCATTGGAGCCCTCAAGCACCTGGGCCAGACCCAGCTCCCGGGCGGCCTCTTTGATCCTGGCAAAGAGCGCTCGTTTGCAGAGATAGCAGCGCTCGCTTGGGTTCTCCGCCACCCCGGGGATCGCCAGCACATCCACGTCCAGCACCGCGTGGCGGAGACCCTCCGCCGCGCAGAGGGCCGCGGCCTCGGCCAACTCCCGATCCGGCACGAAGACGGAGCGGATCGTCACCGCGACGACCCGGTCTCCCAAAGCCTCATGGGACGCCCGCAGCAGCAGGGTGGAGTCCACCCCTGCCGAAAAGGCCACCGCCGCGGAGCCCAGCTCCCGGAGGATATTCAGCAGTCGTTTATATTTCTCGTTCATGCTTCCTCCGATAAAAAGAATACTGAAAGCTTAAGACTTGAATGGAAAGGTGACGCTGCGCGACGAATTTGAAAATACCACAATTATTCGTTATTCATTATCATTTCCCGGGCCGCGTCCAGGGAGAGCCCCCGCTCCGCTGCGATCCGGGCCAGATCCTCATATTCGCACTTGATCCGCTCCATGCCATAGCCGGAGGCAGTCTTCACCCGCACGGGACCGAAGGCCGTCTCCCGGGTCTCGATGCTCCGCTCCAGCACGGCCCGATGCTTCACGCAGAACCGGATCCCAAGGGTCGTGGTGTGCCGGAAGAGCAGCTCTGTCAGGGCAGCCCGGTCTTTCGGTTTACATAATACACACAGCATCGTGCCGGGCCGGGATTTCTTCATGCCGATGGGCTGGGTCCAGGCGTCCAGGGCTCCGGCCTTCAGCAGACGCTCCAGGGCAAAGCCGATGGCTTCGGCGCTCATATCGTCCAGATTGCAGGCCAGCTCCAGCACAACGTCTCCGGCCTCCTCCGTCTCGCCCAGCAGAGCCCGGACGCAGTTGGCGGCGGGGAAATCCTTGCTTCCCATGCCGTAGCCGATGGCCCGGGTCCGCATCACGGGCATGGGGCCAAAGCTGTTGACATAATATCGGAGCAGCGCCGCCCCGGTGGGGGTGCAGAGCTCACCCCGGATGGCGCCGCCATAGATGGGAATATCCCGCAGCAGCTCCGCCGTGGCGGGGGCCGGGACGGGCATGAGCCCGTGGGCGCAGCGGACCTGGCCGCTGCCCACATGGACAGGGGAGGCCAGCACCTGCTCCGGGGCCAGCTCCCGCATCAGCAGGCAGACCGCCGTCACGTCGGCCACCGCGTCCAGGCTTCCGACCTCATGGAAGTGGATCTCCTCCACCGTGACCCCGTGGACCTTGCTCTCCGCTTCCGCGAGGAGGCCGTAGACGGCAAGGACGTCCTGCCTGACGGCCTCCGGCAAATCCAGATGGTCCCGCACCAGATGTTCGATCCCGTGGAGCCCGTGATGCTCGTGGTGATGGTGCTCCAGCCCAGAGCCTTCCCCCGAGGGGGAAGGTGTCAGCGCCTCAGGCGCTGACGGATGAGGGGCGTCTCGATCCGCTTCATGGTGATGATGGTGTTCTTCATGCTCCTCATGTCCGTGTACGGTCACAGTCATGTGGGTTCCCCGGATCCCGCATTTGACCGAGGCCTCAGCCCGGAACGCCACGCCGGGGATCCCCAGGGCGTTCAGCTTCTCGACGAAGCCGGCGGGGTCGGGATGCAGCTCCAGCAGGGCCGCCGTCAGCATATCGCCCGCCGCGCCCATGGCGCAGTCGAAATAAAGCGTTTTCATATTGTACCTCCAATCGGTGCTGCCGTAGGGGCCGATGACCACATCGGCCCTCCGGACAAGGGCGGATGTGGTCATCCGCCCCTACGGCGCAGGCCGCATGTGATTGATCCGGTTCGCCAAAAAGCCCGCGCCGAAGCCGTTGTCGATGTTCACCACGCTGACGCCGCTGGCGCAGGAGTTCAGCATGGACAGCAGGGCCGAGAGCCCGCCGAAGGAGGCTCCGTAGCCCACGCTGGTGGGCACAGCGATCACGGGACAGTCTACCAGACCGCCGACGACGCTGGCCAGGGCGCCCTCCATGCCCGCGATGGCGATGACGACGGAAGCGCTCATCAGCTCGTCCAGGTGGGAGAGCGTGCGGTGCAGGCCTGCCACCCCCACGTCATACAGGCGGATCACCCGACTGCCCAGGAATTCCGCCGTCAGCGCGGCCTCCTCCGCCACAGGAACGTCGCTGGTGCCGCCGGTGGCAACCACCACAGTTCCCAGTCCGTCCGGCTCCGGGATCCGGCCCAGCATGCCGATCCGGGCCTCGGCGGCGTAGCGCAGGGGAAAATCCTGGGCCAGCCGCTCCGCCTTCTCAGGGCTTAGCCGGGTGATCAGGGCCCGCTCCTGGCCGTGCTCCTGCATGAGCCGCAGGATCCCCGCGATCTGCTCCGGGGTCTTTCCCGCGCCGTAGATCACCTCCGCGGCCCCCTGGCGCAGCTTTCGGTGCAGATCCAGCTTGGCGTAGCCGATGTCCGCGAAGGGGGCCTTTTTCAGAGCCAGCAGGGCCTCGTCCACCGAGCGGGCGCCGGCCCGCACATCTTCCAAAAGCTGTCGGATCTCCGTATTCATAGGGCTTCCTCCTGACAGGTTGTAATACGATTATTTGATGAAACGCTCATGAACCGTTTCATCAACCGCAGCAAAGCTGCGGCTGGCAAATCCATATGGATAAGAATGCCCGCGTGGGCGGGCATGGGGAAGGGGATGGCTGGATTTATAAGCAGTCGGGTTCCCGGAGAAAGGCCGCCCGGATCTGCTCCATGGTCCGGGCCAGGAGGCGCTCCGGGTCAGCGCCCTCGATGTCCAGGCCTGAAGCCTGGAAGAGCTGGATCTCCGGTATGCCGTAGAAGCTCCGGGCCAGGGCCTTTACGTAGCCGAAGCCGTATTCCTCCGGCACGAAGCAGCCGCCGGCCGTGGTGAGATAGAAGAGCTGCTTTGCCCGGCAGAGCCCCTGGGGCTCGCCCTGGGGTGTGTATTGGAACGTGACGCCGAGAATGTTGATCTGCTCGAAATACTGTTTCAGGATCGCGGGGAAGGAGAGATCCCAGTAGGGCGCGGCGATCACGATCCGGGAGGCCGCGGCAAACTGCCTGGCCAGGGCAAAGTCCGGCGCGTCCAGCCGCCCCGCGTCGATCAGGGCGTAGCGCCGGTCCAGAAAGGCTTCGTCCACGGCGGGGAAGGAGAGCATCTCCAGCCGGAGGGTCTCGATCTTCCCGCCCAGCTGGGAGAGCAGGCAGTCCGCCAGCCGCCGGGTACGGGAGTCCGCCCGCACACAGGCGTCGATGTATAAGGTCAAAGAGGATCCCTCCTGTCTGAATTTGCCCCCGCAGATGGGCGGCGGCGCTTATCTGTGGCGCAGCAGCCGCAGGGTCTGCTTCTGTTCCGGGGAAAGGCGGTCGCTCTCGAGGGCCTTCCGGATGGTCATGTTGTGGGTCCAGGGCTCCAGCCGCTGCCCGGTGAGCCAGGGCAGCACGGCTTCGTACTGCTTGGCCAGGGCGGTGGCGAAATACCAGGCCACCATCATCCGGACGTAGTAGTCCTCCGAGCGCAGCCTTGCCGCCAGCTCCGGATACATCGGGTCGAAGTCGCCGTCCAGATAGTGCTGCATGAGCATCCGGACGGCAAAGCGGACGGTGTAGGGATGGGGCGAGTCAAGCCAGCGGCGGATCTCGCCCAGGAGCGCCGCCTTGTGACGGCTGAAGACCCGGGGGGACATCTGGTCACAGGTGGCCCAGTTGTCCACGAAGGGCAGAAAGGCGTCCACCGCCTTCAGGCAGGCGTCATAATCCCGCAGCTCCGAGACCAGAAAGGCGTGGAGCTGGTTTTCATCAAAATAGCGGTGGGGAAGCACCCGCAGGAAGGCCTCGGTCCCGGGCTGCCGGGCCAGTTCCTTCGCGTAAGCCCGCAGGGCAGGGGTCCTGACGCCGATCATGGTTTCCGGGTCCAGACCGGGAATCAGCCTGCTCTGAAAATCCCGGTAGGGGAGATCCCGCATTTGAAACAGCCTGTGCTGGATTTCCGTCATGGTTCACGCTCCTTGTCGCTGCGCCGGGGGCGCGCTTTTTCAGGACTGGGAAGCGGCAGAGGGCGCCTCCTCCGCCGAGGCCGGCATGGGCCGGGTCAGCAGGGCGTAATAGCGCTGATGGGCCCGCTCATAGGCCGCGTCGAAGGCCTCGTCGCCGCCGGCGTGGAGCTTATCGAAGTAGAGATGCTCATGGTCGGCCAGCTCCGGATAGACGCGGACCATGGTGGCGATGCCCACGTTGGAGCAGACGTCGCCGATCCGGTGGAATTCCACCATGAGATTGGAGTAGATGGAGTCGGCGTAAATGTTGCATTCGCCGGTGCTCATACGCTTGAGGTGGTTCCGGGTCAGGGTGTTGATGAGATCCACCGCCACCTGTACCAGGGGCTCGATCCGGCGGGCTGCGTCCACGTCGCGCTTGCGGAAGGTCTGGTCCGTCTCGTCCAGGATGTTCTGGATGGCGCTCTCCAGCACAGCCAGCTCCGAAAGGGCGGCCGCGGAGAGAACGGTGTTGTTCTTGTGCAGAGCGGCGGCGTGGTTGGCGATGTTCACCGCGTGGTCGCCCAGCCGTTCAAATTCCGAGGTGACCTTAAAGTACTGGTCCATGATGGCCACATGGTCCTGCATTTGCAGATGGGGCAGGAAGCCCACCAGATATTTGCTGACCTTGTCGGTCATGCGGTCGATCTCGTCCTCCTCCGCCAGGATTTCCTGGTGCAGGGCGGGATTGTATTTGATCAGCAGGCGGAAGGAGCGCTCGATGTTGGACCGGGAGGCGGAGTAGACCGCCAGCAGCAGATGGTAGCAGCTCTGGAAGGCCAGGGCGGGGGTGTTGTAGAAAACGGGGTTCAGGGCGTCGGTGACGGATTTGTACTTGCTCTCCTTCGTGGGCGCGTCCTTCACGATCCGCAGGCTCGTCCGTTCAAAGACCCGCACCATGGGGATCATGAGCAAGGCGCAGACCAGGTTGAAGACGGAGTTGGTGTTGGCGATGATGCCGGAGTTGACGGTCCGGTCCCAGAGCCCGTCCAGAAGACCCAGCTCATGAATGACGGTGACGCCCACCAGCACCAGCACGGATTTGCAGAGGTTGTAGAGTATGTTCACCACGCCTACCCGCCGGGCCTCGGGCTTGGCCCCGATCCAGCAGACGATGGCGGTGGTGACGCAGTCGCCCAGGTAGATGCCCACGATGACGGCGTAGATGGACTTGAAGGCCAGCATGCCTGTGGCGGAGAAGGCCTGGAGAATGCCCACCGTCGCGGAGGAGCTCTGGAGCACGAAGGCCACGCCGGCGCCGGTCAGATAGCCTACCACCGGGCTGTCGCCCAGCCTGGAAAAGAGCGTTTCAAAAACGCCGGACTCCGCCAGGGAGTTGACCGCGCCGGTCATGTTCAACAGGCCGGAGAAGAGGATGCCGAAGCCGACGGCGATATTGCCCACGGATTTGGCGTTTTTGAAGAAGCTGCCCATGATCAGCACAATGCCGACGATCAGAGCGATGGGAGCCAGGGTGGAGGGCTGCAGGAAGCGCAGGAACGAGCTGCCGGAGGCGTCGATGTCCAGCAGGCGGATGATCTGGCCCGTGACGGTGGTGCCCAGGTTGGCGCCGATGATGATGCCCAGGGACTGGTGCAGGGTCAGGATCCCGGCGCTGACCAGGCCGGCGGTGATGACGATGGTGGCGGTGGAGGACTGGATCAGAGCGGTGACCAGAACGCCCAGCACAAAGGCCTTCATGGCGTTGTCGGTCACCCGGCCCATGACCCGCTTCAGAGCGCCGGAGGAGTTCTCCTTCAGGGAGTCGCCCATGAGCCGCATGCCGTAGAGGAACATGGCAAGACCGCCAAGGAGGGAGATGACGTCAAAAATATCCATAAATACGGTTCCTTTTGTCGAGACTGTCGGCGTCAAAATAACGCTTTTTATATTATATATGATTTTTTCCCGAATTTCAACAAATTGGTGACAATTTCGGGAAAAGAAGCGAAACAATCTCTGACGGACAAAGACCGGCGCCTCAGCAGCGGCGCCGGTCCGGTGGTTCCGTCGGTGTGATTCAGCAGCCCTGTGAAGGTCCGGCTGCAGCTGCCAGCTTACAGCCGAATCCCGTCGAGCTCCTCGGTGAGCCTACAGATCTCGTCGATCAGAGAGCCGATGTAGTCCACGGTGGCGTTCAGGGGCCCGTCGGTGCTGACGTCCACGCCGGCGAGCTTCGCCATCTCCATGGGAGGCAGAGAGCCGCCGGCGGCCAGGAACTTTTTCCAGTCCGCCACGGCGGGGGCACCCTCGGCCCGGATGCGCAGCATGGCCTGGGTGGCCACGGTGAGGCCGGCGCTGTAGGTGTAGGGATACAGGCCCATGTAGTAGTGGGGCTGGCGCATCCAGGTGCGCTCGGCGCCCTCCGGGATCTCCACGGCGTCGCCCCAGAACAGCTCGAGGTTTTTGCGGAACAGGTCGTTGAGGATCTCGGCGTTGACGCTGCCGCCCTCCTCGATGATCTTGTAGACCTCCCGCTGATACCAGGCCTCCCGCAGATGGGTGACGAAGTTGTGGTAGTAGGTGTTGGAGACCACGCTGGAGAGGACCCAGCGGCGGAAGCGCTTGTCATCGCTGGTCCCGGACAGATGCTCCGCCAGCAGCAGCTCGTTCATGGTGGAGGGGGCCTCGATCAGATACATGGAGGGGTCGTTGTCGTAATAGGACTGGGCGGCGTCGCTGTACATGGACTGTCCCGCGTGGCCCAGCTCATGGGCGACGGTGAAGACGTCCGCCATGCGGTCGTTCCAGTTCAGCAGGATATAGGAGTTCTGTTTGTAGATGCCGGAGCAGAAGCCGCCGGTGCACTTTCCCTCGTTTTTGGCGAAGTCGATCCAGCGCTCCCGGTAGGCCCGGTCGATCATCTCCACGTAGTCCTCGCCGAGGATCGACAGGCCCTCCCGCACGTAGCGGCGGGATTCCTCCACGGTGACCCGGGGATCGTAGTCCGGGTCCACCGGCACCTTGAGGTCGGCGAAGGTCATCTTCTCCAGACCCAGCTTTTTCTGCAGGAGCTTCGCGTAGCGGCGCATGTGGGGGGCCAGACGCTCGGTGATCACGTCGATCTGGCGGTCGTACATCTCGCGGGTCACCTTCTGCTCGAACAGCAAGCTCTCGAACACGTCCTTGAAGCCCCGCAGCTCCGCCATCACCTTCTCCTGGCTGACGCAGGCGTTGTAGGCCGCGGCGGTGGTGTTCTCATACTTTCCCAGGGTGTCGTAGAAGCGGCGGAAGGCGGCGCGGCGCAGGGCGGTGTCGGCGGCGTATTCGTAGTCGTCCTCGAACAGCGAATAGCCCATGGGGTATTCCTTTCCGTCCACGGTGACGGGGTCGAAGGAAATATCCGCCAGCTTCATCGTATTGTAAATATCGTAGGGCACGCCGAAGCTGCGGCCCAGGGCGGCCAGGACCTTCTCGGTCTCCGGGGAGAGCATGTGGGCCTTCTTTGCCAGCAGGTCCTGCAGATAGACTTTGCAGCCCTTGGCCAGCTTTACGGCGGCCTCCAGCTCCTCCGTCGGCGCCAGCAGGATCTCGCTGTCCACAAAGGCGACGGCCGCCTCCAGACGGGTCAGCTCGTCGCTGACCTTCTCATCCCGCTCCCGGAGCCGGTTGTCCGTGTAGTCGGTCTCCACCGCGAGACCGGCGTACTGCCAGATGCGGGAGACCGTCGGATAGATCCGCTCCAGCTCGTCCAGACAGGCGACGATCCGCTCCGCGCTGTTCAGCTGACCGGAATAGCGTTCGACGAAGCCTTTGACCTCCGCCTTGAGGCTGTCGAGGGCCTCCCACATCTGCCGCTCCTCCGCAAAAATCAGCGACAGATCCCAGGTCTGCTCAACGGGCACATCTTTTCTTGCACATAATTCCATCTGTTGTTCCTCCTTGCTCGATCTCCGCAAAACGATTTCGCGGCTGCGTATGTTTCCCATGGGTTCTCCGACCGGATACGCGGTTCTTTCCGGCAACGGAATCATTATACAGGAAAAACCCGCCAAAAGCAAGGCAAGCGCCGGATGTTTCACAAAAAAGATGCGGATAGAGCTTGACAGCCCGCTCCGCGGCCGCTACAATGACTGCATCCGAAGGAAACAGACAGAGGGAATGGCAATGACAGGAACATTGATAAACACGGCGGCTGTTTTGATCGGCGGCGTCTGCGGACAGCTGTTCGGCAGGCTGCTCAAGCCCCGCTTTCAGGAAACGCTGACCCTGGCCTGCGGCGTCAGCACCTTGTTTCTCAGCACAGCCGGCGCGCTGCGCTATATGCTTCCGCTGGACGCCCAAAGCCTTCCCGGCGGAGGGGCGATGCTGATTATCCTCTGCGTGGCCCTGGGCGGGCTGATCGGGGAGATCCTCAACATCGAGCGCGGCCTTGAACGCTTCGGCGAGTGGCTCAAGCGGAAGACCGGCAGCGCCAGGGATCAAAACTTTGTGAACGGCTTTCTGACCGCCTCCCTGACCACCTGTGTCGGGGCGATGACCGTCGTCGGCTCTTTGCAGGACGGCATCGCCGGGGACTGGTCGATCCTCGGCGCCAAGAGTATCCTGGATCTGGTCATCGTGGCGGTCCTGACCAGCTCCCTGGGCAGGGGCTGTGTGTTCTCTGTGATTCCGATCTTTGTGATCGAGGGCGGTCTCACCCTGCTGGCCAATTGGATCAAGCCCCTGATGACGGATCTGGCCATGAGCTATCTGTCCACGGTGGGCTCCGTTCTGATCTTCTGCGTGGGCGTGAATCTGGTCTGGGACAGGAAGATCCGGGTCGCGAATCTTCTCCCCGCGGTGGTTCTTGCCGTCGCAGCCGCCTTTCTGCCGATCCGTTTTTAGGAGATAATACGGAAGACCCGACAGGGTCTCGAAAGCACAGGAGCGGCTCTCCCGGGTTCGGGAGAGCCGCTCCATCGCGCTTTTATCCGGGGGTTCCGCCCCGCATTTGCGGCATTCGCCCGACGCTTCATGCGCTGCGCTTCAGCCGGTACGGAACGCTAACGGCAGGCCTTATAGATGGCCAGGATATCGTCATAGTCGAGCACCCGGAAGGAACCGATCCGGCGGCTGCGGCCGTAGCTGCACTCCGTCGCCAGCGCTTCAAGCTCTTCATCCGTGGGCGCCTGCCCCAGCAGCTCCGTGAGGGAGAGGGGCATGCCCAGACTCCGGAAGAAGGCGTTGGTCCGCAGGATCCCTTCCTCCGCCGCTTTCTCGTCGTCCGGCTCCCGTACCCCGTAGACCTTTCGGGCGAAACGGGCGAAGCGGGCGACGTTCGTCTCCTTCACATAGCGGCTCCAGGCGGCCCAAACAGCCGTCAGGGTAGCTCCGTGGGTGGAATTATAGAGGGCGGAGATTGCCATGCCCAGCTGGTGACAGGCCCAGTCTCCCTCCCTGGCGGTGTCGCCCTTGGCGCCAACCCCGGTCAGGCCCACATGGGAGACGCTGCCGCACCACATGATCTCACTCATGGCCTCGTAATCCTTCGGATCCTCGACCCCCTTGGGGCCGTAGAGAATGATGTCCCGGAACAGACCCTCCGCGATCTCATCGGTCAGATGGTTGCCCAGGATCGCCGCGAAATAGCGCTCGGAGCTATGCATGAAGATGTCCGCCACCCCGGCGCCGATCTGATACCGGGGCAGGGTCATGGTCAGCTCCGGATTCATGATGGCGAATTTGCAGCGGTTGAAGTCCGTCCCAAGCCCGCGCTTTGTGGGCGGGTCGATCCCGTCGTTGGTCAGCACCGCGGAATTGCTGGTCTCGCTGCCCGCGGCGGAAATGGTGAGGATGGCGCCCACGGGCAGGCTTTTTGTCAGCTTTGTGCCGGTCCAGAAATCCCAGACGTCATGCTCCGGGTTCGCGATTGTGTGCGCCACGCCCTTCGCGGTGTCCAGAACGCTGCCGCCGCCGATCCCCAGAATGAAATCCGCCCCAAAGCGGATGCCGGCCTTGGCCATTTCCCGGGCTGTGGAGACCAGCGGATTCGGAACGACGCCGCCCAGCGCCAGGGTCTCGATCCCATTTTCCCGGAGATTGCCGATCACGCGATCCAGCAGACCGCTTTTCTTTGCGGATGCACCGCCGTAGATCGCCAGCACCCGGCTCCCGCCGTACTTTTTCACCAGCTCCGCGGCGCGCAGCTCCGTGTCCGGGCCGAAGACGATCTCCGTTGGAGCATAGTAAACAAACTTTTGCATGTCTTGTCCTCCGTTCAGTTTCAGATAAGGAATTGTTACGCAGCATAGAAAGGCGCGGTCCGGCCGCTCCCTTGCGGCCTTTGGGCCGGCCCCGTTACCCCTTCCCGGTATTTCGGTCCCGGGCGCTGAATTCGCGCAGAAAACGCCCGGTCTTGGAGGCCGCGCAGTCCAGCAGCTGGGCCGGGGTCCCCTCGAAAATCACGGATCCGCCGCCGGAACCCCCCTCCGGGCCCAGATCAATGATCCAGTCCGCCTGGGCGATCAGCTCCGGACGCTGCTCCACCATGATAACGCTGTTTCCCCTCTCCACCAGCTTGCGCAGCAGGGCCAGCAGCAGCTCCAGATCCTTGGCGTGCAGGCCGGTGCTGGGCTCGTCCAGAACGTAGATCTGCCCCGCCTTATGGAGCTCGCTGGCCAGCTTGACCCGCTGGACCTCGCCGCCGGAGAGAGTGCTGGTGGGCTGGCCTAGGGTGAGATAATCCAGGCCCACGTCGATCATGCTCTGCAGGAGCTTTTTGATCTTCTTGCTTTCGAAGAACGCGTAGGCCTCCCCGATGGTCAGCCCCATGACCTGCTCGATGTTCAGACCGTGAAAGCGGTAAGAAAGGGCGGTGGGATTGTAGCGATGACCGCCGCATTCCTCGCAGGTGATGGTCACCGGCTCGGCAAAGGCCATCTCATAGCTGATCTGGCCCGTGCCCTTGCAGATGGGACAGCCGCCCTCGGAGTTGAAGCTGAACCAGCCGGCGCCGACGCCGTTTTCCCGGGCGAAGACCCTGCGGATCTCGTCCATGACGCCGGTGTAGGTGGCGGGGGTGGAGCGGATCGAGGTGCCGATGGGCTTTTGATCGATGACGACGGCCTCCGGCCAGGCCTCCGGGAAGGCGTAGCGCATCAGAGAACTCTTGCCGCTGCCCGCCACGCCGGTCACGGCGGTGAGAATGCCCTTCGGGATCGTGACGTCGATGTGCTTCAGATTGTGACAGCAGGCGTCGCGGATCGGATATCCCTCGGTACAGGGCAGCGGGTTTTGATTGACGGCGATCGCCTGGTTGACGGCCTGGGCGGTGGGCGTGTCGGCCGCTTTCAGCGCTTCGAGACTGCCGGAAAAAACCAGCTTGCCGCCCTTGGAGCCCGCGCCGGGCCCCAGCTCGAGGATATGATCCGCCAGCTCCAGCATCTGGCGGCTGTGCTCCACCACCAGCACGTTGTTGTGCTTGTCCCGGATCTCGCAGAGCATCCGGCCGATGCGCTCGGCGTCGGCGGGGTGCAGACCGGCGGTGGGCTCGTCGAAAATGTAAGTGATGTTGTTGAGATAGCCCCCCAGGTTCCGCACGATTTTGATGCGCTGGGCCTCGCCGCCGGAGAGGGTCTCCGTCTTGCGGGAGAGGGACAGATAGCCGATGCCGACCTCCACCATGCGTTCCAG
Organism: Oscillospiraceae bacterium; assembly: GCA_017509485.1. Classification (GTDB taxonomy): domain Bacteria; phylum Bacillota; class Clostridia; order Oscillospirales; family Oscillospiraceae; genus JAFRPC01. The sequence continues at coordinate 13,046 of JAFWPP010000043.1, read as the reverse complement.
ATAGGCGGCGATCTGCCGGGCCAGGGAGGCTCCCCGGGGGTCGTCGATGCTGTTCAGGAAGGACAGCAGATCGGCGGCGGTCATGTCCATGCACTCCACGATGTTCTTGCCGTTGATCCGGGACGCCAGGGCTTTGGGATTCAGGCCGGAGCCGCCGCAGCTTCGGCAGAAGCCGTGGCGGACGTGGGTCAGGATCTCGTCCTGCAAGCTCTTTTTCAGCTTGGTGATGTCCCGCTTCATGTAGACCCGCTCGAAGCGGGGATATACGCCCTCGTACGGCAGATAGTCCATGCGGCCGATGTTGTTGCACTTGAACTCCACCATCAGGGGCTCGTCGGGGCCGTATTCCAGCACCTTCCATTCCTCCGGGCTGAAATCCCGGAGCTTTTTATAGGGGTCCAGCAGGGGGTTGTTCTGATAGTAGACCGTCTGCCAGCCCGAGGAGAACTGGCTGAAGCGGATCGCGCCTTCGACCAGGCTCTTATCCGGGTCGAAGAAGCTCTCTTTCATGAGCTCCGTCTGCTCCCCGAGACCGGTGCAGTCCGGGCACATTCCGGCGGGGTGGTTGAAGGAGTAGGCCATGGAGCCCCCCGCGCTGGGCTGCCCCACCCGGGAGAAGAGCAGCCGCAGCAGCGGTGCCACGTCCACGGCCGTGCCCACCGTGGAGCGGGAGTTCGCTCCGATGGGCCGCTGGTCCACCACAATGGCCGGGGTCAGGTTGCGGATCTCGTCCACTCGCGGGCGGTCGTAGTGGGGCATCTTGTTCCGAAGGAAGAGGGGATAGCTCTGCTGCCACTCCCGCTCGGATTCCACGGCCACAGTGTCAAAGGCCAGGGAGCTCTTGCCCGAGCCGGAGATACCGGCGAAGACCACCAGCTTGCCCTTCGGGATCGTCACATTGATGTGCTTCAGGTTGTTCTCGGCCGCGCCGAGGACTTCGATATCGTCCGTCATTGTCTGTCAACCTCATGCCGCTTTCGGTCGGAAGCTCGTTCAGTCAGCCGGAAAAGCATCCGGGTCAATGATCGATCAGGCACAGCAGGGTTCCGCTGACGCCGAAGACCCAGTGCACGATCCACACCCCGAGGATGTTCTGCTGCTTTTCATACAGGATGCCCTCGAGTCCGGCCAGGATCGCAGCGCCGAACATGAACAGGAAGCCAAAATGAATATGCAGGGCGGCAAAAATCAGGGACGAGAGAAAAATTGCTACCGTCGCCGGGTGCTTTCCCACCGTGATGCGTTTGAGATTTCGCTGGATGACGCTGCGGGCGAGGAATTCCTGGATCCCCGCGGTAAAAATGTACTGGATCTGCCGCATGCCGAAGCGCTTGATGTCCAGGAAGGGCGCCTTCGGCTCAAAGCAGTTGGGATCGACGATCCGGCAGACCAGCTTGAGTACGAACAGGAAGAGAAAGGCGCAGCCCGCGACGATCAGCGCCGTTTTGAGGGTCTTCCGGGGCTCGCGGGTCGTAACGCCCAGATCCCGCCAGGTGAAGCTGGTGCGGCACAGAATGAAGATCAGCATGATGATGCCCAAAACCTCCACGCCGTGGGTCATGAAATCCGCCGGGACCGGGCGGTTCAGGAATTCCCAGAACGCGTAAATGAGAATCCAGATGCTGAAGGCAAAAAGGAAGGTGGTGAAGGTATTGGAGGAGTCTCTGACCTTCCGCGTCATCTCCTCGGCTGTGGTCTCGTCGCTCAGGGTAATGACGAGATATGAGCCCTCCGTGTCCCGCATAAAGGAGCTGGACAGGATAAAGACATATTTCTTTCCGGAGGGCGACATATAGGGCACCTTTTTGACCGTCGTTTCCTCCTTGTTGTACAGCGCGGCAAAGATGGCGTCGTCAAAGCTCTCGTTATACCCATTCTCGTTCAACAGCGAGAACCGCGTGCCTGTCTCCCGATAGCCCTCGTCCACCTCCAGCATCCGGGCGGCGGGGCCGTTCGCATAGACGATGTTGCCCTTGCTGTCAAGCACCAGGACCGCGTCGTACATATCCCGCAGGACCCGTTCCGAAAAAGCGTGAACCTGTTCCATATGGGGTGCTCCCTTCTCTGTGTGATTTATCTTCATCTTTTATTATACGCATATTTTCGTATATATCAAGCGTAATGGAAGGATATGCGAGGATTCTTTTCAAGGGGTATCCCATACCGTCTGCCGGTTACCAGTCGCCGGGAGGCGCTGCTGCGGGAGGCGGCAGGCAATGGAAAATGACGGATGCGGGGTCTGCCCTGCGATCCGTCATTCGCGTTCTATTTCAACAATTTCATTCGGCGTGCAGTCCATAATCCGGCACAGCCGACTGAGCGTGATCATGGTGATGTTCCGACCCTTTTTCAAGGAGTCCAGCGTCCGGTTGTCAATGCCGCTCTTCAGCAGCTGATACTGCGTTACGCCCTTCTCCGCCATCGTCTTCCATAACGGCCCGTAGTTGAACATCGAAATCACCGCCATTGCTGAACTACTGCAATTATATGGTGATTTTATAAAAATATATATTGTGTTTATATTCACAATATGATAAAATGAACATACAACGTCATCAAGAACTGATTTCTCATTATTCATTGACAACTGAAAAACACTTTTGTATAATAATTCTACTTTACACGAAAGGGGGGGCAAAAAATGAGCATATTTCGCATGGTTATTCATGGGTTGTGGGGGCGAAAAAGAGATACTTTTATCCTGGGCAGTATCATCCTCCTGTCTTTTTTGTTTTTGACGCTCTCCTCAATCCTGCTTTCCTCTTTCACGGAAAACGCTGATCTGCAGCGGTGGACGCTGCATGGAAAATGGCAGGTCCTGTATTACGGCGCGGAAAAATCGGCAGAGGAACAGTGCGCTGCATACGCTGACTGCGGCGCGATAGAGATCGTCGGGACCATCAGCGGCGGACATTTGATCGGCACCATTGATGAAACCGTCCAGTCCATCGGCTGTCTTCAACTGGCCGAAGGGCGTCTGCCGCAGGGAGAGGACGAGATCGTTTTGGTGCGGAGCAAGATGGATGACGCGCCTCCCATCGGTTCTGAATACGACGTGCTCTATCAGTACACCTACATGAGCGGCACCTCCCAGGCCGTCGACGACGAGGCAAACCGCCGGCAGGCCGTGATCGACTCCCTGCACGCCGGGGAGACCGAACCGGAGACCGTCGCAAAAAGGGAGCTGTGGGACCTCCAACGTCAGCTATTTTTGAAGCGTTTGTATCGGCTCTACGACGCGCATACCGTGGACGAATGGATGGAGGGCGAGACCAACCCCTACGCAAAGCCCACGAGGACCTGGGAGCAGATCCACGAGGCGTTCCTGTCCTACGTCCGGGAAAACTACGACCCGGAGACCAACACCGTCCGGTTTAAATACGAGTATTGGGGAACCTCGTCCCGGCCCTCGGCGACCTACGACTACCAGCTTCCCCCCGGGTCCGATCTGGAGCAGGTCCTTGCGGAAGACGAAGACGATCTGCTCTTTGCATGGGCGACGATCATCCTGCATCCGAATAAAATGACGAGCCCCTTCGACGATGATACGTACAAGGTCAGCACGATCCGCGCCCTTCCCGGCGGCCTGTTTTCCTATGAAGGTTTTTTGATCAACGTGCTGAGCGAAGGAGACAAGACCATCTATAAAGGCTGGGCCTTCTCGGAGGAAGTCCGGGAGCAGGTAACGGAGGAGCTTTGGACCTCCAAGGCGCTGCTCTACAAGACCTACACCGTCGTCGGATACCTGGATCCATACGTCGACCATTGGGACGTCCACGGTTTGACGATGCCGGACGGCTTCGTTTCCCACGAAGCAGCGGCGGCGCAGCTCCGCGCTCTGCGTCGGGCGGAGGAGGAATACTACGAAGGCGCACCCACCTGGGAGCCCAAGGATATCCTGCTGCTCCATGCGCCTGATTCCTCCTGGGCCTCTACCGCAGAAAAGACGCTTCGCGTTTTCTCTGCAGTGCAGAAACCGTATTTTCAGGTCGAGGGCTTCGACGAAAAAAAGATCGGAGAACAACAGCAGGGAATCATCACCGGCCTGGACCCGGAGACGGGCGAGGTAAAAATCTGCGAGCTGCGTCAATACGGGCCTGTCTGCTACTATATGATCGACCCGAAAACTCAGGAGAGCCTGCTGATTTCCGGCGACCCGACGGCCTCCTTCCGATGGGAGGAGTTCTCCTCCATGCTTCTGCCGCTTGAGCCGGAGCACTTGAAGCTGGAGGACCTGGAGGCCAACAACAACCACCCCCTGCGACTGAACCAGTATTCCTTCCCCCGCCTGGAGGGCTCCCTGCGGACGCTTTGCAGCGGGATTCTGATCGGCGTTGCGGCTTGCTCGGTCTTCCAGGTGTTCTGGGTCCAGCTCCGCCGCCGGAGAATGCGCTTGTCCACGCTGATGGCCATCGGCGCAACGGACAGGCAAATCTTCAAAATGCTCTTGCAGGAAATTCTGGTGCTTTTGGTGCTCATGGGCATTTTGGGGACCGGCGTGGGCTTCCTTCTTGCCCTCGTTCTGACGGTCCGAATGTCATCCGTTTACGTGGTAGACCTGAAGCATCTTTTCGGTGGGATGGCCCTATGCAGCGCAGCGATGCTGCTCAGCGCAATGATTCCTATGATCGCTGTCCTCCGGACCCCGCTGACCGGAAGGGAACATCTCAGCCGTCATATTCTGAAAATGAAGGCACCCAAGAAGCCGCGGCGGCAGAACTATGCTCGCATCGTCCTGCGCCAGATGCGCGCAAACCGCGGTCGGACGGTGCTGCAGGGCACGATGTCTCTTTTACTTGGGGCGATCTGCCTTATGACGATTTTCCTCTGCCATAATGCTTACGCGAGCTATCGCAGCAAGGTTACGGACACGGCGATGCCGGACTATGAAATCGTGGTCCCCTACGGTATGACCCTCCGGGCCCAGCGCACCACGCTGGAAGAATACCCGACGCTGACGGAGAACGCGGATATTTACGTTACCTGGGAGGCACCGAACGTCTGGCTCAGCAGCAGCGAGCTTTTTCGGACCAGCCCAATTATCCAGGCGCTTTACGCACGCGAGGAGGCGCTCTTCCGGCCACTCTCCGACGAGGATACCGGCATGGCCGTTCGCGTCGTGGGTTTGAAGGAGGAAGCACTCAAGGAGTTTTGCACCCGGTTTCCGGAGGAAGCGTTGAATATTGCCTCACTCAAAAAGGGAGAGAGCTGCATCGTTCTGATTCCCAGGTATGAAACGGATAACGGGGAACTGATTCGGCGGGAAGCGGACTACGCCGCGCTGAATGAGCGGCGCTTGGATGAACGCGCAGGATATCTGCTGGCGTTCCGTTACGGAGCGCAGTACCGGAACGTGACCGAAGCGGACCCGTGCCTCCAGCCCGGTGATATGCTGGCACTGACGAGCTTCACGCAGGAAATCGTCGGCGAGACGGTGGTGGAAGAGAAGCGGGACTTCTCTATGCGGGTGGAGGCCGTTCTCTCCACGCTGGACCCGCCGTTCTGGCCCCTGTCTCAGGATAACACGCCGTTTGTAATCGTTACAGGACAACAGGCCATCTCCATGCTGTACCCCAACGCCAATGCCCGCATGACTGCCGCACAGACGAAATATCACATTCGGATGGCCTCTCTCTTCTATCCGGACTGTTATGGCCTGACGCGCATCGCAATCTACAGCCGCAATACCGAGGATTCCGTCATTATGGACAGCGCCGCCTATGACCTGGCGAAAAAGCTGGGCGTGGAACCGACCAACTATCGCCTCGTCAAAGAGCCGGAGGAAGTACCGGCACAGAGCAGAATGTTATTGTATCTGCTGCTGGGGATTGAAATGGCCTTGGTCATGTCTTCTCTGCTGTTTGCCGCCGCGGGGATGGCCGCGGAGCAGGATCGCTTCCGCTTCGGCCTGCTCCAGGCGATTGGACTGACCAACGGGCAAATCTTCCGGGGACAGCTCCTGCAATCCTTTGGGTTGGCGCTTCTGGGCTGCGTCGGAGCGAACCTGCTACTGGGCCTGGTCCAACTCGTGACGGCCCTATTCAGCAGCAGGCCCTGGTACACCCTTCAGGAAAATCTTGCCGCCTACCCCTGGCCGCTGCATGCGCAGGTATGTCTCGGCTTTATTCTCTTCTATACCTTGCTGCAAAGCATCCCGATTTCCCGATTGGGGCGAACAAAGGTGATCGATAATATGAGGAGTTGAGAACAATGGAACCGATTTTGCAGACTATTGATCTGAGAAAAACCTATAACCCCGGAACAGCCCAAGCGGTCGAAGCGCTTCGCGGTGTCAATCTCAGCTTCCTCCCAGGCAGGTATTATGCGATCATTGGAAAAAGCGGCTGCGGAAAATCAACGCTGCTTCACATCCTCGGCGCACTCGACGTCCCAAGCTCCGGCAAAGTTTTGTGCGAGGGAGAAGAGGTGTTTCAGCTTTCCCGCCGGGAACTTGCCCGATTTCGTCGCAGGAAGGTCGGCTTTGTGTTTCAGGCCTACAATCTGCTGCAGGAGCACACAGTGTGGGAAAATATCCGGATTCCGCTGCACCTGGACGGCAGGGAAGCGGATGAGGTACATTTGCAAACCGTGCTGGAGTTGTTGGAGATCGAACCGCTGCTCCGGAAATACCCGTCGCAGCTTTCCGGCGGTGAACAGCAGCGCGTGGCAATTGCCCGCGCTCTGGCGGCCAAACCCGCTATTATTCTGGCGGACGAGCCCACAGGAAACCTTGATCCTAACACAAGCCAGCAGACCTTACGTCTGCTGAAGCAGACAGTATCCGAACTGCGTCAGACTCTGATCCTGGTCACGCATGACATGGATATAGCGGCTCAGGCCCAGGAGATTATTCGCATCCACCAAGGTGAAATCGTTTCCATAGACCGGCGAAGCTGATTGCAGAACAAAAAAACTGAGATTCTGCAATTATTCACCCTGAAAATACAAATACTCAAACGCAGAAACGCGAGACACCAAACGGCGTCTCGTCTTTCTGGTGGGGGAAGGTGGATTCGCTTTTCTGCGGAAAAGCCACGGCGGTTGCGACAGTCCACCGGACTGTCGCCAAGAGCCGCCTTTCGAATCCACCTTCCGAGATGCCCAAGCGCAGAAAGACGAGCCATCCAAAAGGATGTCTCGCGTAGATTCGCCCCCTCGGAACGCCTCGGTCCCGGTACAGTGGATTCGCTTTTCTGCGGAAAAGCCACGGCGGTTGCGACAGTCCACCGGACTGTCGCCAAGAGCCGCCTTTCGAATCCACCTTCCGGAATGCCCAAGCGCAGAAAGACGAGCCATCCAAAAGGATGTCTCGTCTTTCTGTCTATGGGGTACGAAAAAGATGGATTTGCGTTTTTAACAGATGGATTCGAACTCTTGCAAAGCCCATAAATAATAATGAGATGGTCATTATTATAAAATGCGATCACTATTAATCTTTGTTTCTTTGTCTAAGTGTATGGAGCAACGAACAGTTCGGGTTGAAGGCAGGAAGATTTACCCATCCATTTTTACTCTGTATATAATCCGCTATATAAGGAGTAAGAAAATCAGTTGTAGTTGCAAGAATATCTATCGCAGGAATTTTTGAAATCCCTGTTTTAATTATGGCAACCAGCGCATTTTTATTCAGTTTCTCATATTTATCGAGCTTTATTAGTTGTTCGTTTGCTCTGCGTACATCCATTTTCATTTTACACGCCATATCGAGATTGCCATTACGCAATACAGAAACCCAATCCGAAAAGACAGAACGAAAGGATTTCATATTTACATGTTTTCTCCACGATACAACCTCTTCGATTGTTTCAGGGTGGGGAATCACTCCCATGCCGCTTGCAAAATCCGCTGCAAAAACTAAATCGTCCATTCTATCGAGATCTTCCATATTTATGTTGCTCCAGCTATCTTTATAAAATAAACTAGAGTAAAATGTTCCTCGGCGGTCATACATACTCTTTGCTAAAGAACTAAAAGTTGAGTCAAGGTAATCCATAAAATCATACTCGCCAGTCTTCAGCAAATTCTGAGGACCTCTGCCTAATATATCAAATTCCAGTAAAGTTGAAATATTCTTTATTGATTTTGAGCTTGGGAGAACGGATAAATGATAATTTCGTTCAAGGTAATAATCAAACGAGTCTGACAAATCAAAGTCGTAGTTTATCCAATAATCAGCGTAACTCTTTTCTTGCCTAAAATCGCTTAGAATAGCACCTTTAGCTGCACGAACAATGTTTGCTGCTTCTTCAGCAGAAATCGCTTTTTTGTTCTGGAAAATCCTTTTTATTCCAGATTTGTTTTTTTCATTTGTGGAAGAATAATGTATTCCCAACTCATCAAGAAGTCCTTCATCCAATCTCTGAATTTCATTAATAGGATAAACTACAATCTCATCATACAATGTTAACATCGACAACATTCCATAGAACCCTCTGAAATGTCGATGCAACATTGCCTGTTTTTCGTCATTGGAGAGCGAGTCATCTCCAAACAAGTAATAATACATTTCATCATTAATATTACCTTCTGATATTAGATAAGTAAGGAAGATTTGTAAGGATCTACCGGTACTATAATCCATATACAATACTTGTTTTGCCATTTAAGATAGCCTCCAGAATGCCTAAGTTTTCTCTCAGTTCAAGATCATATTATCTATACTATTTATTATTGACCACAATACTTGAAGCCAAAAATACCTTTAGCACTTCGTACCTGAATTCAGCATCATTCCACATCTCAAAGTCACACGCAATAAAAGGATGTGCCATCGTCCCGCCGCCTTTTCCTTGTTTTGAGGTGATACCAATCGCATTTGTCAGGTCGATCCATTTCTTTGGCGTCAAAGTTAACTGCGGTGTTTTGGCATCAACCACAAGCTTTTGAAATGCAGCTTCATTGAATTGCGGGTTATTGTTCCGTTCCCATGCCGCTAGGAACTCCACTGTATTGCGACTTCGTAGCCAACTTTGAATTAGGTAACTCGGATTATCGGCATCAAACCTACGTGCAATTTCAGTCAAGGAAATAAAATCATCGGACGGATGCAGATATTTGGCTACTGTTTCTTCGAGATAGGCGTTCATCTTCGGATCGTAGATCGGCGCCTCGTCATTTAAGATCGACTCAAAGATAACATCCAAATACCGATTCCAATCCACTGCTCTGATTGGAGACAGCTTATTCACACGCACTAAAAACTTCTCTCTGGTTAGCGCGTAAGCCCATTCCAGTTCTTCTTTTGTCGCTCTTGGCATCTGTTTTCACCACTTTCGCTTGGTTGGGATTCCGGCAGTTTTCACCTTTCAAAAAGTACACTTCACAGTATTCATCAAAATCGATGATACCTTTCGTGTACTTTCCATTGTTTAGCAGCTTATTCAACACATCTCTGCTCCAACGCGCATTACCAGAAGGAGAAGGGATCCCTTGGTTGAATAAACAGTCCTGAATAGCTTCCAAGCTGTTTCCTGCTCTGTAGAGCTCGAAAATAGTTTTGACAACTTCCGCTTCCTCTGGCACTATTTCAACAAGCCCCTGCTTGTCCCTCCTGTAGCCGTAGCAGATTCTTCCGAAAAGTCTTGATTCAATCAATGACAATTTCATAATTATGGTTCCTTTCTAATTATATTGATTTCGACGTGCATTTTCAATATAAAACACAAATATTAGTGGAATTAGTGCAAATTCAAAACCTCTATATTAGTGCTTTATATCGTCGGCTGATTGTTTTGGGTTTGCTTCTGATATGAAAATGGAGCGGATCTCCTTAAAAATCCGCTCCAAAACAGCATTTATTTACTTATTTGTGGGATAAAAAGAGACAAACAGGCTTGTTTCAGCTTGTTTGTCTCTTTTGGTGGGGGAAGGTGGATTCGAACCACCGAAGGCAGTGCCAGCAGATTTACAGTCTGTCCCCTTTGGCCACTCGGGAATTCCCCCATATTCCGTTCGCTTGCCCGCGGCCATCCAAAGACGCTTCCGCATCTTCCCCGCCGGAAAGTTGGAGCTGGTAGACGGACTCGAACCCCCGACCTGCTGATTACAAATCAGCTGCTCTACCAACTGAGCTATACCAGCACGGCTCGAACAAGCATGTGTTATTATAGCGAGCGAAGGGCTTTTTGTCAAGGGATTTTTTTGTTTTTTCGGAAATTTTCTATTTATCCGGACGGGTTCTGTGATATAATAAGAGAGGGGACAGGCGGCGCTTGTCCCGACAGATGCGGAAGGGAGCGAGGAATATGTGGACAGAGGAACGGATCAAGGAGCTTGTGGAGAGACAGCGCGGCTTTTTCCGGACGGGGAAGACCCTGGACCTGGACTGGCGACTGGAGCAGCTGCGGCGGCTGAAGCAGGCGGTGCTCACCAACGAGAAGGCCATCGAGGAGGCCCTGGCGGCGGACCTGGGCCGCGCGGCCATGGAGGCTTATTTTTGCGACGTGGGCGCCGTCGTCCTGGAGATCAACGAAACGATCCGGGGCCTGCGCCGCTGGGCCAGGCCGGAGACCCATTTCAGCGGCCTGAGCTGCTTCCCCAGCACGGTGACGAAGGTCTACAAGCTGCCCTACGGCGTCAGCCTGATCATCAGCCCTTTCAATTTTCCCTTCCTGCTTTCTCTGGGCGTTCTGGCGGCGGCCGTCGCCGGGGGCAATACCGCGGTTATCAAGGCCAGCTCCAAGTCGGTCCACAGCACCGAGGTTTTGAAGCGGCTGATCGCCGGGACCTTCTCGGAGGAGTTTGTGGCCCTGGTGGACGGCGGCCACGAGATCGCAGATCTCTGCCTGGCCCAGCGCTTCGATAAGATTTTCTACACCGGCTCGCCCCGGGTGGGGGTCCGGGTGATGGAGGCGGCGGCGAAGCATCTGACCCCCGTGACCCTGGAGCTGGGCGGAGAGAACGGCAACTGGGCCATTGTCCGCAAGGACGCGGATCTGCGGGACGCGGCCCGGAAGCTCGTTTTCTTCAAGCTGCTGAACGCCGGACAGATCTGCATCAACGTGAACCAGGTCGCCGTGGCGGAGGAGGTCGCCCCCGCTTTCCTGGAGGCCATCCAAGCGGAGCTGAAGCGGCAGATCGGCGCGGACCCGCTTCACAATCCGGAGTATCCCTGCCTGATCACCGAGGCCGCCTGGGAACGCTGCGCCGCGGAGGTCGAGCGGTACCGGGACCGGGTCCTGTGCGGCGGGGCGGGGGAGAAGGAGACGCGGAAATTCGCGCCGACGGTGATTTACCCCGTTGCAATCGACGAGCCCATCGTCCGGCACGAGCTCTTCGCGCCGATCCTGCCGGTCGTCCCGTTCAAGGACGCGCAGATCGACGCCCTGCTTGAGACGATCGCAGACCGGGAGCACGGCCTGGCCTTCTATATCTTCACGAAGGATATGAAGTGGGCGAAAAAAGTGATGGCAACGCAGCAATACGGCGGCGGCTGCGTCAACGAGGTCTGTCTGCATCTGATGGTGAAGGGCGTGCCCTTTGGCGGCGTGGGGCACTCCGGCATGGGGGCCTACCACGGCGAATGGGGCTTCCGGGAGTTTACCCATCCCTCCACGGTTCTGTACGGAAGAACGAAATTCAACCTGCCGCTCCGGGAGCACCCCTACACGGGCAAGGGCGCGGCGCGCAAGATGAAGCTGCTGCGGCTGTTTGAGCGCTAAAAAAGAACAGGGACCGCAGATCGCGGTTCCTGTTCTTTTCGTCGTGCTTTGGGTGATCTTACTTGATCTCGACCTCGGCGCCGGCGGCCTTGAGATCCTCGGCCAGCTTCTCGGCGTCTTCCTTGGAGATGGCTTCCTTGATGGCCTTGGGGGCGTTGTCGACCAGCTCCTTGGCTTCCTTCAGACCCAGACCGGTAGCGGTACGGACGACCTTGATGACGTTCAGCTTGGAAGCGCCGGCGGCCTTCAGAATGACGTCGAACTCGGTCTTCTCTTCCACCTCGACAGCACCGGCAGCGGGACCGGCGGCGACAGCGGCAGCGGCGGCGGAGACGCCGAAGGTCTCCTCCAGGGCATGAACCAGCTCGGACAGCTCGAGCACGGACAGATTCTTAACTTCCTCGATGAGGGCAGCGATCTTTTCAGACATTGTAATATCCTCCAGTTTTTAGTGTAGTTTTTTTGTTTGTGTTTGGCTTACTCTGCGGGGGCTTCTGCGGGAGCGGGGCCGGCCTTCTGCTCGCGGATCTGGTCGATGACGAACGCCAGGGACGTGATGGGAGCCAGGAAGGTGCCGAGGACCTGAGCGATCAGAGCATTCTTGGAGGGCAGCTCGCCGAACGCGTTGAGCGCGTCAACGGACTGGGGCTTGCCTTCCACGATGCCGCCCTTGATCTTCAGGACGTTCTTGTTCTTCTTTGCGAATTCGCTGACGATACGAGCGGGGGCAATGGGGTCGTCCGTGGTGGTGGCCATGGAAGTGGTGCCGTTGAGAACCTCGTCGAACTCGTGGAAGCCGACCTTGTTGGCGGCCAGACGGGTCAGAGTGTTCTTGACAACGGAGTACTCCACGCCGGCTTCGCGGAACTTGTTGCGGAGCTCGGTATCCTGAGCGACAGTGATGCCCTTGTAGTCAACAAAGACAACGGCGGTAGCCTTGCCGATCCGGTCGGACAGCTGATCTACGATCGCCTTTTTGCTTTCGAGTACCTTTGCGTTGGGCATGTTTGGTTGTCACCTCCGAATAGAAATAAAAAATGTGTCCGTGCGGCCAAAGAACGCAAGGACACCGAAAAATGTCAGGTTTGCGGAACCTCGGCAGGATTTACGGACGGAAATCCGCCCACCTGCTGTCTTTGGCAGCCGCTATATATTAGCAGATAGAAAGCGATTTGTCAATAGAAAAAACGGGATATTTTGAAAAAAACCTGGAGAAGCAGTTGGTATAATCGGGATTTGGCGGGATCTCCGCAAAGCCTTCCCCCTCGGGGGAAGGTGGCATCCGGCGTCTCACGGAAGCCGGATGACGGATGAGGGGCGCTGCATGTTCATTGCCCGTTGATGGGGAGCACTCTGTCGTCGATACCTCCCCTCATCCGGCGCTTC
>JAFWPP010000007.1:0-37804 GCA_017509485.1 Oscillospiraceae bacterium | reverse complement strand
CAATTCAAAAACGGCAGGAGTTGGAGGCCGCCCGCGTGCTCTGACTCCGGTCGGGCTACGCCCTCCCTCCGTCAGAGCACGCGGAATCCCACTTCTAACAACTCATCTTTTTTTCGGTCTCACATCATTGACAAACGTACATCACTATCCTGGAACGGACGAACAATCACCCGAAAATGCTCCCGATGGCGTCGCTGACTTTCTGGAGGTTGGCGGCAGTCTTGCTCAGAGACTGGATCACTCCGTTGAGGCCCTCGATGTCCAGGTCCTTCAGGGTGTTGGCCGCGTCCTTCAGGGAGGCGATGGCCCCGTTGAGGGTCTCCACATCCACCTTGGTGAGGCTGTCGGCGGCGGCCTTCAGGGATTGGGCGGTTTCGTTGAGGCCCTCCACGTCGATGGCGGCCAGTCGGTCCGCCGCCTCCGTGAGGGCGGCCACGGCCTCGTTGACCTTGTCCATCTGCAGGGCCTCCAGGTCGGTCTGAACCAGCTCCAGGCTGTGGTCGAGCCGCTTGACGGAGCCCGCCAGAAGCAGGATCGCCACGATCAGCAAAAGCAGAATGGCCGCCAGCAGCCCTGTTTGCAGCTTGACCCAGAGGGAGACCGCGGCGGTCTCCCTCTGGGTCGCAGTTTTAATCATGGTAGACTGCCTTCATGCCCTTCATGGTCATGTAGCAGTCCAGCTTGGAGACGATCTCCATGGGCGCGTGCATGCTCAGCACGGGCACGCCGGCGTCCAGGGTGTCGATGTTGCGGTTGGCCATGTAGGCGGCCACGGTGCCGCCGCCGCCCTGGTCCACCTTGCCCAGCTCAGCGGTCTGCCAGACGACGCCGTTGTCGTCAAAGAGCCGGCGGATGCGGCCCATGACCTCGCCGGAGGCGTCGGAGCAGCCGCCCTTGCCCCGGGAGCCGGTGTACTTGCACAGGGCGATGCCGTAGTTGATCTGGGAGTTGTTGCGCTTGTCGCAGGTCTCGGCGTAGATGGGATCAAAGGCGTTGGACACGTCGCAGCTCAGGCAGAAGGAGCGCTCCAGGCAGCGGCGCAGCTGGCCCTGCTGGGACTCGCAGATGTCGGCCATGAAGGTCTCGAAGAAGCGGCTCTGCATGCCGGAGACGCCCACGGAGCCGATCTCCTCCTTGTCCGCCAGGACGCAGACGGCGGTATGCTCGGGGATCTCCATGTTCAGCAGGGGCTCGAAGGAGGCCCAGGCGCAGACCCGGTCGTCATGGCCGTAGGCGGCGATCAGGGAGCGGTCAAAGCCGATCTCCCGGGCGGGGTCCGCGGGGACCATGGTGAGCTCGGCGGAGAGGAAGTCCTCTTCGATGATGCCGTACTTCTCGTTGAGCAGCTTCATAACCGCCAGCTTCACCCGGTCGGCACCCTCGTCGTCGGCGATGGGCTCGGAGCCGATGAGGATGTTCAGGGCTTCGCCGGTGACGCCCTCGGCCAGAGTCTTCTTCATCTGATCGGCGGAGAGGTGGATCAGCAGGTCGGTGACCATGAAGCAGGGATCGCTGGGCTCGTCGCCCACGCGGATGGTAATGACGGAGCCGTCCTTCTTGGCCACCACGCCGTGGATGGACAGGGGAACGGTGGTCCACTGGTACTTCTTGATGCCGCCGTAGTAGTGGGTTTTGAGATAAGCCATACCGGCGTCCTCATAGAGGGGATTGGGCTTGATGTCCATGCGGGGGGAGTCGATGTGGGACGCCACGATCTGGGCGCCGTTGTCGATGTGCTCCTTGCCGATGACGGCAAAGATGGCGCTCTTGCCCCGGTTGTTGCGGTAGACCCGCATGCCGGGCTTCAGCTCCATGCCGGGCTCCAGGACCACGAAGCCGGCCTCCTCGGCCTTCTCCACGGTGTAGCTCACTGCCTCCCGCTCGGTCTTGGCGGCGTCCATGAACTTCATGTAGTCCTTGCAGTAGCGCTCCATTTCTGCGCGCTCTTCGGGGCTGATGCGGTCATAGCCGTTCTTCGGCGCGCGCAGCAGGCTCTTTCTCAGTTCATCGGTTTTTTCGCTCATTGTGTGTTTGCCTCCTTGGTTTTATATTTTTCCGTTTGTTTTCTTTTTTTGTCTAACCTGATTGATCGGTCGGCTTTGCCCGGAGCATTTGCGAAAAAACCGATTCGCATTTTTTCGCAAAGCTGTCCGCCGTATCGTTGTTTTCCAGGATAACGTCGGCTTGGCTCGCGTACCACTCCGCGGGCTTTTGGGCGGCGATCCGGGAGCGGGCGTAGTCCTCTGTGATCCCGTCCCGGGCCATGAGGCGCCTGAGCCGGATTTCCGGGTCCGCCACCACCGCCACGGTCAGGTCGCACTCCGCTCCCAGCCCGCTCTCAAACAGCCCGATGGCGTCGATTACAAACAAATCTTCCCGATACAGCCTTTCCCCTCGGGGGAGGGTGTCACCGGTGTCCACACTGGTGACGGATGAGGGGTCTTCCGACGCCCGGATACGCTCCAACACCCGCCGCTTCACCAGCGGCTGGGTGATGTCCGTCAAGCGCTGCAGTCCCTCCGGGTCCGCGAAGACCCGGGCGCCCAGGGCCTTGCGGTCCAGCGTATAGTCCTTTACCGCGCCGGGGAAAGCGGCCTCGATGCGGCCCAGCAGCTCTCCGTCGGAGGCCAGCATCTCATGATAGATGGCGTCGCAGTCGTAGACCTGCCCGCCCATCCGCTCCAGCACCCGCAGGGCCGTGGTCTTTCCGGCCCCCGAAGGACCGGTGATGCCGATTACAAACATGGTTCCTCCTGTAGGGGCGCTCATTGAGCGCCCGGTCCGCCGCATGCGGACAATTTGCCGTCAGGCAAATCCGATGCGGTTACGATATGGCAGGTGGTTGCATCGTTTGCTGACGCAAACGATGCATGCTTCGCATGGGCGGGCGCTCAGTGAGCGCCCCTACGGCGTGATTCCTACGGTTCCTCCGTATTTACGGTGTGGAAGCCGGCGGATTTTTGCAGCCGGTTCCGGGTGGCGACGCTGACGCCGCCGCCGGTGGGGCAGCGGGCGAAGATCCGCTTGACGGTCCCGTCGTCCAGCTTCCGCAGGGCGGCAAAGAGGCCGGCGGAGAGGGTAGCCGGGTCCGCCTCCAGACCGTAGGCGGTGGGGTTCAGGCCCTGGTAGAGGGGCAGCTCCTCGCCGAAGCAGAGTACGGCGTCGCCGGGGGCGAAGCGCTCCCGAACCCAGCGGGCGGCGGCCTCCGCGGAGCCCTCCACGATCAGTACCTCCGCCGCCGGAGCATAGTGCTTGTATTTCATGCCGGGAGCCCGGACGATCGCGTCCTTGTCGATCTCGCCGGTGACGGCCTTGTCGATTTCCAGCGCGCCCAGCAGGTTTTCCAGGCGCTCGGGACCGATGCCGCCGGGCCGCAGCAGTCGCGGTACGGGGCCACTGAGGTCCACGATGGTGGATTCCACGCCCACGCGGCAGGGGCCGCCGTCTACGATGGCGTCGATCTTGCCCTCCATGTCGTGGAGGACATGGGCCGCCGTGGTGGTGGAGGGCTTGCCGGAGCTGTTGGCCGAGGGAGCCGCGATGGGCACCTCCGCCAGCCGGATGATTTCCCGGGTGGCGTCGTTGTCCGGGCAGCGAACTCCGACGGTTTCCAGACCGGCGGTGGTGGTTTTCGGTACGCAGTCCGCCACGGGCAGGATCATGGTCAAGGGTCCCGGCCAGAAGGTCCCGGCCAGCAGCAGAGCGGTCTCGGGGACCTCCCGACAGAAGTCGTAGAGCTGGCTCGCGTCGTGGATGTGGAGGATCAGCGGATTGTCCTGGGGCCGCCCCTTGGCCTCGAAAATCTTTTTGACCGCCTCCGGGTCCAGCCCGTTGGCGCCCAGACCGTAGACCGTCTCGGTGGGGATCCCCACGAGCCCGCCCGCCTTGATGATGGCGGCGGCTCTTTCGAGGTCCTGTTCAGTTGTCGATAACAGCAGCGTTGTCATATCGTATCACTTCCGTCCCGCAGCCGCTCCGCCTGGGCCGCGTTGGTCAAAGCGTCGATCATGCTGTCCAGGTCTCCGTCCATGAAGCCCTGGATGTTGTGCTGGGTCAGGCCGATGCGGTGGTCCGTGACCCGATCCTGGGGGAAGTTGTAGGTGCGGATCTTCTCATTCCGCATGCCCATGCCCACCTGGCTCTTCCGGGCGCCGGACACCGCGGCGTCCAGCTTCTCCTGCTCGATCTCATAGAGCTTGGAGGCCAGCATGTTCATGGCCTTTTCCCGGTTCTGGAACTGGCTGCGCTCCTCCTGACAGGCCACCACAATGCCCGTGGGCTTGTGGATCAGCCGGACCGCGGAGGAGGTCTTGTTGATGTGCTGGCCGCCGGCGCCGGAGCTGCGGTAGACCTGCATTTCGACGTCCTCGGGGCGGATGTCCACCTCGGCGGCCTCCATCTCAGGCAGCACCGCCACCGTGGCGGTGGAGGTGTGGATGCGGCCGCCGGACTCGGTCTCCGGGACCCGCTGGACCCTGTGGACCCCGGACTCAAACTTCATCCGGGAAAAGGCCCCGTCGCCGCAGATCAGGAAGTCCGCCTCCTTGACGCCGCCCAGCTCGGTTTCGTTGTAGTTCAGCAGCTCCAGGGTCCAACCCTTGGCCGCGGCGTACATGGAGTACATCCGGAACAGCGAATGGGCAAAGAGCGCGCTCTCCTCGCCGCCCACGCCGCCGCGGATCTCCACAATGACGTTCTTGTCGTCGTTGGGGTCCCGGGGCAGGAGCAGAACCCGGAGCTCGTCCTCCAGCACCGCGGCGTCGGCCTTGGCAGCCTGGTATTCCTGCTGGAGGAAGTCCTTCATCTCGGGCTCCTCGCCCATCATGGCCAGCGCCTCGGCCATGTCGGCCCGGGCCTGTTTCCAGCGGCGGAAGGCAGTCACCACAGGCTCCAGCTCCCGCTGCTCCTTCAGATATTTGGCCGCCAGCTTGGGGTCCGCGTAAAAATCCGGCTGCTCCGCGCGGGCGCATAATTCTTCGTATTTGTTTTCCAGTTGTGCAAGCTTTTCTTCCATAAACTCTCCTATCGAATCCCGCCGTAGGGGCGGCCATTGGCCGCCAGCCCGGGGCAGAAGCCTTTCAGTTTTGCCGTAGGGGACGCTCTTACCCCGCAAGGTGTGAGCGTCCCGGTCCGCCATCGGCGGACAATTTGCCGCAGGCAAATCCGGCACGGTCCCGGAAAAGAACCGCCAAACGATCAGTCAGTTCGTCTTTCCCGATACCATACCCACTCGGATCGCCCTCCGGGCGATTGTCTGCTTCGCAAACCGGGCGGCTCATTCTATGAATAAGAGCTGCCCCTACGGCGCTGGTTTATCCCATTCAAGATATTATACCACAAACACAAGGCGGCTTGCAATCACTTTCCGAAATATTCCTCGATATCCGCCCGCTTTGCGGCCACCCGGCCCTGGGCAAAATTGGGCTTGCCGCCGCCGCGGCCCTGCAGGGAGGCGTTCATGTCCTTCACGAACTGCCGCAGATCGCCGCCCGCTCGTCCGATGGCATAGGCCCAGCCGTTTTCGTCGTCGCCGGAGAAGGCCGCGCAGCGGCCGCCGCAGAGCTCCATGACCTCCACGCAGAGCCGGCGCAGGGCGTCCGGAGCCAGCCCCTCCTCCAAGAGGACCACATCCCCCGCGTCCTTCAGCGCCGCAGCTCGGGCCCGGACGTAGCGGCTCTCCCAAAGGGCCTTTTCCTGCTTGATCTGAGCCAGCTCGCCCAGGGTCCGCTCCACGGCCTTCGCCGTCTCGAAGGGCTTGGCGGAGAGCAGGCCGGAGACGGCCCGGTTCTGGGCCGTGACCGCGGCCAGATACCCATAGGCCCGCCTGCCGCAGACCAGCTCGATCCGCACGCCCTGGTGGAACTTCACCACGGAGAGCAGCTTCACCAGGCCGATCTCCCCGGTCCGGGCCACGTGGGTCCCGCAGCAGGCGCAGAGGTCCACGCCGGGGAATTCCACCAGCCGCAGGCGGCCCGCGATGGCCTTCTTGCTGCGGTAGTCCTCGGGGCAGTCGGATTCACTGTCGTAATACCGGACCTGTACGGGCTGATCCAGCCAGATGGCTTGGTTGACCTCGGCTTCCACCGTCAGCAGCTCCTCCATGGAGACCACCCGGTCGAAGTCGATGGTGATCAGCTCGGCCCCCATGTGGAAGCCCACGTTCTCGCAGCCGAAGAGCCGGTGGGCCGTGCCGGAGATCATGTGCTCGCCGGAGTGCTGCTGCATCAGATCAAAGCGGCGATCCCAGTCGATGGTCCCGGTGACGGTCCCGGAGAGCGGTGCGTCCACGCTGTGGACGACGACCCCGTCGCGCTCCTGCACGTCCAGCACCCGAGCCCCGCCCAGGACCCCCAAATCGCAGGGCTGTCCGCCGCCTTCGGGGTAGAAGGCCGTCCGGTCCAGCACCACGGCATAAGCGTCTTTGACAGGTTCGCAGGTGAGGACCTGCGCGTCAAAGGATTTGAGATAGGAGTTTGTTTCATACAGTTTTTCAGTCAGCATACAATCACCTTGTTGGAAATCAGTTCGGATTTGTCGATTTCATTCGTAGGGGCCGATGCCCACATCGGCCCTTTTCCCGGGACGATGCGGAGGGCCGATGTGGGCATCGGCCCCTACGCCTCCCATTTTGCGGGAACATTTCGGCTTCTCCGCCGTCTAATGGGCAAATGAAACCAGGAGGCGAGGACCATGAAGGGCAAGAACAAGTGCAAGATCCTGAAGGAAATCCGCCAGCGGATCGCCGACGAGAACGATATCCCCTACGTAACCCGGGAGTGCAGCTACCAGGGCGATTGCAAGGGAAGCTGTCCCAAATGTGAGGCGGAGCTGCGCTATCTGGAGCAGGAGCTGGAGAAGCGCCGTCTGGGGAAGGCCGTGGCCGTGGCCGCCGTGGCGGCGGGGCTGAGTCTGTCCCTCGCGGCCTGTACGCCCAAGACGGGAGGCGCGCCTTCCGACTCCGATTTGCCCGGCGATATCGCCGCGCCGACCCTGCCGAACGTGAATCCCCCGATTTCCGGCACGTACCCGGAGCTGGAGGGGCGGCTGCCTGCGGAGCAGCCGGATTTCATCATGGGGATGATGGAAACCAGGCCGCCGGAGACAGAGGAGCCGGAGCTCCTGGGGGACGTGGCCTATTTTCCGGACACGATGCCCGGCGAGGGGCTGCCCATGGACGAGCTTCCCACGACCACGGAAGCCCGGTGAGCGGCATGGAGGAACAGGTTCTTCCCTGCGACGAAAAGACGAGGGAACGGATTCTTCGCTGCGCTCAGAATGACAGCCCCGGGAGGGCGTCTGGCAGCGAGCCCCGCTATCCGCTGCTGGGGCTGTCGCGCCTGCGGATGGAGATCGACGGGGAGGGGGTCACGACCTTAGTTGCCGGGGCCGGCTGCCCTCTTTCCTGCGCCTATTGTATCAATAAAACCGTGCTTCGGCAAGCCCCAACTTGGGTAACGGCGGAGGAATTGTACGAAAAAACCCGCATCGACGACCTGTATTTTCAGGCCACCGGCGGCGGCCTCTGCTTCGGCGGGGGGGAGAGCCTGCTGCACCTGGATTTTTATGAGGCCCTTCGGCCGCTCTGCCCGGGCTGGCGCTTCACCGCCGTGACCAGCCTGAACGTCCCGCCCGAAAACGTGGAGCGGGCGGCGGCGCTCTTTGACGCCTTCATCGTGGACGTGAAGACCCTGGACCCGGCCATCTACGAGCGCTACACCGGCAGGGAACAGGGCCCCCTTCTGGAGAACCTGCGGTATCTGCTGGCGGCGAAGGGACCGGAAAGCCTCCGCCTCCGGGTGCCGCTGATCCCCGGATACAACGACGACAGCGACAGGGATAAAACGGAACAGATCCTGCGCGCCCTGGGCTTTACCGAGATAGATCGTTTCCCCTACGTGGTGAGATAACGCAGAGCCCCCCGCATTCCGACGCGGAATGCGGGGGGGCTGCGTGTTTGCGGGGTGGTGCTTTGTTCACTCCACCGGGTATCCCCCCTCCGGTGAATAGAAAGCGACGATCTTGTTGGGATCAACAATTTCGATATAGGGTGCAGCCGCCCGATCTCCCGGGTGGTGTAGCCCGCGTAATAGTGCAGGATCACCACCTCCCGGTAGGGGAGGGGCAGGGCCGTCACCGCATCGTAGACGCTGCGGGCGGTTTCGTCCGGCTCCGTCAGAACGCGGTCCGCCGCCTCAATGGGGGCCCGGCGCCGAAGGTGCGCTGAGCGCAAATGATCCCTGCAGCGGTTGACGGTGACCCGGATCAGCCAGCTTCGCAGGTGCTCGCCCTGGGGCGGACGGAGCTGAGCCCAGAGCCGGACAAAGACCTCCTGCACGACGTCCTCCGCGTCGTCCCGGTTTCCGCAGTAGTGAAAGGCAATCACCAGAAGCTGCTTCTGGTACGCCCGGACGATCTCCGTAAATTCCGCCTTGTCCATATCCGCCCCCCTTTCCGCTGATGTTGAGTACTCACCCATAATACGATTCGGGACCGCAAACAATCCCATTTCTCTGAAAAAATTTCCTCCGGAACAAAAAACCGCGCTCCGGTTTCCCGAAGCGCGGTTTCTTTGACAAGTCTTACTTGCCCATGTTCATCTGGGCGGCGACCTCGGCGGCGAAGTCTTCGACCTTCTTCTCAATGCCCTCGCCCTTCTCGAAGCGAACGGCCTTGACGAAGCGGATCTTCCCGCCCAGCTTCTTGGCGGCGTCGGCGATATAGCCCTCGACGGAACCCTGGAACAGATCGGAGCGGACGAAGGTCTGCTGCAGCAGGCAGTTCTCTTCGTAGAACTTGTTCAGCTTGCCGGCAGCGATCTTTTCCTTGACCTGAGCGGGCTTGGAAGCCATCTTGGGATCGGCGTCCATCTGAGCGACCAGGACCTTCTTCTCCTCCTCGAGGACCTCGGGGGTGACGTCGGCCTTGTCCCAGAAGCGGGGGTTCAGAGCGGCGATCTGCATGGCGACGTTCTTGCCGATCTCGGTGGCGTCAATGCCGCCCTCGACGGCCAGGTTCACCAGCACGCCGATCTTGCCGCCGGCGTGGACGTAAGCCACGGAGCTGTTCTCGTTGAAACGGACGAAGCGGCGGATCTGCAGGTTCTCACCGATGGACATGACCTTCTCGGGCAGGACACCCTCGACGGTCAGCTCCGTGCCGGGGAAGGGGCACTTCTTGAGGGCGTCCACGTCGGCGGGATCGGAGTCCACGACGACCTGGGCGATGCCCTTGACGAACTCGACGAAGGGAGCGGACTTGGCGCAGAAATCGGTCTCGCAGTTGACCTCGACCACGGCGCCCACGCTGCCCTGGACGGTGGCGTAAGCCATGCCCTCGGCGGCGATGCGGCCGGACTTCTTGACGGCCTTGGCCAGGCCCTTCTCACGCAGCCACTCGATGGCCTTGTCCATATCGCCGTCACAGGCGGCGAGGGCCTTCTTGCAGTCCATCATGCCCACGTTGGTTCTCTCACGCAGGGTCTTCACATCAGCAGCGGTAAATGCCATTTGTATTTTCCTCCAAATCTATTTTGTAGGGGCCGATGCCCACATCGGCCCGAAATGTTTTGGGACATCGGAAAAGGGGCCGATGTGGGCATCGGCCCCTATGGTGTCTGTTATTCCTCGACGGGAGCGGCGGGGGTTTCTTCGCTCATGGTGAGCTGCTCGCCCTGACGGCCCTCGATCACGGCGTTGGCCATGGTGGAGGCGATCAGGCGGATGGCGCGGATGGCGTCGTCGTTGCCGGGGATCACGTAGTCGACCTCATCGGGGTCGCAGTTGGTGTCGACGATGGCAACGATGGGGATGTGGAGCTTGCGGGCCTCGGCGATGGCGTTGCGCTCCTTGCGGGGATCAACGATAAACAGAGCGCCGGGGAGCTTCTTCATTTCCTTGACGCCGCCCAGGTACTTCTCGAGCTTCTCGATCTCGCCCTGATGCTTGATGACTTCCTTCTTGGGAAGCATGGCGAAGGTGCCGTCGGTCTCCATCTTGCGGAGCTGAGCCAGACGGTCAATGCGGGTGCGCATGGTCTTGAAGTTGGTGAGCATGCCGCCCAGCCAACGGGCGTTGACGTAGTACATGCCGACGCGCTCGGACTCTTCCTTGATGGCGTCCTGGGCCTGCTTCTTGGTGCCGACGAAGAGAACGCTCTCGCCGTTCTCGGCCAGCTGACGCACGAAGGCGTAGGCTTCCTCGAGCTTCTTCACGGTCTTCTGGAGGTCAATGATGTAGATACCATTGCGCTCGGTGTAGATGTACTGAGCCATCTTGGGATTCCAGCGGCGGGTCTGGTGGCCGAAGTGGACACCGGCTTCCAGCAGCTGCTTCATAGATACGACTGCCATTTTGAAATTCTCCTTTTTTGTTTTTTCCTCCACCCCGATCATTTTCCCGGCTGACCGCCCCGGAGGGCGGCACACAGACGGAAATCTCCGGGTGTGTGAGTTGCAGTGTCACGGGCTTTTTCACCCATGCCGATGTATTATACATGATCGAAAGTCAGAATGCAAGTGTTATTTTGCCCAAAAACCGGGTTTTTACACATATTTTTCCTTTCTCCAGCGTCTGCAGCCACGGCCGGTCCGGCAGCTGCGCAGCTCTGCGTTCACCAGGATCATGTCGCTGCCGATGCGCTGGATCTGCTGCCAGGGAATGCGGTACCAGCCATCGTGACCGAAGAGCCCCAGCCAGCGCCAGGGGCCCGGCACCCACAGGGCGCAGACCCGGCCCTCCGGCAGCTCCAGTTCCACATCGCAGACATAACCCAGCCTGCACCCGTCGCAGACATTGATGACCTCCTTGCAGCGCAGATCCGTATATCTGCATGGTCCCATCCTGATCCCTCCTCTGGGGCAGTCTATGCCTTCGGAGCTCCGGGTATGCGTCCCGATGCAAAAATCCCCCGGATGTCCTGCATCCGGGGAATTGTGCTTGGCACGATCAATCAGAAGGGCATTTCCTCGCCGTCGTCCTCGTCGAACTCAAATTCCAGCAGCTCGCCGCACTTGGAGCAGGGCTTGGAGCCCTCCAGCAGCTCTTTTTCGCTGAACTGGTGCACCTCGCCGCACTTGGGGCAGGTCACCTCGTAGACGGGATCCTCGTCGTAGTCGAAGTCGTCGTCGCCCAGGTCATAGTCCAGGTCGTCGTCGTAATCCTCGTAATCGTCAAAATCCTCGTCGTCCTCGTCCATCAGGTACTCGTCGATGGCGTCGAGATTCTCTTCGATCTCATCCAGCTCGTCGGAGACGGCAATCGCGTTGTCCTCCAGGTCGTCGATGGAGATCGCCATATCCTGCAGCAGGTCCACTACGGCCTTCAGAAGACGATTTTCGTCCTTCTCGGTATCGAGCTTGATGCCGTCCATCAGGCCCTTGAGATAAGCGGCTTTTTCAGCAAGTGTCATTTTACTCCACTCCCTTCTTGATGGTAAATGGTGTTGCGGATCGTTCGTTTTAGCCCTTGGCGCGGCTCATGTATTCGCCGGTGCGGGTGTCGATCTGGATTACGTCGCCCTCGTTGATGAACAGCGGAATCTTGACCTCGGCGCCGGTCTCAACTGTGCCGGGCTTCAAGGTGTTGGTGGCGGTGTTGCCGGCCAGACCGGGCTCGGTGTGGGTGACTTCCAGATACACAAAGTTGGGGCACTCCACGCCGAAGACGTTGCCCTTGTAGGACAGCAGGGTGCACTCCTCGTTCTCCTTCACGAACTTGAAGGCGTCGGGCAGCACGTCCTTGCCCAGGGGGACCATGTCGAAGGTCTCGTTGTCCATGAAGTAGTACAGATCGCCGTCGTTGTAGGAGTAGGCCATCTTTCTGCGCTCGACAAAGGCTTCCTCAAACTTGGCGGTGGGGTTGAAGGAGGTCTCGGTCACGCCGCCGGTGATGATGTTTCTCATCTTGGTGCGGACAAAGGCTGCGCCCTTGCCGGGCTTGACGTGCTGGAACTCCACGACCTGAAAGATCTTGCCGTCCATCTCAAAGGTCTTGCCGTTTCTGAAATCACCAGCGGTAATGGTTGCCATATATGTTTCCTCCAAAATCCTTAGAATATACAGGGTTTCTGCCGTTCCGGCTTTTTTACTGGTATAGTATACTACATGATATTTGATTTTGCAAGCATTTTATTTCCCGCGCTGCGGGGAATTGAAGGGCCGTGCCGCCGGCCGGGCAAGGCAAACCCCGGCCGCCTTTGGAGACAGCCGGGGTCTCTGCGAAAAACGCTTACAGAGCGGAATAGCCGAAGCTGTTGACCAGTGCGTCCAGACGTCTGCCGGCCTTGCAGTAGGGGCAGTCGCGGTAGTCGTAGCTGGCGTAGTCGGACAGGTCCCGGATGTCATAGACGGAGTGGACCAGAATGCCCGCGGTCTCGGGCACGGTGCTGTACAGGGCGGCAATGCCGGCGGGTTCTCCGCCGTAGTAGCGGATGGCCTCGATGGAACGGTTGGCGGTGAAGCCTGTGGTAACGCTGGCCATCAGGATCAGGACGCGCTTGTCCCGGATCAGGGGCTGGGCGTTGTCCCGGAAGATAATCTGGCTGTTGGCGTTGTATTCCGGCTCCAGCACACAGATATCCCGGTGGTCGTTGACGCCGCGACGATCAGACACCAGCTCCCTGGCAAGACAGGTACCGATGACGGCGGTGCCGTCGAGGCAGAGGATGGTGTCAACGAGATCGGTGCGATATTTTTTCGCCAGCTCCTTGGCCACGTCGATGGCCTCGTTCAGCCGGGTTTTGTGTGCGTGCATGTCGATGTAGTAGTTGATGTGGCTGTGGTTGGTGGCAAAGTGACCGCGGGCCACGCGAAGCGGCACATTTCCTCTCTTGATGGGCAGTTCACGGATCTCGATCATGGTACAGTCCTCCTTTTCGGTATTACTGTTTTTATTGTAACTCCTATCATCCTGATTTGTCAAGAGTTTCTGCCTTTGGATTGACAAAAAAACGGATAACCGCTATAATACAGACGAGATTTTATCATTGATTGGAGGCGCTTTTTCTATGTCGACTGAAACGATCCTGCAGTTGGTAGGTTATTTTTCCACGCTGCTGGTGCTGATTTCCTTCCTTATGACCTCCGTGGTGAAGCTCCGGCTGGTGAACCTGGTGGGCTCGGGGATTTTTGTGGTCTTTGCGATCCTGACGAAGTCCTATCCCACGGCCATCATGAACCTGGGGATCTGCGCCATCAATATCTATTTCCTGATCCGCCTGGCAAAATCCAAAAGCCTGACGACATGCTTGCCCATTGAGCGGGACAATGCCTATCTGAAGGAGTTCCTGAAGCTCTACCGGGAGGACATCCGCGCCTATTTCCCGGACTTTGATCCGGAGCAGACGGAGGCGGACACGGCTTACTTCGTCTATTACGATATGAACCCTGTGGGGCTGATTATGGGCAGACGCAAAGAGGACGGAGCGCTGGACATCAGCCTGGATTACACCACCCCCAAGTATCGGGACGCCTCCGTGGGCCGCTATCTCTATCCCCGGCTGCTGGAGGAGGAGGGCTTCACGGCCCTGGAGCTTCGGGGCGCCTCTGAGAAGCATGAGAAATATCTGCGAAAGATCGGCTTCCGCAGAGAAGGCGACAGCTACAAGCTGACGAAGCAGGAGCTTGCCCTGTGAAGCTGCTCTATGCGGAGGACGAGCGCGGCCTTTCTGAGGCTGTGGTGGACGTTCTGCTGTACCACAAGTATCGGGTGGACGCGGTCTATGACGGCCAGGAGGCCCTGGATTACGCGGAAAATGACCGTTACGACGGCATCATCCTGGACGTGATGATGCCCCAAAAGAGCGGCCTGGAGGTACTGAAGGCGCTCCGGGCCCGAGGGGACAAGACCCCGATCCTCCTTCTGACCGCCAAGGCCGAGGTGGAGGACCGGATTCAGGGCCTGGATCTGGGGGCCGACGACTATCTGCCCAAGCCCTTTGCCATGGGAGAGCTGCTGGCACGGATCCGGGCCATGCTCCGCCGACGGGAGGAATTCACGCCCGATCTGCTGCAGCTGGGAAACCTGAGCCTGGACCGCCGGAGCTATACCCTCAGCGTGGGCGAGAATCACCTGCTGCTGCCCAAGCTGGAATACCAGATCATGGAGCTTTTCCTGCTGAACCGGGGCGTCTATCTCTCCACCGAGGATATTCTGGTGAAGGTCTGGGGCTATGACACTGAGGCCGAGCTGGGGATTGTCTGGGTCTATATCTCCTATCTGCGCAAGAAGCTTGCCGGCCTTGGCGCCAACGTCGTCATCCGGGCCAAGCGGAACATCGGCTATACGCTGGAAGTGAAATCATGATCCGAACGCTGAAACGAAAATTCATTCGGTCCGCCATGATCGCCGTGACGGTCCTGCTGGTGGTCCTGCTGGGTGCGGTGAACGTCGTCAACGCCTGGACCACAGCCCGGGACACCGAGCGTCTGCTGGAAGAGCTGGTGCAGATGGAGGTCCAGGGCCGCCCCGAGCGGCCCCCCGGGGAGAGCTTTCCGACAGGGGAGGAGCCGCCGGACCCGCCGGAGGGCGAAGACCGGCCCCAGTGGGAGGAGAGGCCCCGGGGCTTTCTGGGCACCGTTTTCACCGACAATGACCGGATGGCCGCCGTCTACGTCGCCGTCCGGGTGAAAGACGGGGCTGTGACAAACGCCGACGTCAGCCGGATCTCCGACCTCAGCGAGGCGGAGGCCGCAGCCCTGGCCGCGGAAGTGATCGCCCGGGGCGAGACCGCGGGCAGAGAGGGCAGCTTCCGCTTCGCTTCCGCCGCGGAGCGGGACGGCGAGCGGGTCTACGTGTTTCTGGAGAACTCCGCCCGTCGGAACGCGGTGCTGCGGGTGGCGATCCTTTCCGCCTTGGCGGGGCTGGGCGGATGGCTGTTGATGCTGGGCCTGGTGATCCTGCTGGCAAAGCGGACCATTGCCCCCGTCGCGGAAAATATGGACCGACAGCGTCAGTTCGTTACCGACGCGGGTCATGAGCTCAAGACGCCTCTGGCCATCATCCAGGCCAACACCGAGGCCATGGAACTGATCGTCGGCGAGAACAAGTGGAGCCGCAACATCAAGGCCCAAGCCGCCCGGCTGACGGAGCTGACGCAAAACCTGCTGACGCTGGCGCGGGCGGAGGAGGCCCCCGCCGCAGGCAGCTTCGTGCCGGTGGATCTTACCGGGCTGACGGAAAAGAGCGTTCAGATGTTCCAGACCTCCCTGGAGCAGAAGAAGCTGCGGCTGGAGGCGGAGCTGGACCCCGGCGTTACGGTTCCGGGCAGCGAGGCCCAGCTGGGGAATCTCTGCTCCATCCTCTTTGATAACGCCGTGAAGTACGCTGTTCAGGGCTCCGCCCTGAAGCTGAGTCTGAAGAACGGGGAGAAAACCTGTACCCTGCGGCTGGAAAACCGCTGTGATGCGCTGCCGGACTGCCCGCCGGACCGACTCTTTGACCGCTTCTACCGGGGCGACTCCGCCCGGACCCAGAGCGGCGGCGGCTTCGGCATCGGCCTCTCCGCCGCCCGGGTCATCACCCTGCGGCACCGGGGCCGCCTGGAGGCGGAGTACCCCGCAGAGGACAGGATCGCCTTCACCGTGACCCTGCCAGCCGCGGCCCGGGAGGACCGGGCATAGAACAACCTGAAAGGATGAGATCTCATGCGCAAACGCCTGCTCACTTTGCTGCTCTGCGCCGCCCTGCTGCTGACGCTGGGCGGCTGCGCCGAGCTGTCCCTGCTGCCCACCGGCCTTCAGACGGAGCCCGGTGAAAGCGCCGCGCCCACGGAGACCGGGGACAGCGCTCCGCTTCCTGCCCCCGACTTTCCCGAACAGAGCTTCAGCTTCCTGAAGGACACGATGTACGTGGGCCTCGACGACGGGGTGCTGGAGATCCTTTCCGACAGCGGCTATTTCCGCTGGGGGGAGGATCTGCCGATGCTGTCCGAAAGCGGCGTCAGCCAGGATAACACCACGGCCCGCCCGGAGTTCTACAAGGACGGCGGCTATACGTATTACTACTACGCCGACGGGGTGCTGACGCCCCAGAACGAGTGGAGTTTCTACCATGCCTGCTCCCGGGACGGCAGGATCGCCATTGCCCGCCCGGAGGGCGAGGAAAACGTCTCGGTGATCCTGCGGGACGGCGTGGTTACGGAGCGGCTGGAGGCCGGCGGCACCGACTACGTCATGTCCCCCGGAGGCAGCGCGGCGCTGTTTCTGAGCTATCCCACCCAGAACGGAAACGAGCCTGTCGCCATGCTCTGGCAGGAGGGCAAGGGCCTGACGGAGTTGGGGAAAAAGCTTTACCCCGTGGCCGTCGCGGACAACGCGGAATACGTCTATCTTCGGGCCACGGGTCCCTCCGGCCCCCTGCTGGTCCAGCGGGGCGCCGATCAGGCGAGCGCCCGGATGGTCCAGCTCCGCTGGGTGGATGGGCTGGTGGTCTTCAACCAGGACTACTCGGAGGTCATCGCCGCCGGGGAGCGCTTCGCTTATTGGTCCGTCCAAGGCCGGGAGTCCGTCCAGGTCCCGGCGGACGCCGTCCACCTGGTGCTGCCGGACAAGGCGCTGGGCAAGCCCCTGGGAGAATCCTGGAGCGGAGAGCGCTGCTTTGGCGTCAGCAGCTTCCAGGATACGCTTTTCATTGACTATACCACGGATCACTGGACCCTGCGCCGCCTGCACATGGCCGCCGACGGCAGCGTCGGCGCCGACGTTTTGAGCGAGGCGCTGGATTGGGATGACGTGAAGCTCTCCGCCGACGGCGGCGCGGCCGCATGGCGCAGCGGAAAGACCATCTATTGGATGCCGGTCTCTCCCGCTGACCGCCGGGAGAACTGCCGGCCCGTCCCGATCTGCGAGGGCTTCGACTCCCCGAACGGCTTTGCCATCTCCGCCGACGGTATGACCGTGTACTACGTCAGCGAGGAGGGCCTGCAGGCCTGGCGCGACGGGGAGACCGTGCAGATCGTTGCCCGGGGAGACTACGGCGTCTTCTATCCGGTGGGCAACGCCGTCTTCTACGTGAAGGATCGGAAGCTGTACGGCTGGAACGGCACAGTCTCCCGCTGCCTCACTGAGGAGCTGCCCTGGGTGCGCGTCGAAGGCTCTACCAACGAATTCCTGCTCTTTTCCTCCGCGGACTATGCCCTCTTCCGGGTGGGCGACGAGCTGCGGATCGATCCTGTTCCCTGATGACCGTACGAAGGGCCGGATCTCTGTGCTTGCCGCACAGGGATCCGGCCCTTTTCTTTTGCGCTTTTTTGCCTTGTCAGTTGCCTTCCATATCCATCTCGGCCCAGTTGAGGTACACGATCTCGCCTGCCGCGTTGGTCTTCACCACGGCGGGACAGCCCCCCCGGGCAAAGACCGAGACAGGATAGCCCAGCTCCGCATCGGCGGCCACGGGATAGCGGGCGGCGATGCGGCTGCCGACGGCCAGCGTGAAGTCCACGGGGGAGATCTCCGTGATCCACAGGGCTGTGCCGCCATCGGTCACCTGCCAGACGATCCCGCAGAACTCGGCGTCACAGTTGGGCGCACTGCCCTCGGCGTCGAGGTCATAGCTCCCCTTCACCAGCATAGCGTCATAGATCTCGGGAAAGGAAGCGAAGGTATCCGCGTCGTAGATGATGTTGGTCAGGAGCAGACGGTCGGTGCCGGCGCAGCTGGCCCAGCCCTGGATCCAGTAGTCACCGAAGGCGCCGGGCGCTCCGCCCTCCTCCAGGGTGAAGCTGATCCGGTCCGGAAGAGCGCCCTCCTCCGCGAAATAGTGCTCCAGCTTCCAGGACCCCTGGAACCGGACGCCGTCCGTCTGGCGGATGGCGTAGAAGCTGCCGTCCTCCAGCAGCTGGATGGAGATGCCGGGGATACCGGTGATCTCCGGGCTGTCTACGGCGTCCTCCTCGGCGGGGAAATAGCTCCAGACACCGATCAGGAAGTCCCGCAGAGCTGCCGCATCCTCGAAGTCCAGTGAATCAGCCCCCGGCGCCTCCGGCGCCTCGGTGGGTTCCGCGGTCTGCGCTGCCGTCGTTTCCGCAGGCGCTTCGGGAGACGGGTCCGTGGGCGTTTCGGGAAGCGGCTCGGTGGGCGCTTCGCTCTGGGGCGTGGGGGCTTCCGTCTCGCTGACAGAGGCCGGAGCCTCCGTCAGGACTGCGGAGGAGGGCTCCGTAGGTTCCGTTGTGGGCGTCGTCTCGCCACTGCAGGCGCTGAGCCCCCACAACAGAAGGAGCGCTGCCAGCAGGCAAATACAAGCTCGATGTATGTTCATGGCTGTTTTCCTCTGCTTTCGCCGGCGGAGCTCAGCGCTTCATGGCGACGGCCTTGCGGCATTTTTCAGCCAGGACCTCGGGGGTGAGGCCGAAGTGCTCGAGAACGGCGTTGGCGGTGCCGCTGCGGCCGAAGGTATCGTTGACGCCGTGACGGATCACGGGAACGGGGCAGTTCTCCGCCAGCAGCTCAGCCACCGCGCCGCCCAGGCCGCCCAGGACGGAGGCCTCCTCGGAGGTAACGACGGCGCCGGTCTCCTTAGCCGCCTTCAGCACCAGCTCCTCGTCCAGGGGCTTGATGGTGTGCATGTCGATGACCCGAGCGGAGATCCCCTCGGCAGCAAGGATCTCTCTTGCCTTCAGGGCCATGCCCACCATGATGCCGGTGGCGATGATGCTGACGTCGGAGCCGTCGGCGACGGTGACGCCCTTGCCCAGCTCGAACTTGTAGCCCTCCAGCTCGTCGGTGAAGATCTCCGTGGCGGAGCGGGCCAGACGCAGATAGGCGGGGCCCTCGTAGTTCAGCAGGGCCTCCACGGCCAGACGCATCTCGTTGCCGTCGCAGGGGCAGAGCACCAGCATCCCCGGGATCTGCCGCATCAGAGCGAAGTCCTCGGTGCACTGGTGCGTGGCGCCGTCCTCGCCCACGGAGATGCCGCCGTGGGAGCCCACCACCGTCACGTTCAGATGGGGATAGCCGATGGAATTGCGGACCTGCTCGTAGGAGCGGCCTGTGGCGAAAATGGCAAAGGTGTTGCTGAAGGGCTTGAGGCCGCAGGTCGCCATGCCGGCGGCGATGCCCGTCATGTTGTTCTCGGCGATGCCGCAGTCAAAGAAGCGGTCGGGATAAGCGGCCCGGAAATCCTTGGTCATCGTGGCCATCGCCAGGTCGGCGTCCAGGACCACTAAGTTGGGGTACTTCTCCGCGAATTCCACCAGGGCTTTGCCGTATGCGGCGCGGGTCGCGATCTTTCCTGCCATATCAGTTCTCCTCCAATTCTTTGATCTTGGCCTCGAGCTCCGCCTTGGCGATGGCGAACTCGTCGGCGTTGGGGGCCTTGCCGTGCCAGCCGGCCTGATTCTCCATGAAGGAGACGCCCTTGCCCTTGACGGTGGCCATCAGAATGGCGGTGGGCCTGCCCTTGGTGCCCCGGGCCTCGGCCAGCGCCGCCAGAATCTGGGCGACGTCGTGGCCGTTGATCTTTACCACATGCCAGTTGAAGGCCTCCAGCTTCTTGTCCAGAGGCTCGGTGGGCATCACGTCCTTGGTGGCGCCGTCGATCTGCAGACCGTTGACGTCGATGAAGACGCAGAGATTGTCCAGATCCCACTTGGCGGCGGCCATGATGGCCTCCCAGATCTGGCCCTCGGCCATCTCACCGTCGCCGCAGATGGCGTAGCTGCGATAGGCCTTGCCCTGAAGCTTGGCGGCCAGCGCCATGCCCACCGCGGTGGAGAGCCCCTGGCCCAGAGAGCCGGTGGACATGTCCACGCCGGGAACGTACTTCATGTCGGGGTGGCCGGAGAGATGGGCCTTGATGGAGCGGAGCAGCTGCAGATCCTCCACGGGGAAAAAGCCCCGCAGCGCCAGCACCGCATAGAGGGCGGGAGCGCAGTGCCCCTTGGAGAGAACGAAGCGGTCCCGGTCCTCCCACTTGGGATTGGCCGGATCCACGTTCATCTCGTTGAAGTAGAGCGTGGTCAGAGCGTCCAGGCAGGAGAGAGAGCCGCCGGGGTGTCCGGAGCTGGCGCGGTGCACCGCCTCCACCGCCAGCAGCCGTGCCTTGTAGGCCGTGATGGCCAGGTCTTTGCCGTACAGTTTTTCCATAGTATCCTTCCTTTAATTACAGTTATTGTTGGTCGAGGAGGGCGCGGAAACGCTTGCAGACGTATTCCGGCGTCTCGCCGTCGGGCTTATACCAGAACTCCGTGACATAGCGGCGGACGCCGATGGCCCAGGCCGCGGCCACGGCCCGTTCAAAGTTCACATGGCCGGTCCCGTAGGGAAGCTCCCGGTAAACGCCGGGCTTCGTCTCCTTCAGATGCAGGGCAGCGACCGCGGAGCCGCCGCTGCGCAGGTCCTCCGCGGGATCGATCCCCAGGGGCAGGCAGCCGTTGGTGGTATTGCCGATATCGGGATAGAGCTTGAGGTAATTCGAGCCGATTTTGTTGACCCAGTGCAGACCCTTGCCGACGGTGTTCATAAAGTCGTTTTCCATGGTCTCAAAGGCCAGCTGGACGCCCGCGACGGCGGCCTGTTGGCTCAGCTCCCGGATCGCCTCCTCAAACAGACGCTCGGTTTCTTCGGAATGGGGCTTGAAGTAGACGTCGTAGCCCGGGATCATCAGGACCCGGACGCCCAGGTCCTCGGCAGACCGATGGCGTGGGAGGCGATGTCGATACCGCGGCCGCGCACGGCGGGGTCCGGGTCGCCCAGGGCAAACTTGGTCAGCGCGGAGGCGTTGAGGGTGCGGATCGGCATATCCAGCTCATACATCCAATCCACCAGCTGCTTCCGCTCAGCCCTGGAGCTGTAGACCCGGGCGATCTTTCCCTCGGTGGCGTCAATGCTGATCTCCACGAAGTCGTATCCCGCCTCTTTGGCAATGCGCAGCTTCTCCGGCCAGGACAGCTCCGGCATGGCCTTTTCGTAGAGACCCAGCGTATAGCGCTTCTGTTTCATATCCATAGTATCCTTCCTTTTCATCGTTCGCGGACGGCGGAAACGTCAATGTTGGACGTCGTATTTTACAAAACGCTTCCCGCACTTCTTCTGCACGAAGCTCTTCAGCGCTTCGGCGCTGCAATCCATCCCGTCCTTTGGGAGGATATAGAAGGCTCTGCCCTTGACCTCCATAAAGAAGGTCTTATCGGTCTCAAGCAGACTGTAGACGTCCTTGAATCTGCTGCGGGCAAAGGATTTCTGACCGTTGATCTTCAGCTCCACGCCGTTGTCGTCCACCTGAACGTGGACTTTTTTATTCAGATAGTGCTTGCGGTAGCGTTCTACGGAGCTGTCCGCCTTTTTCCGTCCGACGGCAAAGGCCAGCAGCAGGATCAGCGCGAAGAGCACCATGGGCACCAGAAAGCCCACGGAGAAGCCCTTCAGGAGCATCAGCACGAGAAAGACGAGCATGCCCGCTGCGCCGATCAAGCCCAGCACGAGCCTTGTGGCGGGGGAGACGGCGGTTTTCATCCGATACATGGCCTCAAAATCGTTCAGCACCTCCTCGGTGTAGACGAATATGCCCTTAAACTGCTCTTTGTTGGCGCTTCCCATCTTAGCCCTTCCCCTGACCGTAGTAGGCGTTGGGTCCGTGCTTGCGCATGTAGTGCTTATCCAGGATGCGCTGAGGCGCGGGGAGAGCGGCGGGATCCACCTGACGGGTGAAGATGGCCATCTTTGCCACCTCTTCCAGGACCACGGCGTGATAGACCGCCTTGGCGGCGTCCTTGCCCCAGGCGAAGGGGCCGTGGCTGTGGCAGATCACCGCGGGCACCGCCATAGGGTCGATGCCCCGCTGACGGAAGCACTCCACGATGGTGTGGCCGGTGTTCAGCTCATAGCCCGCGTCCAGCTCCTCCTGGGTCAGATGACGGGCGCAGGGGATGGGACCGTAGAAGTAGTCCGCGTGGGTGGTGCCGTAGCAGGGGATGTCCTGGCCGGCCTGGGCCCAGCCCACGGCGTAGGGGCTGTGGGTGTGGACAATGCCGCCGATTTCCGGGAACTCCCGGTAGAGCACCATATGGGTCAGGGTGTCGGAGGAGGGGTTCATTTTGCCCTCGACCTTGTTGCCCTCCAGGTCCATGACCACCAGATCCTCGGGCTTGAGCTCGTCGTACTCCACACCGGAGGGCTTGATGACAAACAGGCCGCTGGCGCGGTCGATGCCGGAGACGTTGCCCCAGGTGTAGGTCACCAGATTCCGGCGGGGCAGCTCCATATTGGCCTCATAGACTTTCAGCTTCAGTTCTTCCAGCATGATTTCTTCTCCTTTTCTATTCGGTGATGGTATACATGGCGACCTCGTCGATCTCGCGGTTGGTGCCGATCAGGACGTCCTTGCCTTCCTTGTTGACAAAATGCATCAGATTGGCGCAGCCGGTGGCCTGGTCGATATACTCGGTGCGGTAGGCGCCGTCTTCATAGGTGATCGCGATGGTGCAGCGGGTGCCCTTGCGCCAGCCGACGCACCAGGCGGGCTTGCCCAGCAGCTGGCCGGCCCAGGTGGCGTGGAGCATGTCGGTGTCCTTCTCCGGCGCGTCGTACTTCCAACAGGGGACGTAGTTGCCGAACTCGTCCAGGTGGTAGATCGTCAGGCTGGCGCCGTGGAAGGGGCTGATGGTGCCCAGCTCCAGCTTGCCGTCGCCATCGAAGTCGAGCAGCACGGAGTCGCTGGCCGGGACGGCGCAGAGCTGCTCGATCTCCCAGTCTCTGCCCGGGGCGAAGGGCGGAACGAAGAGGAAGCTTCCCTCCTCGCAGCCCACCACGGCGGCGTCATGGCCGCCCAGCTTGATCTGGCTGTAGCCGTGGTTGCGCAGCATGTCCTCCATGATGGGCTCCAGGGTCAGCTGATGCGCTTCGTTGAACACGGACAGATCCTTCGGCAGCTCCGAGGCGAAGCAGGCGCCGGGGAAGCGCCAGTCGTTCTTGTACTCATGGCCGGATTTCAGGCAGCAGACCAGCAGGTAGTTGACGCCGTTGCGGTTCAGGATGCCGAAGCGGTGGACGAAGGGGGCGTCGCAGAGGGTGCGGATCTCCCAGCCGCCCTCGGGCTTCTCGGCGGCGATGACGATCTTGGCGTTTTTGGAGTCGTTGGGGGAGTAGAACTGGTGGGTGGCCAGGAATTGCCCTTCGGTGCCGGGGACCGGAACCATGGTCATCACGCCGCCGGGCTCGGTCCATACGGTATCCAGCAGGGCGCCGTCCTCGGCGAACAGATAGCAGGGATCCTTCTTCTCCGCGGCCACCAGGAAGCAGTGTTCTCCCTTTCGGGTCAGCTCGGACATGGCGTAGCATTTGTTGAGGTTGGAGATGACTTTCTTTTCGATGTTCACGTTGTGTTCCTTTCTGCCGAAGACGTCCGTCTGGTGATACAGGGTGTTACGGACAATGAAGCTGGGTGCTGTTGTGTTCTGTTTTATTATAAACGATAAAAGATCATTTTGCAATAGAAATACACAAATTACACAAAAATGTTTTCAAAAAAATCATGAAACGATCATATAACGAACATAAAACGACAAACAATCTTAAATCGATCATAAAAACAAACAAAAAATGCAAATTTGGGCTTGATATTATGGTAGAATTGGTATATACTTACAGTGGTTGTAGGTTCATTCACCATCGGACGCGTTCAAAACAAAAAGGAGGATCATATTGAGTAAGGTATCTGAAATGACCCGTGAGAAGTGGATCATGTCCACCTTCCCGGAATGGGGCACCTGGCTTGTGGAGGACATTGAGAACGAGGTTGTCCAGCCCGGCAACGTGGCTATGTGGTGGCTCGGCTGCACCGGCATCTGGTTCAAGACCCCCGGCTCTTTGCCCTCTGCGCGGAGAAGGCCGGGGTCCCGCCGAAGGACTGCGCCTTTGTGGGCGACAGCCTGGAAAAGGACGCCCTAGCCGCCCGACGGGCCGGGATGGCCGGGGTCTGGTACTGTCCCAAGGGCAGCGAGCCCGCGCCGGAGGGCGTCCCCGTCGTCCGCTCCCTGGGGGAGCTGCCTGAGCTGCTGCCCATACTCTGAACCGAAACAGGAGGCTGCGCCATGAAACGTGACCGACAAACCGTCAATCTGCGCCACGCGGAGATGCTGGCTCTGATCCGCCAAAGACAGGAGATCCTGGTGGAGGAGCTGTGCCAGATTTTCAATGTCTCGGCTATGACAGTCCGCCGCGATTTACAGACGCTGGAGGACCAGGGGAGAATCAGCCGCTTCCACGGCGGCGCGACGGTGGATCAGCGGGATCCGGTTTCCCGGGATCGGGTGGATGTCACGCTCTGTCGGGGCATGATCGCCCGCTGTGCGGCGTCCCTTGTGCAGGACGGCGATACGATCCTGATCAATGGCAGTAATACCGCCCTGGCCCTGCTGGACCATTTGGAGGGAAAGCGGGTCACGGTTTATACCAACAACGGCCTGGTGGTTGGCCGCAGCTATCCGCAGAGCGTCGATGTGCGGCTCTTTGGCGGGACGCTGCGGGCAGACCACATCCTTACCGGGGATCTGACGCTGCGAAATCTGATGGATATCAAAGCGGACAAGGCCTTTCTCGGCTGCATCGGAATCTCTCCGGGCGGGGAGATCCTCTGCGGGATCCCCAGCGAGCTGGGCGTGAATGAAACCATGATCGCCCATGCCGACAGATATTATATCCTGGCGGATCACACAAAGATCGGCCGATCCAGCCCCTATGCCAGCTTTTTGCTGGAAAAGAAGGGCTGGGTTATCACAGACGATTATGCCTCCACAGAGGTCACAGACCGGCTGCGGGACAGGGACATGGAAGTCATCCGCGTCAGCGAAGCCGACGCTTGCGGCACGGAGGAAGCGGGAACGGAGCAGTTATGAACTACGACGCTGTATTTTTTGATTTTGACGGTACGGTCGCGGATACGCTCCGGAATATCACCAACGCGGTCAATCACACGATGCGGCACTTCGGGCTGCGGGAGTTTACCCCTGAGACCCTGAAGCCACACCTGGGCTGGGGCGTAGATTATCTGATGCGGCACCTGATCCCCGGGATCGCCGAGGAAAAGATCCTGGAGATCCTCGGATATTACCGCCCCTATTATGCGCAGCATACGACGGAAAACGTCGTTCCCTATCCGGACGTCCTTCCGATGATGGAGCGTCTGCGGGAAGCGGGGCTGAGGCTGGCCATCATCTCCAACAAGCCGGACGCCGCCGTACAGCCGCTGGTGGAGCAGTACTTCCGCGGACTGATCGATCTGGCGATCGGCGAGCTTCCCGGGCTCCCCCGGAAGCCCGCTCCGGATATGCTGATTTCCGCCGCGAAAGCGCTTCGGGTCGATCTCTCCCGCTGCGTTTATGTGGGAGATTCCGAGGTCGATATTCAGACCGCGAATAACGCGGGGATCGACTGCGTCTGCGTCACCTGGGGTTTCCGCACCCGGGAGGAGCTGGCCCGGGCCGGAGCGGAGCGGATCGCGGACAGCGCGGAGCAGCTGATCCGATTCATCCTCTAAAATGCTTTCTCAGCCCAAACGCCCGTGGGGCGGCTTTTCCGGCCGCCCCACGGGTATTTTCTGCGTGTCGGACAGAGCGCGCTTCAAAGCCCTGCACAAAAATCTTGCGCCGCGTCCACAGGCATGGTATACTGATAACAGACATCTGCGCGGCGGAAGATCCGCGGGAACGAAACCGGCTGCCGGTTCCGAGACGCCCTCCCCGACCGGTGCGCTCCGGGCCTTTCGTTCAGACGAAGAACAAACGGGGAAACGGGCAGCGACAGGGAGAAAGGGTATGAAACAACACCAAACAGGAGGACCAAGCATGAAAACCATCATCATCAACGCGAGCCCCCGGAAGAATTGGAACACGGCCCAGCTTTTGAAGCAGGCCCAGAAGGGCGCGGAATCCGTCGGCGCGGAAACCGAGTACGTGGAGCTCTATGATTTGCGTTTCACCGGCTGCCGGAGCTGCCTGGCCTGCAAGCTCAAGAACGGCAGACACCCCGGCTGCGCCTGGAAGGACGAGCTCTCCCCGCTGATCGACCGCATCCTGGAGGCGGACGAGCTGATCATCGGCACGCCCATCTACTGGGGGGAGCCCACGGCCCAGTTCCGGGCCCTGATGGAGCGGCTGCTGTTCTGCGTCACCCCCTACGAGAGAAGGAGCTACTTTTCCGGCAGCGTCAACGTGGGGCTGATCTACACCATGAACGCGCCCCGGGCCTATTACGAAAACACCCTGCGCCCCTATCTGGACGGGATCGAGGGGCTGTTCAAGAGCTTCCTGCACGGCGAAGTCCGCAGTTACGCCGCCTGCGACACCCTCCAGGTGCAGGACTATTCCCGATATGACATGGGGCTCTTTGACGAGGCTCAGAAAAAACAGCGCCGGGAAGAACAGTTCCCCGCGGACCTGGCCGCCTGTTTCGAGCTCGGAAGGGCTGGAAAAGCGGCGATCGGGCAGCCGAAGGAAGCTCCGGAGCCGGAAGGGGAGGGCGGCTATTTCATCACCGAAGCCTGCATCGGCTGCGGAACCTGCGCGGACGCCTGCCCCGGCGGCTGCATCTCCACCGACGAGGTGCCCTGCGTGATCGACCGGGCCCGGTGCCTGCGCTGCGGCAGCTGCATGGACGCCTGCCCCGTCGGCGCCATCGAAAGCAGATGACCGGACGAAGCCCGGGGGACTGCCGCAGCAGGGAATCCAACACTTTACCCCGGTATGGGAGGATGACGGCGTGAAACAGACGTTTCTGGACTGCATTTCCGTTGAGAATATGCGCGAGAGCGACCGGATGACCATTGAGCGCTTCTGCCCCGGCCGGACCCTGATGTACCGGGCGGCTCTGGGCGTATACAAAGCTGCCCAATGGGACGGCATGACGGCCATCGCCGTGGGCGGCGGCAACAACGGCGGGGACGGCTACGCCCTGGCCTGCATCCTGGCCCGGAACGGCCAGCGCTGCCGGATCGTGAAGCTCAGCGAGAAGCTGACCGAGGACAGCGGCTGGTACGCCGCCCGGGCCGCCGCCCTGGGGGTGCCCATGGCGGCCTACGCCCCCGGGGCCTTCAAGGACTGCGAAACCGTCGTGGACTGCCTGCTGGGGACCGGCTTCCGGGGCGGCCTGCGGGAGCCCTGGCTGACCG
The DNA here is from genome assembly GCA_017509485.1 of Oscillospiraceae bacterium. GTDB lineage: Bacteria > Bacillota > Clostridia > Oscillospirales > Oscillospiraceae > JAFRPC01. Next base: position 10,709 of record JAFWPP010000007.1, on the reverse strand, counting down.
CGGTGGAGGAGATCAACGCCTGCGGCGCAAGGGTCGTCAGCGTGGACATCAACAGCGGCATGAACGGCGACACCGGCGAGGCGGAAAGCGCCGTCCGCTCCGATCTGACCGTGACCGTGGGCTTCGTGAAGCGGGGCCTGGTGACGGAGCAGGCGGGCCGGTATATGAAACGGGTCATGGTCGCGGACATCGGCATCGTCCTGGCCCTCCGGGAGGCGCGGATCTGCCCGGCGGGGGAACCCGGACCCGGTCTGATCCCCTGTCCGCCCTGGCTGGAGCCGTCGCCCATCGACGTCCGGGATGCCACAGAGGAGGATTTGTCATGATGGAAATCGTCGCGCTGCCAAAGGAACGGTGGAAAGGGACGGTCATTCCCATGACCGTCAGAAGCGACGGCTGGTACGATTTTGAGATCAAGCCGCTGGATCAGAGCGGCTGCTCCGTTTCCATCGTCAGAAAAGCGGCGGAGCGGGAGATCGTCCACACCCCGGAGGAATACGACTTCCCGGACAAGCTCTATCAAGACTATTGGGAGAAGGCGGAGGCCTACGGGGTCCTGGGCGAAGCCGGGGAGCTGCTGGCCTGCATCGAGCTCTGCCCCGAGGAGTGGTCCAACCGTCTGATGGTGACGGAGCTCTGGGTGTCGGAAGGACTGCGGGGCCGGGGTCTCGGCAAACGCCTGATGGACAAGGCAAAGGAGATCGCCGTCCAACAGAAGCGGCGGGCGATCATTCTGGAGACCCAATCCTGCAACACGAAGGCCATCGGCTTTTATCTCCGCCAGGGCTTTGAGCTCATCGGCTTCGATACCTGCTGCTATACGAACGACGACATCGGCCGACGGGAAGTGCGGGTCAATCTCGGCTTCTTTTTCCACCGGGAAGGACGCAGACAGGGCTCGGGAGGAGCGCAAAGGGAGACAGACAATGCTTGAAAAAATGGGGGCGTTTTTTGACGCCCGGCTGGAGGGCTACGAGGAGCACCAGCTGAGCTGCATCGAGTCGGCGCGGGAGTTCTATCCCTTCACCGCAGGCTGTCTGCCCCGCACCGCCGATGCCGCCGTTCTGGATCTGGGCTGCGGGACAGGCCTGGAGCTGGGGTACTACTTTGAGATTGTCCCGACGGCGAAGATCACCGGGATCGACCTGGCCCCGGGCATGCTCGCCGCGCTTCGCAGGAAGTTTCCGGGAAAAGCCCTGAAGCTGATTGCAGGCTCCTATTTTGACGTCCCGCTGGAGCCCTGCGCCTTTGACGCGGCGCTTTCCGTGGAATCGCTGCACCATTTCACGAAGGAAGAAAAGATCCCGCTGTATGAGAAGGTGCGAAACGCCCTGAAGCCCGGCGGCTGGCTGATCCTGACGGATTATTTTGCGCAGTCAGACGAGGAAGAGCGTTCCCGCCGCGCCGAGCTGCTCCGGCTGAAACAGGAACAGGGCATCCGGGACGGCGCATTTTACCACTACGATACCCCGCTGACCGTGGAGCACGAAACGGAAGCCCTGCGCACCGCCGGGTTCTCTTCCGTTACGGTCCTGAAAAGCTGGGGCCCGACCTATACGCTGAAGGCAAACAGGTAAGAAAAGCTGGAACGGAAGGCTGCGCCGCCGCATGACGCGCAGCCTTCCGGGAAACCAAATGACACATATATGAAGAACACAGATGATCCCCGCGGCCTTGCCCGGCGGCGGGAGGCGGCAGCCAGGAAGATGCGCAAGCGCAGCGAGATGATGCGCGCCCACGGACAGCAGGGCGGGCTGATCTACGAGAAGCACCGCCGGAAGATCGACCGGTCCCTGGGCTATATGCGGGACGGGAACGTCTCCCACTACGTCGCCGTGGGCTTCCGGCCCAAAACAAAAGACCGGGATCGTTACGGTCCGGCCAGACGGCTCTCCCGGCACGATGCGCGGCTCGAGGACCGGACAAGCGCACAGAAGCAGGAGGTTTCCGATGAATCGCGCCGATTGGATCAAAAACACGCACCTCTTTGACCCCGATGATTACGAATGCTCGGCCTGCGGAGCGAAGGCGGACAGGCCCTACGACCGCTGCCCGAACTGCGGAAAAGAAATATGCGGAGCCAGGGATGGCAGCTCCTGGGTGGACGAGGCTGCTTTCATGGACTTCATCACAGGCGGCTTTTGACGGAAGGAGCGACGAATGAACTGGATCAACGGCTTTGAGCTGCTCTGCTATGGGATCACGCTGCTCTTTCTGGTCGACGTCATCCGACGGAGGAAGCGGGAGGAGCTGCTGCTGTTCCTGTCCGCGGCGCTGGCGGGCTTCGCGCTGGAGCTGCTGGCGGTGCGGGTCACGGACATCTACCACTACAGCAGGGATTTCTACATCAGCATCGGCTTCCGGCCCTATCAGTTCCCGTTCTTTGGCGGGCTGATGTGGGGCGGGCTGACGGTGTACGCCCTGCGCATCTCCCGGCGCTTCGGTCTGTCCCCCCTGTGGACGGCACTGATCGGCGGCTGGCTCATCGTGACCATGGACCTGTTCCTGGACGTGGCGGCCATCCGGCTGGACGGCGGCTTCTGGGTCTGGGACGGCAGGAAGATCAACCTGCAGATCGATCACCGCATGTTTATGAGCGTGATCTGGGTGAACTTCCTGGGCTATCTCTTCGAGACGCCGGCCATGATTTACCTGAGCCTCCGGACGGAGGAAAAGCGCAGCGGACTGCCCCTGGGGAAGCAGCTTTTGGCCGCCGTCGGCATCGGCGCGGCGGGCGTGGCCTTCGTGGGCGCGGCCAGCGGGCTTGCCCTGCTGCTGAACAGCCTCACGGACGAATGGTTCGCCTGCATCGCGTTCCTTGTCCTCTGGACGGCGATCTTCTCGGTGATCCTGCGGACCGTCCTCCGGGGCAGGCTGCGTCTGCGGCCCCCGAAGGAATGGGACCGGCCGCTGCTGCTCTATTGGCTGGCTATGTACGGCTTCTGCGCCGCGGCCATCATGCACCTCGGGATCGCCGCGACCCATCCGGCCTACTTTGCCGTCGGGCTCGTGTTCGGCCTGGGGACCCTGATCCTTGGGATCGCGGAGAAAAAGGAGGAACAGCCGAAACAGAAGCGGAAGGCGCGGACTGTGCTTTGCATCGCCGCCGCGATCCTGCTGCTCGCGCTCCTGGTGGTTTTCCCGCCGAGCGCCGGGAAGCTGCCGGAACGCGACACGGCCAACGGCCTCTCGGAGCGGACGCGGGTTGAGACCGACGACGGGAGCCTGGAGCTCCTGCTGCTGTCGGACGACGTCAGCAATCCCGTGCTCCTGGTCTGCGGCGGCGGTCCGGGCATCCCCCAGTATCTGCTGGAGGACAGTTGCCCTTCCGCTCTGCCCGCGGTTTTCACCGTCTGCTATTGGGATTACAGGGGGACCGGGGCCTCCTTCCGATCGGACGCCGCCGCCGCGGACATGACGACGGAGCGCTATGTCCGGGATGCGCTGGCCGTTACGGATTATCTGGCCCGGCGCTTTTCCAACGATAAGATCTACATTATGGGCCACTCCTTCGGGACCTATCTGGCCCTGAAAACGGTCCAGGCCTATCCCGAGCGCTACAGGTGCTACATCGGCATGTCGCAGATCGTGGACCAGACCCAGTCCGAATACCTGGCCTTCGACTGGATGAAGGAGCAGTACGAGCAGAACGGCGATTCGAGGATGGCGGAAAAGTTCGGGAAGTACGACATCCGCGGCTCGGCGCAGGACTACGACGATTATTTCTTTTCCGGCCTGCGGGACGAGGCCATGCATGAGCTGGGCGTGGGGACGACCCGGGAGATGCGCTCCGTGATCAGCGGGATATTCTTCCCGAGCCTCCGTTGCACGGCCTACACGCAGCCTGAGCGGATCAAGATCTGGCGGGGCAAGGCCCTGTCCAGGGACTTCCCGGTGACCAAGGACGCCATCGTGTTCAACGCGCTCCGGGACGTGCCGAAGCTGGAGATCCCGATTTGCATTCTGGCCGGGCAGCATGATTACACCTGCTGTTATTCCCTGCAGGAGGAATACTTCGACGCTGTGGACGCGCCGCAAAAGGCGTTCTATCGCTTCGAGAACGCAGCCCACAGCCCGATCTACGAGGAATACGAGGAAGGAAAGCGCGTACTGGAAGAGATCCGATACAGGTTTCCGTAGGGAGGCCTATGGAACACGATCTATGAACTGAGGGCTGCTGCTAACCCTTGTGATCTTTTATGTCAGGCGCTGCGTCAAGCTGCGTCGGATCGCGGGACTGCGCGACATTCTGCATCTGTCTGAATGCATCCGGACGGATGATATCGACGTGGTCACGCGGACGACGGTCCTGAGCATCGAGGACGCGGTCGCCTGCAGCGAGAAGGTCCGAACCGGGCTCAAGAGCCTGGGCGCAGATCCCAAAACAGCTTTTGCCGTGGCGCTTTTCGTCGAGGAGATCTGCTCGGATACGATCGAATACGGCTTCAAACGCTCCGAGTCGAGGCGAAAACGGCTCTTTCCGCGAAAACGATACGCGTCCGTCTTTTCTTTCGTTCAGGACGGAACCATCACGCTCCGGATCTACGATAACTGCGTCCTGCTCGATTCGAAGGAAAAGCAGCGGCGCCTGGACGAAATGGAGAAGAACCCGGAACGCGGACTTGGCCCGAAGCTCGTGTTGTTGGTGGCGGAGGAGGCGAGCTATACCAGCATGCTGAATATGAATCATATGCTGATCCGCGTTCCGATGCATTGGAGCAGCGCCGCCGAGGCGGAAGGCAGAAAGCGGCTGCAGTCTTTTGACGAACGATATTATGGATTCTAAACAGTTGACAATTGAACAGGCCAGACGCTTTCTGCTGCGAAAGCAGGGGCTTCTCGGTGAATACCGCTTTGCGGGAAAGGAAGGCGCCCTCGCGTACGTCCGGCAGGCGGGCTGCATCCAGTTCGACCTGGTGGACGTCTGCGGCAAAAACGCCGAATTGACCCTGCAATCCCGGGTCAAGGGCTTCCGGAAGAAGCATCTACAGGAGCTCCTCTATCGGGACCGCCTGCTGGTGGACTACCCGGACAAGGAGCTTTCGATCTTTCCCGTCGAGGACTGGCCGTATTTCGCGGCGTACCGGCAGCGCAGCTATGCCCACGGGCGGCAGTTCGCGGGCTTGGAGGCGTTGGAGGAGCAGGCGATTTCCTATATCCGGGAGCACGGGCCGGTCAGCGCCGACACCCTGCCCATCGACGGAGAGATCTTCTGGCATTCCTCGATCCATTGGAGCGGGAACTGGCACAAGAACTCCAAGGCGGCGCGCTCCGTGCTGGAGCAGATGTACACCGACGGCAGGCTGGTCATCCACCACAAGACCGGCTCCCGAAAGTTCTATGATCTGGCGGAACCGCATATCCCGGAGACGATCCTCCGGGCGGAGGATCCCTGTCCGGAGGAAACGGCGCATATCCAATGGCGGGTCCTGCGGCGGATCGGTGCGGTCGGCCTGCTGCCGAATCGGCGGTCTGACGCCTTCCTCGGCATTCCCATGACGACGGAGCAGCGGAATCTTGCCTTCGAGGCGCTGGAACGGGAGGGCAGGATCATTCCCGTTCAGGTTGACGGCTTCAAACCCGTGCTTTACGCACGTGCGGAGGACAGCGGCCTGCTGGAGGACGTGCTGCAAAACGACGCCCCGCTGAAAGCAAGATGCTCGTTCCTGGCCCCGCTCGACCCCTTCCTCTGGGACAGAAAGCTCATCGAGGCCCTTTTCGGTTTCCGCTATTCCTGGGAGATCTACACGCCCGCCGACAAGCGCAAATACGGCTATTATGTGCTCCCGATCGTCTATGGGGAGGGCTTTGTCGGCAGGATCGAGGCTCTCGCGGACTACAAGGCGCAGGTGCTTCAAGTGAAGCATGTCTGGCTGGAGGAGGGCGTCAAAAGCACAAAGAAGCTGGCCCGGGCGATCGAAGCCGCGGCGCGAAGCTTCGCCCGCTTTCATCAGTGCACGCTCTGTATGGAACAGGCAGATAAGGCGCTTCAAAAAAAGTGATATCTTGGACAATTCCAATTTGGAGAGTTGACATAATCCGTTTCGGCTTTTCCGAAACAGGCTCAGCCTTTCCGGGGATGCGGTTCGTTCCGAATCTGCTTCGGACAAAACAAAGCAAGCCGGGACAGGACTTTCCCCGGAAACAGCCGTATAATCCATTGTGAAAGGAGGCGGACCGAATGGATTGGGTCAGGACCATCAACAGCGCCATCGACTATATGGAAAACCATCTGACGGAAGACGTCACGCTGTCGGAGATCGCGGGCGACGTATATCTCTCGGTGTTTCATTTTCAGCGGGCGTTTTCTCTGCTGACGGAGATGTCGCCCATGGAATACCTGCGGAAGCGGCGCCTTTCCCAAGCCGGGGCGGATCTGGTGAAGGGAGAGGAAAAGGTCATCGACGTGGCGGCGAAGTATTGCTATGATTCCCCGGAGAGCTTCACCAAGGCCTTCACCAGATTCCACGGCGTGACGCCAATGCAGGTCAAAAAAGGAAGCCCCATCCGGTTCATGAACCGGTTCGCCGTCCGGATCACGATCGAAGGAGGCTGTATCATGGAGTATACCATCGAAACCTGGGAGGCGACGGAGCTTCTCATGCGCGCGAAGGACTTTCACGCGGAGACCAGCGAGGCGGAGATCCCGAAGTTTTGGGACGAATACTACGCGGACGAGGCGTGCCTGAAGGTCCCCGGCTATCTCGGCATCTGCGCCCAGAACAAGACCGACGGCGACCTGTTCCGCTACGGGATCGGCTGCAGGGCTTCCGACGTGGAGGGCGTCCCGGAGGGCTTTGAGATCATCCGGCTCCCGGCATACACCTGGGCGGTGTTCAAGTGCGTCGGGCCCATGCCCGGGGCGATCCAGGCCATGTGGGAACGGATCTACCGGGAATGGCTGCCGGTCTCGGGCTATGAGCTGATCCCGGATTATGAGATCGAAAACTATCTGCCCGGCGACCCGTCTGCCCCGGATTACGTCAGCGAGATCTGCATTCCCGTCAGAAAGAGCAGGTGAAACATGACGGGAACGCCGTCCGGAAGCTTGACCGGGATTGGCGGGAAGGCGGAAATATCCGAAAAGAACGGCTTTTTCAACCGTCCAGAGCAGGAAAGTCCCGTTCAATCAGCAGCTGCGCGGCGGGATCCGATGTTTTATTTGACGATGCCGGGCTTGTCTGGTATAATCAAATGGTGATCCAATCAAATCTTCTTAACTTTTTTACGGAGCCGTCCGGGCGCTTTCATCTGATTGCCGGGGAAGAGGAATGCTGCTATGATCGAAGTAAATGAATTGACAAAGGTGTTTCGAAAGCCGATCCGCGGGAACGGCCTGTCCGGGATGGTGAAAACGCTGCTTTCGAGAAAATATGACGAGGTCCGGGCGGTGGACGGGATCAGCTTTGCCGTTCCCGACGGGGAGATCGTGGGCTACATCGGCGCCAACGGCGCGGGGAAGTCGACGACCATCAAAATGATGTGCGGCATCCTCACGCCGACCTCCGGCAGCGTCCGCATCGACGGGGTGGAACCCTATCGGAAACGCCGGCAGGTGGCCCGCCACATCGGCGTCGTCTTCGGGCAGAAGACGCAGCTCTGGTGGGACATCCCGCTGATCGAGTCCTTCAAGGTGCTCAAAGAGATCTACCAGATCCCTGACGCCGCCTACGCCGAGCGCATGGGCTTTCTCGGCGAGGTGCTGGACATCACGCGGTTTCTCTCCCAGCCGGTGCGCACCCTCTCCCTGGGCGAACGCATGCGGGCGGACCTGGCCGCGTCGATGCTCCACAATCCGGACATCCTGTTTCTGGACGAGCCCACCATCGGAATGGATGTGCTGGTGAAGGAGCGGATTCGTTCAGCGATCCACGCCCTGAACAAAACCTACGGCACAACGGTGGTGCTGACCACCCATGACATGACAGACATCGAGGACCTCTGCTCCCGCATCATTTTGCTGGAAAAGGGGACGATCCTCTACGACGGACCGCTCAGCAGTCTCAAAAACCGCTTCGGCAATCTCAAAACCCTGACCCTGACCGTCCCGGCGGAGATCCGGGCCGAGACCGCGCCCGTGCTCTCTCCCGAGGTCGCCCTGGACCAGGAGGACGGGTTTCTGGTGCTGCGCTTCGACGCGGACAGGGTCCCGCTCGAACAGGTGGTCCAATACGCGTTCCGGGATCTGCGGGCCATGGACATGAAAATTGCAGAGATCTCCATCGGCGACGTGGTCAAGACGATCCTGGAGCAGCAGGAGGCGGCGGATTGCCGCGCCGGCGTGGGCTCCGGCGCGCAATGACGGGGGAGGCGGACCATGCTGAAAAAATATAAGCCCTTTCTCCGGGCCGGCGCCATCGACACGATGGCCTACCGGTTCAATATCCTGATCTGGGCGGGGATCACGGTCTGCGAGGTGGCCTGCCTGGTCTTCCTCTGGCTGGCGGTCTACCGGTCCGGCGAGGGAGGCATCGACGCCGAGATCCACGGCTTTTCCTACCGCGAGATGATCTCCTACGTGGTACTGACGACGATCTTCAATTTTGTGACCTACAATAACGACACGCTCTGGAACATCAATACCGACATCAAAAAGGGTACGATCGGCAACTATCTGATCAAGCCCATCAGCTACCGCGGGAAATTTGCCGCCACCTGCCTCGGCAACCTGCTCACGATGACGGTGATGTTCGGCCTGCCGTTTTATACCGCCGCGCTGGTGACGCTCGGCAGTCTCGGGTTTCTGCCGGAGCTGAGCTTCCCGGCCTTCTTTGCCCATCTGGGGCTGTTCCTGCTGGCGGGCCTCTGCGCGTCGCTGCTCAACGACGCGATCTCCTACATCTTCGGCGTGCTGTGCTTTTACACCTCCTCCGGCTGGGGCTTGAATTCCCTCAAGGTCACGCTGATCTCCTTCCTCTCCGGCACGCTGCTGCCCCTGGCCTTCTTCCCGGCGGGGCTGCGGGAGGTCGTGAATTGGATGCCCTTTGCCGGCATGAGCCAGAACCCGATTCTGATTCTGATGATGAAATACGACCTTGCCGCGTCGCTTCGCTGCGTGGCGCTGTCGGCGGTCTGGATCGCCGGGCTGGAGCTGTTCGCGAAGCTCCTGTTTTCGCACGCCGTCCGCAAGGTCACGGTGCAGGGAGGCTGATATGCGGTACGTTCATCTGTATTTCACCTGCATCAAGCGCAGCATGATCTCCCGCCTGGAATACAAGAAGGACACGATCGTGGCGCTGTTCTCGTTCTTCTTCTCCAACCTCTGTTCCCTGGCCGCGCTGTATTTCATTCTGCAGGCCATCCCGGCGCTGGCGGGCTATTCCCTGGCCGAGGTCGGATTCTTCTACGGCTTTTCCATGCTGCCGATCTCCCTCGACCACCTGTTCAGCGACGAGCTGTGGCTTGTGGCCTATCGCCGGGTCAAGGACGGAGACATGGATATGCACTTTCTGCGCCCGGTGCCGGTGCTGTTCCAGGTTTTCGCCGAGACCTTCCAGCCGGAGGGCTTTGGCGAGATGATCCTCGGGGTGGCGCTGATCACTGTCTGCGCCTTGCGTCTCACGGTGACGGTCACCTTCGGGGCCGTCGTGGTGCTGTGCGTCGGCGCGGTCTTCGGCGCGGTGATCATCACCTCCATCAAAGTCGCGATCGCGGCGCTGGCCTTCCTCTTCAAGCGGAGCGGACCGCTGCTTCAAATCATCTACAACTTTTCCAACTATGCGAAATATCCCCTGGCCATCTATCCTGCCCTGATCCGGACGCTGCTGATCTTCGTGCTGCCCTTCGGCCTGTTCATCTCGCTGCCAGTGGACACGCTGCTTCACGGCAACAACGACCCGTGGCTGCTCTGCCTGGCGATCATCGGCGCCGCCGCGGTCTTCTTCGCCCTCGCGGTGCGGATCTGGACCCTCTGCGAGCGCCGCTATGAATCCACCGGAAGCTGAGAATCGGCCCGTAATCAGGCGGCTGCTCACAGCCAAACAAAGCGCCTGCCGCGGCAGCGGCCGGATCGAAATCATCTGCCATCCCTATTTCGGTCAATCGGGGGACGGGGCCTGCGAATTGTAAGCGCCTCGGACAAAACAGAGCAATCCGGGACATGATTTTTTCCCGGAAACAGCCTTATAATCCGTTCCATGCCATGTGGGAGCGGATCTGCCGGGAATGGCTGCCGGTCTCGGGCTATGAGCTGATCCCGGTTTTATATTACACGCTCGGTTTTTGATTCAGTACGCGTTCGAGCGCCACCCAGCCCAGATATTTTGGATGATCTCCGGTCAATGCCGTCAACTTTTCGATTGCCAGATAGTCATCGATTCGGACCGTGTCCCACGCATGGATCACTCGGCCGTCCCCAAAACTGATACCGCAATGTCCCCAGTTGACCGGACCGTTTTCGCTTGGACACAGGCAGTCATAGAATACAAACGCGCCTCGCTCCGGAACTCCGCCCCGCAACGCGTCCTTGTACAGCTCGCAGGATTCCTTTGCGCTGTCCCCGCCGAATATCTCGATATGATTGCTGATTTCAAGCGCGTCCTCGATAAACGCAAGACACCAGCCTGCATACTCTGCGCTGCCAAGTTTGCTTTCAGCAAAGTGGATCATATTTTCTGTCAGTTTCTCCATCTGAACACCTCAACCCTCCGCAAATGAGAAGTATGCTTCATGTGATATTCCGGATCGTATTGGGTTCGCTTTTTCGTTTC
>JAFWPP010000042.1:0-9181 GCA_017509485.1 Oscillospiraceae bacterium | reverse complement strand
GTCCTCTTTGCGCGTTTGAATTGCTGCTTGCTTTGTTCCATACAGATTATAGCAAATACAGCCGTCTTTGTAAAGAAGAAAAATACAAACAGCGACAATATTTCGAGATTTTTCCGCCCAACTCCGGAAAAAACGCGAGGGTTCTTCCGCTTTCTTGTGAAAAATCTATAGAATCACCCATGAAAAACTGTACAGAATGCCAAAATAAAAGAAAAAAACAAAAAAGGTATTGACATTTGTATCTTCATCGTATAATATGAAGCCATACCAAGCAATACAATACAATACAAAATATAAACGAGGAGGCAACAAACATGGTTAAGCAAGCAGAACAGATCCGGGAGATCACAGCAAAGATCTTTGAGGACAAGAAGGAAGCAGGCGGCGTAAAATCCCTGTACTACGTCGGCTGCGGCGGCTCCTTCGGCGCTCTGGTGCCGGCGGCGAACTTTATGCAGCGGGAGAGCACCGTGCTCCGCAGCGCTGTCATCAGCAGCAACGAATTCCTGCACAGCACCCCGAAGGATTTCGGACCCAACTCCATTATATGCCTTTCCTGCCACAAAGGCAATACCCCGGAGACTATTGCCGCGGCAAAATTGGGCAAGGAAAAGGGCGCGGCGGTCATTCTGCTGACCTGGCTGGAGAATTCCGAGATCATCCCCTACGGCGATTACGTCGTGCGCTACGAGTTTGACGCCAGCCCCGATCACCTGGCCGGCGACATCGACTACGCCGGAGAGAAGACCCTCTGCGCCCTGACCCTGGCGGTGGAGACCGTGCAGCGCAGCGAGGGCTACGCCCACTACGAAGCCTATTACAAGGGGCTGGAGCTGATCACCGCTGTGATCCGCAAGGCCCGCCGTCAGGTCGCCGAACGCGCCCTGGCCTTCGCGAAGGAGTACAAGGACGACAGCTTCATCTACACCATGGGCAGCGGCGCCGCCTGGGGCGCGGCCTATATGGAGAGCATCTGCATCTTCATGGAGATGCAGTGGATCCAGTCCGCCTGCATCCACACCGGCGAATTCTTCCACGGACCCTTCGAGGTCACCGACGCCAACGTCCCCTTCGTGATCCAGATCAACGAGGGCACGACCCGGGAGCTGGACGAGCGGGCGCTCCGCTTCCTGCGCAGCTACGGCAAACGCCTGGAGGTCCTGGACGCCAAGGAGCTGGGGCTTTCCGTGATCGACGCCAATGTGGTGGACTACTTCAACCACTCCCTGTTCAACAATGTCTATCCCATCTATAACCACGCTCTGGCCGAAGAGCGCTGCCATCCGCTCAGCACCCGCCGCTATATGTGGAAGGTCCCGTACTGATTGTGGAAGGGAGAACGGACATGAAGAAAGCAAGACTTCTGGCCATCGGAGACGACGTCTGTGACAAGTATCTTTCCCGCGGCAAGATGTACCCCGGCGGCCAGGCCGTCAACACCTGCGCCTACGCCGTAATGAACGGCGTGGAGGCCGCCTTCCTGGGCAAGTTCGGTTCAGACGAGGTTGCGCAATGCCTGAAGGATACGCTGGACCAGCTGGGCATCGACCGCAGCCGCTGCCGGAGCTTTGAGGGCGAAAACGGCTTTGCCTGCGTCACGCTGGCGGGCAGCGACCGGGTCTTCATCGGCTCCAACAAGGGCGGCGTGGCCGCGGTCAACCCCTACGGCTTCACGCAGGAGGATCTGGACTATATCAAGGGCTTCGACCTGATCTATTCCGATCTCAACGCCTACGTGGAGGACGACCTTCCCCTGATCGCCTCCGCGGGCGTACCCATCGCCTATGACTTTTCCCTGCGCTGGACCGACGAGTACCTCGCCAGGATCTGCCCCCATATCCGGGTCGCCCTGCTCTCCTGCGCCCATCTGGACAAAGAGGCCCGGGAGCGGGAGATGAAAAAGGCGGCCTCCTACGGCGTACCCCTGGTGCTGGGCACCATCGGCGAGGAGGGCTCCTGGCTGCTGTACCGGGATCGCTTCTACTATGCCCCGGCGGTTCTCTCCGACGATGTCTTCGACACCATGGGCGCCGGCGACTCCTACTTCGCCACCTTCCTCAGCTGCCTGCTGAAGCAGGGGCTGGGCGGGGAGCGCTTCCCGGACGGCGGCGAGGACCGGTCCGAGACGCTGGTGGAAGCCATGCGGGAGGGCGCTGCCTTTGCCGCGAAGGTCTGCAGCATGGAAGGCGCCTTCGGCTACGGCGTGCCCATCGCAGGCCGTATCATTGACAACAGAAACTAAATCATTGTTTATTTCCCTGCCCCGTACAGGGTCAAACAATACGGGAGACGGGGCCGAAGCTCCCCGTCAGAAATTGAAAGGAGAAAAAAGAAATGTTGTTCTGGATCGAGCTTCTCATTCTGCTCGCCCTGATCTTCTGGGGCGTCCGGAAAGGCGGCGTTTTCCTCACCCTGGCAGGCGGCATCGGCGTGTTCATCTTCACCTTTATCTTCCGCGCTCAGATGTCTGATCCTCCGCTTACCGTTCTGCGCATCATCCTCTGCGTCGTGCTGGCCGGCGGCGCCATGCAGGCCATCGGCGGCATCGATTACCTGGTCGCCATCGCCGAAAAGATCCTCCGCAAGCATCCCAAGTCCGTGACCATCCTGGCCCCCATCGTCTCCTGGATCTTCGTTTTCTGCTGCGGCACCGGCCACATCGTATGGAGCATCCTGCCCATCGTCAACGAGCTGGCCATTGAAAACGGCATCCGTCCCGAGCGTCCCATCGCAGCTTCCATCGTTTCCTCCCAGAACGCGGTCTGCGCCACGCCTCTGGCCGCCGCCATGGCCGCTTTGATCGGCTTCATGGAGAGCTCCGGCATCGGCATGGTCAAGATCCTGCTGGTCATGATCCCCGCCACCCTGCTGGGCTCCATCGCCGCCGGCGTCGTCATGCTCAAGAAGGGCAAGGAGCTGGCCGACGATCCCGAGTTCCAGCGCCGCGTCGCGGACGGCACCCTCAAGCTCGAAGAGAAGCATGAGGAAAAGAAGATCGACTTCAGCAAGTTCAGCAAGGTCAGCAAGATCTCCGTTCTCGTGTTCCTGGGCGCCATGGTCTGCGTGGTCGTCCTCGGCGCCGTTCCCTCCCTCCGCCCCGTCCTCGGCAACGACAAGGCCCTCGGCATGACCGACATCATTCAGATCTTCATGCTGCTGGCCGCCGCAGTGATCGCCCTGCTCATGCGGAAGCAGAAGCCCGACGCCATTCTGAAGACGCAGGTCTTCCAGTCCGGCGTGTTCGCCGCCGTCATTGTCATCGGCCTGTGCTGGATGGTCAATATCTTCATCGGCTCCCAGGCCTCCTATCTGACTGAGGTGGTCTCCGGCTTCACCAACAAGTACCCCTGGATCTTTATCCTCGCCTGTTACCTGGTGGGCAACATCACCACCTCGCAGGCGTCTACCACGGCCATTGTGATTCCTCTGGGCCTGGCCCTGGGCATCGCGCCTCCCGTGCTGCTGGCCGGCTGGGCCACCATCGGCTCCCACTTCCTGATCCCCGCCGCCTCCGAGAGCCTGGCCGCGATTGCCTTTGATACCGCCGGTACCACCAAGATCGGCAAGTTCGTCTTCAACACAAGCTATCTGCTGCCCGGCCTTGCAATGGCTGTCGTAAATGCAGTGGTCGCCTATGTGCTGGGCGTGATCATCTTCTGATCCGACATTCTGCTTGTCTCTCCTTTTCCCCCCCCGCAAACGGCGTATCTACGGTATCCCTGCCTGCCAAGCAGATCTGTGGATACGCCGTTTCTTCTGAATCATTTGCCCGCCGATCCGGCGGGAGAAGGGAGAACCCCATGAAATTCACCCTGATGAGCTATCACTATCTGCGCTATCCGATCCGGAAATACCTTGACAAGATGGAGCGCTCTCCGCTGGACGGCCTTGATATCTACTGCACCGCGCCGCAGCTCAATCCCTTCGACTATCGGCTGGGGGATCTGATCCAGCTGGACCGGGACATCAAGGATCGCCATCTGACGCCCTATGTGCTGACGGCTGAAAACTGCGCCTACCCGGTGAACCTGGGCAGCTCCAACCGGATTACCTGGGAATCCACGATCCGGTATTACCAGCGCATGATCGACACCGCCGCTTTCCTGGACTTCCCCAACATCCAGATGTGTCCCGGCTCCAGCTACTTCGACGGCGACCGGGAAGCGGGCTGGGCCCGGCAGGTGGAGGCCTTCCAGCAGCTGTGCACCTACGCCAAGCGCAAGGGTGTCAACATCTTCCTGGAGACCTGTAAGACCACAACCACCAATCTGATCGTGACCAGCAGGGAGCTGCGCCGTTTCCTGGACGACGTAGGCGCGGACAACCTGAAGGGCCTCTCAGACACCGATCAGATGGCTCTGGCCGGAGAGGATATCAGCGATTACTTTGACAATCTCGGCAACAAATACGGCTTCGTCCATTTCAGCGACGCGGGCCATACCGTTCCCGGCACCGGCGGCCTGCCCATGAAGCAGTATTTTGAGATGCTGAAGGCTCGGGGCTACGAGGGCTGGTGCTCCTGTGAGCTCTGCAGCCGGGAGTACTACATCGACCCGGACAAGGCCACCGACGCCTATCTGGATTATCTGACCAATGTATTGGAGGCAATCAAATGAAATTCATACCCATGACCCTTCACTACCTGCGCTACAGCCCGAAACAGTTCCTGGACAAGCTGGAGCGCTCGCCCTTTGACACCTTTGATCTGTATATGAGCGCGCCACAGCTCAACCCCTTTGACTATGCGCTGGGGGATCTGCTTCAGCTGGACAAGGAGATCCGCCGCCGCGGTCTGAAAGTCTACGCCATCACCCCGGAAAACTGCACCTACCCCTGCAACTTCGCTACCCAGAACCGGGAAACCCGGGAGTCCTCCCTGCGCTACTATCAGCGGGCCATCGACACTGCGGAGTATCTGGAATGTCCCAACGTACAGATCAGCATCGGCTTCGGCTATTTTGACGCCCCCCGACAGGAGGCCTGGGACAATACCCGGGAGAGTCTCCGGCAGCTGGCGGAATACAGCGCCCGCAAGGGCGTGACCCTCTTCCTGGAGGAATGCAAGGATACCACCACCCAGGTCCTCAACACCAGCGAGGACATCGCGCAGATGCTTCGGGAGCTTGCTTATTCCAACGTGCTGGGCATGGTGGACACAGACCAGATGACCTTTGCCGGCCAGAGCCTGGACGACTACTTCAAGAGCCTGGGCAGCAAGCTGGGCTACGTCCACTTCAACGACCGTGGCCACACTGTCCCCGGACACGGCAGCTTCCCGATGAAGCAGTACTACGAGGATCTGCGCCGGCTGAACTACCAGGGCGTCTGCTGCTTCGAGCTCACCGATCGTCAGTACTACATCGACCCGGACAAGGCTGTGGACCAGTGCATCGACTGGCTTGTGGCCAACACCGAGGAATGGAAGGATTACCGGCCATGAGTACCGTCATCGACACCCATATCCATCCGGCTCTTTTCGCGCCGATCTGCGCCGACCGGGAGCGTTTTGCCTTTCGCTGCGAGGAGATGAACTACCATCTTATGAGCCCGGTGGATCTGCCCCTGCTGAAGAAGCAGCTGGGTCTGGCGGAGATCCGCAGTGTTTTCCTGCTGGGAGAGGATTGCTCCTTTGAAAAAGGGGAAAGCGCCATCAGCAACGAGGAGCTTGCGGAGCTGACAGCCCTGGAGCCGGAGCTCTTCATCGGCTTTGCATCCGTGGACCCGCGGCGGGAGGACGCGGCGGAGGAGCTGCGGCGGGCCTTCGCTGATCTGGGACTTGCGGGCCTGACCCTCAACACCGCGAAATGCCGCCTCTATCCATGGGATCAGAGGATCTTCCGCCTTTGTGAGATCTGCAGGGAATACGGGAAGCCTGTGGTGCTCCACAGCGGCTTCTGCCTGGAGAAGGATGCCTTCTCCCGCTATGCCCGCCCTGCGGATTTTGAGGAGCTGATTGCGGCGTTCCCGGAGATCAACTTCTGCCTGACCCACGTGGGCTGGCCCTGGGTCCAGGAGACCGCCGCCCTGCTCATTAAGTATCCCAACGCCTACGCCAACACCGCCCTGATGAACTTCGACGGACCGGTGCAGCTCTATCACAAGGTGTTCAAGGAGGATATGGGCGAATACTGGGTGGAGCACAATCTGGCGGACAAGCTGATGTTCGGCTCCGACAGCCCGCGCATCCGACCGGTCCGCGCCAAGCGGGGTCTGGAGGCCCTGGGCCTGCGGCCGGACGTGATGGAAAAGATCTGCTGGCGCAACGCCCTGCGCTTTCTGGGAAGGGAGGAGAAGCTGTGAAAACCGCTTTGGAGTATTTTACCGTGATCGCAGATGCGGAATTCCAGCTGATCCGCATCACGGAGCCCGTTCGGCACTTTGCCGAGAAATGCGGCATCCGCAACGGCGTCGCCTTCGTCATCACCCAGCATACCACCACCGGCATCACCATCAACGAAAGTCTCCCCTGCGTGGAAAAGGATATCGAGGAGCAGCTGGAGCGGCTGATCCCCTCGGACTATCCCTTCAACCACAACCACTACCTGCCCAGCTACGGTACCATCGGCGGCAACACGCCGGGACATCTGAAATCTCTGCTGACCGGGAACCACGCGGTGCTTCCGCTGGTGGATGGCAGACTGATTCTGGGCAGCGCCGCGGATCTCTATTTCTGTGAGTACGACGGAATCAAGCGGCGGCGGTATCTGGTCTACGTCATGGGAGAATAAGGAAGGAGCACAGCATGAAAAGAACCATTGCCATGGCGGACAACTGCATCGATGTATATTATAAGCAGGACCGCTTCTATACCACAGGCAACAGCATCGACTTCGCCTTCAACTACCGGGCTCTGGGCGGCGAGATCACGGAGATGACCATCCTGGGCAACGACTTCTTTGCCGACGCCCTCCGGGAAAAGTGCTCTGAGCGGGGCATTCCCCTGCGGGTGATCAAGCAGTCAGACAAGCCCACCGGTATGGCAAAGATGGCCATCGTGGACGGCGACCGGGTGCATCTGTCCTTCGTGGGCAACGCCATGGAGGAGATCGAGCTGTCCGAGGAGGACCAGGCCTTTGTCCGGGATTTCGATATCGTCTATTGCGAGCGCTGGTGCAAGGTACACCGCTATCTCCCGGCGCTCAAGCGGCCCGGTCAGATCTGGGTCTACGACTTCTCCAAGCGCCTGACCCTCGAGACCAACGATCTGGTGCTGCCCTATATCGACTACGCCTTCTTCTCCTATGACGGAGACGACGACTATATCCGGGATTTCCTGGTAAAGACCCAGGGCAAGGGCGCAGGCTGCGTGATCGCCATGCTGGGCGAGCACGGCAGCCTGGCCTGGGACGGAAAGATCTTCTACCGGGAGACCGCCGAGCGGGTGCCGGTCTGCAACACCGTCGGCGCCGGGGACTCCTATATTGCCGGCTTCACCTATGGCCTCAGCCTGGGGGAAAGCGTGCCCCAGTGTATGGCCCGAGGCAAGGCCCAGGCCACCAAAATCATCCAAATCTTCAATCCCTATGAATAACCGGAAGGAGAACGATTATGAAACCTGAAATCTTTGAAAACAACGCCGAAGGCATCAAGCAGGTCTACCGGAACAACGAGTGGAGCGTCAGCATCAAAAACTGGAAGCCCGACAACGACATCGCCGGTGTCGAGAAGCTGGAGATCCACCACACCACCGACGAACAGTTCATTCTGGTGGCAGGCAAAGCCCTGCTGATCACCGCCGATGAGGCGGACGGCGGCTTTACCAACATCGAGCTGACGCCTATGGAGATCGGCAAGGTCGCTCATGTGGGCATGGGGCAGTGGTTCTATTCCATCACCCAGAAGGACTCCAAGATCGTCTACATCCAGCGCTCCGACTGCTCCATGGAGAACAGTGAAATCAAGTATATGACCCCCGAGCAGGTCAAGGCCGTCCAGGCCGAGGCCGCCAGGCTGCTTGCCGAATAATCATACTGTTCTTTCATAAAACCATTTATATGGTTTTATCGGATTTGAGGATCAGCAAAAGCGGAGAGACCCGAGGGGAGCTCTCCGCTTCTCCGAAGGAGGAAGCCTATGAAGCTGAAAAAAGAACAGATCGCCATCGGTAATTACCACTATACCGCCTGGTCCTTCGATCACTTTCTGCGCTCCGTGCAGGACTTGGGCCTGACGAACATCGAGATCTGGGGGGCGAAGCCCCATTTTCTCCCAGGGATTCAAAGCGAGGAATACCTGCAGGAGACTGCCCGAAAGATTGCCGACGCAGGCCTGAAGGTGGTCTGCTTCTGCCCGGAACAGAATAACTACCCTGTGAACATCAGCGCCGCGGAGTCTTCCCTGCGCCGGTGGAGTCTGGATCATATGAAGCGCTGTCTGGAGGCTGCGGCGCTGTTGGGCGCGCCGACCCTGCTGCTCTGCCCGGGCAACGGCACCATGGAGGAGCCGCCGGAACGGATTCGGGACCGTTTTGTGTCCTCCGCCCGGGAACTGGCGCAGGCAGCGGCGGACAACGGCGTGGTGCTGGCTCTGGAGACCCAGACGCCAATGGACGCCCTGTTTATGAGTACCGCCGAACAGCAGCGGGAGGTCCTGGAGTTGGTGGATCACCCCAATTTCAAGCTGATGCTGGACACCGTGCAGCTGGCTCAGTTCGACGACAGCGTGGCCGGGGATATCCGGATTCTGGGCCTGGAGAACATCCGACACGTGCATCTGGGCAATACCGTACTGCGCGAAAAGACCGTCGGAGAAAAGAGTTTGCCCGGTGTTTACAGCCTTGGCCGCAGCGTCTGCGGGCACATCGGCTTCCGGGAGGGAAATCTGCCCCTGCTCCAGAACCTGCAGGAGCTGGCTGAGGCCGGTTATCAGGAATACGTGACCATCGAGATCTGCCAGAAGGCCTACTGGCTGGAGGCGGACCGCTATGCCAGGGAGGCCTGGGAGTTGATCCGGGGAGCGTTGGTATAACCGCGCAGCCGTCACGCAAGACATCAACCAATTACATAGGAGGCAAAAAGAGAATGGATACGAAGAAGAATCCCTATGCCGGCACACAGACTGAAAAGAATCTGGAAGCTGCCTTTGCGGGAGAGAGCATGGCCCGCAACAAATATACCTATTTCGCGTCCAGAGCCAGGAAGGACGGCTTTGAGCAGATCGCTGAGCTCTTCCTGAAGACAGC
>JAFWPP010000006.1:0-22827 GCA_017509485.1 Oscillospiraceae bacterium | reverse complement strand
GTGACGGCAATGTGACGGTCGTCAGCGACGGAAAAGCACTGACCTGTACGCAGGAGGCACCTGTTCTGTTGAATTTCTGCTTTGCCATTGATTGTTTTCCTCCTATAAATAGTTGTGGATCAGTGACTTTTGTATTTTCAGACGCTAAACATTTTACACTATGTTCCGGGAAAATACAAGCATTATTTTTTGAAAAAGTGAGATTTTATGGGGTTTTTCTTAGGTTTTTTCAGTATCTTCCGCGTTTCGCCATGATCTCCTCCTGAATGCTCCTGGGCAGCTGGATATAATGGCTGGGCTCCATGGAATAGGTGCCTCTGCCCTGGGTCCGGCTGCGGAGATCGGTGGCGTAGCCAAACATTTCGCTCAGCGGCACGTGCGCGTCGATCTGGGTGGTGCCCCCGCGGGGCTCCATGCCCAAAATGCTGCCGCGGCGGCCGGTGATGTCGCCCATGACGTCGCCCATATATTCCTCGGGGACCATGACGGAGACCTTCATGATGGGCTCCAGGATCACGGGATTCGCCTTCCGGCAGGCCTCCTTGAAGGCCATGGAGCCCGCGATCTTGAAGGCCAGCTCGGAGGAGTCCACCTCGTGGAAGGAGCCGTCGTAGAGGGTGACCTTGACGTCCACCACCGGATAGCCCGCCACTACGCCGGCCTGCATGGCGCCCTGGATGCCCTGGTCCACCGCCGGGATGAACTCCTTGGGGATGGCCCCGCCCACCACGGCGTTGATGAACTCATAGCCCTTGCCGGACTCGTTGGGCTCCAGCTTGATCTTGACATGGCCGTACTGGCCCTTGCCGCCGGACTGGCGCACGTAGCGCTCGTCCACGTCGGCGGTGCCGCAGACCGTCTCCTTGTAGGCCACCTGGGGCGTGCCCACGTTGGCCTCCACCTTGAACTCCCGCAGAAGACGGTCCACGATGATCTCCAGATGGAGCTCGCCCATGCCGGCGATGATGGTCTGGCCCGTTTCTTCGTCGGTGTAGGTCTTGAAGGTGGGGTCCTCCTCGGCCAGCTTCTGCAGGGCGATGCCCAGCTTCTCCTGGCCGGCCTTGGTCTTGGGCTCGATGGCCACGCGGATCACAGGCTCGGGGAATTCCATGGATTCGAGGATGATGGGGTGCTTTTCATCGCAGAAGGTGTCGCCGGTGGTGGTGCAGCGCACCGAGACCACGGCGGCGATGTCGCCGGAGTAGACGGCGTCGATGTCCTCGCGGTGATTGGCGTGCATTTGCAGGATGCGGCCCAGCCGCTCCCGCTGGCCCTTGGTGGAGTTCATGACCGTCTTGCCCTTCTCGCAGGTGCCGGAGTAGACCCGGAAAAAGCAGAGCTTGCCCACGAAGGGGTCGGTGGCGATCTTGAAGGCCAGGGCGGAGAAGGGGGCGTCGTCCGAGGCGGGCCGGAACTCTTCATTGCCGGTCTTGGGGTTGACGCCCGTGACGCCCTTCTTGTCCAGGGGGGACGGCAGATAGCGGACGATGGCGTCCAGCAGCTCCTGCACGCCTTTGTTGCGGTAGGAAGTACCGCAGGTGACAGGAACCATGCGAACGCCGATGGTGGCTTTGCGGATGGCCCGGTGGATCAGCTCCTCCGGGATCTCCTCGCCGGCGAGATAGTACTCCATGATCTCGTCGTCCTCTTCGGAGACGGCGTCCAGGAGCTTCTCGCGGTATTCCTCCGCCAGATCGCGCAGATCGGCGGGGATTTCTTCCTCGCGGACATCCTTGCCCAATTCGTCATAGAAGACGTTGGCCTTCATGCGGATCAGGTCGACGACGCCGGTGAAGTCCGCCTCGGCTCCGATGGGGAGCTGAATGGGGACCGCGCGACACTTCAGCCGGTCGTGCATCATCTTGAGGACGTTGAAGAAGTCTGCGCCCGTGATGTCCATCTTGTTGATGTAAACCATACGGGGCACGTTGTATTTATCGGCCTGGCGCCAGACCGTCTCGGTCTGGGGCTCGACACCGCCCTTGGCGCACAGCACGGTAACGGCACCGTCCAGCACGCGGAGGCTGCGCTCCACCTCAACGGTGAAGTCCACATGCCCCGGGGTGTCGATGATATTGATGCGGCAGTGCTTCCAAAAGCAGGTGGTGGCGGCAGACGTGATGGTGATGCCGCGCTCCTGCTCCTGCTCCATCCAGTCCATAACAGCCGTGCCCTCGTGGGTCTCGCCCAGTCGGTAGGTGCGGCCGGTGTAGAACAGGATCCGCTCGGTGGTGGTGGTTTTGCCCGCGTCAATATGCGCCATGATACCGATATTCCGCGTATTCTCAAGAGAATATTGTCTCGGCATGGTATCGCTCCTTTTTGTGTGAAAAGGAATTACCAACGGAAGTGGGAGAAAGCCTTGTTGGCTTCCGCCATCTTGTGGGTATCCTCGCGCTTCTTCACAGAGGCGCCGGTGTTGTTGCAGGCATCCATGATCTCGCCGGCCAGGCGCTCTCTCATGGTCTTCTCACTGCGCTTGCGGGCATAGGTGGTGATCCACCGCAGACCCAGGGTCTGCCGACGGTCGGGCTTGACCTCCAGGGGGACCTGGTAGGTGGCGCCGCCCACGCGGCGGGACTTGACTTCCAGAGCGGGCATGATGTTTTCCATGGCCTGCTGGAAGGCTTCGAGACCGTTTTTGCCGGTCTTCTTCTCAACGAGCTCAAAAGCGCCGTAGACAACCTTCTGCGCTACGCCCTTTTTGCCGTCGAGCATAATGCTGTTGACGAGCTTGGTCACCAGAACGGAATTGTAAATGGGATCCGGGAGAACTTCTCTCTTCGGAACGTTACCTCTTCTGGGCACTTCGCTTCCCTCCTTCATATATTATGATTTCATAGGTACTTCAAGGGAATCAGCGTCCCTTGTCGGTGCTTGCCAGTGAGGTTATCTATATAAACTCATGGCAAGGTTCTGTCTTGCGCACAAGACAAGCATTTCAAAGTTGTTTCGCCAAGGAATCGGAATTACTTCTTCTTGGCAGCGCCCTTGGCCTTGGGCTTCTTGGCGCCGTACTTGGAACGGGCCTGCATTCTGCCCTGGACACCCTGGGTATCCAGCGTGCCGCGGATGATGTGGTAACGAACACCGGGGAGGTCCTTGACACGGCCGCCGCGGATGAGGACCACGGAGTGCTCCTGCAGATTGTGGCCTTCGCCGGGGATGTAGGAAGAAACCTCATACCCGTTGGTCAGGCGGACACGGGCGATCTTACGCAGCGCGGAGTTCGGCTTCTTGGGGGTGGTGGTACGAACAGCGGTGCAGACGCCTCTCTTCTGGGGGGAGGACAGATCGGTGGTGCGGTTCTTCAGGGTGTTCATGCCCTTCTGCAGAGCGGGAGCAGTGGACTTGTAGGTGGCCTGCTCGCGGCCCTTTCTTACCAGCTGGTTAAAAGTAGGCATAGTTGTCTCCTTTCTGTAGAATTCCGGTCTTGCCGGTTTATTATATCCAGGGAAGCGGCGTTTCAAACACCCGCTCCCGGGGATTACGATTTCAAAAGCCCAGCGGCTGCCGCGCCGACGGCGATGCCGCAGGCCTGGCCCAGCTCCTTCATGCTCCGGACCCGGGTGACCGGGACGGCATGATCCGAGGCCAGCTCGGCGATGGGATCGGTGAGGGCGGGGTCGGCGTCCTCCGCCAGGAAAACGCGGCGGATCTCATCTCTGCCGACGGCCTTGCGCAGCTGCTTGACGCCCACGACCTTGGGAAAACTCTTCAGCTCGCTCAGCAATTTGGCACCTCCGCAGGCCCGGTAATGGGCAAAGATGGGCGCAGTAAGCCTACGCAGATTGACATTATAGCAGATTACACGAAAATAGTCAAGAAAATTTGTTGAGAATTTCATAAAAAATTTGGCCCCTCCGCCGCGGCGGAGGGGCCTGAGGCAAGGCCCGTTTTTTCTCAGTTCTCCAGCGCCTGCAACTTCTCCTGGATGCGCAGGATCAGCGCCTGCAGCTCCTGCTCGGAGAGCTTCAGCAGGTCGATGGGCTGGGCGCTGAGGGGGGCGATGCTGCCCAGCTTGCTGCTGACAGAGAACGCCATCAGGTTCTTCATGGAATAGGAATCGCTCTCGTAGCCGGTCTCAAAGGAGAAGCGGAAGCCGCCCTCCGCGGGGACCAGTCTCAGATCCACGTTGCCGGTCAGATCCTCGCCGTCTTCCTCATAGCGAATGCGTCCGTCGGCGTCGTTGTAGATCAGCGTATAGGGGCCATCTTCCCAGTTGTACTCTTCCCCGTCGCTGTCCTCGTGGCTGGTGTTCACCTCGAGTCGGAGCTGGCCGTTGGCGTTTTGCAGGGTGATGTCCACCGCCTCGACGGTCCGGTTGTCCTGTTCGTTTTTGGTATAGCTGCAGCGCAGATGCTCCCAGGGGTTCTTATCTCCCGACAGGCGGAGCTCCAGCTCCTCGCTGCCGTCTTCGTCGTCGGTGCTCATATAGACGCCCACGAGCTTGTCGTTCGCCACAAAGAACTGAAGATCCTTCACATGCTCGTCGATCTGGCCCAGGAGGTAGATTACCGCCTTGGCGCCCACGTCGCTGAGATCCAGCTTTTGCAGGTCCTCAAAATCCTGGATGTCAATGAGCTTGTCCATGTCCACCTCGCCGGTCTTGTCCGCCATGCGCTTCAGGGCGTCGTGGTCCCAGCTCAGGCTGTAGGTGGTGCCCTTGTCGCTGAAGTGGGGCGTCCCCTCGTAGCGGATCGCCTCCACGGACTGGGCGAAGGTGGTCCAGTCCTCCCCGTAGGCGTTCTTCAGCCCCGCCTCCAGATCCGCCTCCTTCAGATTGCTGAGATCCAGGTCCTCAGGCAGCTGGAATTCGGTCAGCTTCGCCAGGGCCGAGGCGTTCCACTGCTTTGGCAGGTCCTGCAGCGGCACGGACACCGCCTCGCCCTCCTCCAGCAGAGCGGAGGAGGCGGCCTGAAGCTGAGTCTCGTCCAGGTAGATGCTGAAGGGGATCTCCGTGCCCTGGGCGGAGTAGGTGCCGGTAACCATGGCCTGCTTTTTGCCCTTGTCCGCGTCGCCGTTCAGCTTTACGCCCATCTCAATGGTCTGCTCCTGTTCGCCGCTGCCGAAGTGTAGGGTATTCGTGCTCTCAAAGCCCATATGCATGGCCTCGGCGCCGGAGAGCTTCTCCACGTCCTCCACGATGGTATGAAGGTTCGGAAGACTCTCGGTGTAGGCCTTCAGATCCTTCAGGCTGTTTTCCGCCGCCTGCTTCAGCTTTTTGGCGGGATCGCCGCCCCGGGAAAGGAACCAGATCCCGCCGCCGATCAGAGCGGCCAGGGCCGCGCAGCCCACGCCGATCAGGATGCCCTTCTTGGGAGAGCGCTTCCTGACCTCAACGGGCTGGGGCTCGCCCCAGCTCTGCTGCTCGGGAGCAGGCTGCTCCATGGGTTTCGGTGTCTGCCAGCTCTGCTGGTCGGGAGCGGCCTGCTGCCAGGCCGGCTGAGGGTCGGGGTGAACGACGGGCTGCACATCAGGCTGGATCGGCTCCGCCCGCAGAACTTCTTCCGCGGGGCTGCCGCATTTGGTCCCGCAGTGGGGGCAAAACAGCGCCTCGTCCGGGATCTGATTGCCGCAGTTGGTACAGAACATCTTTTTTTCCTCCTTATCATTTTTTCCTATTTATAGAATATGTGTTTCAGCCTTCAGGATTTCATAAGGACGTCCGCCTGGTTCAGCCGGGCGAAGTCCGCCTCCGGCAGGAATTCCGAATCCCGCAGCAGGCCCAGGGCCAGGGGATGGAACTCGGCCCATTTGGCGCATTTCCGCAGGCGCTTCCAGGCCTTTTCATCGGGCAGAAGCAGGGAGAGATACATCCACAGCTCCTTGAACTTGGGCAGCACCGCCCCGTCCGGGTGCATGGAGGCCAGATAGCGGGCCGCCAGCTCCTCGTGGAAGGCGATCAGGCGCTCCCGGTCCCGGGTCCCGCCCTTGCAGCGGAGGATCAGGGCCGGGTCCGCCAGCAGGCCCCGGCCGAGCATGGCGCCGTCCAGACCCGGACAGGCCGCCGACAATCCTTGGACGGCGGAGGGGCTGAAAAGGTTCCCGTTGTAGCGCAGGGGAAAGGACAGAGCTTCCGCTGCCCGGCGGAAGGCGTCGAAGTGGGGCTTCCCCCCGTAGAGCTCCCGGCGGGTCCGCGGGTGGATCGTGAGCTCGCGGATGGGATAGCGGGCGAAGATCGGAAGCAGGGTCTCCCACTCGGCGGGGTCCGTCAGGCCGATGCGGGTCTTGACGGAAACGGGAATGGGGGCCGCGGCGAAAATCGCCTCCAAAAAGCGGTCCAGAGCCTCCGGGTCCCGCAGCAGGCCGGCGCCCCGGCCCTTGCTCACCACGGTGCCGGAGGGACAGCCCAGGTTCAGGTTCAGCTCCTCGTAGCCCAGCTCCGCGATGGCGGAGGCGGCCCAAAGGAAGTCCGCCGGGTCCCGGGTCAAAACCTGGGGCACCAGCCGTTCCCGGCCCAGAGCTCCGGGCTCCAGGTCCCACTTCTGCCGGGGCGTCAGCTGGTGGGATGCGGCGGGAGAGAGGAAGGGCAGCCAGTAGCGGTCCACGCCGGGAAAGCAGGCCGCGTGAAGCTCCCGGAAATCCCGGCCCGTGATCCCCTCCATGGGGGCAAAATCCAGCTTCATGGCGTCAGCCTCCGCTGGTGTCGGGGGACTGCTCCCCCGTGGACGCCGGGGCTTCGTCCTCGGGCATGGCCGGCGCTTCGGCGGTACGGACATAGGAGAAATTGAGCTCAGCCAGAGGGGTCCCGCTCTCCCCCACCCGAGCGTCATAGAAGCGGAGGCTCACGGTCCCATCCGTTTCACAGTCCGTGAGAAAGGGGATGTCCTTCCAGGCCCGTCTGCCCTCGGCGCTGTGGTCCTCGTTCAGGAAGGCCGCTCCCTCCCGTCCGTCGGGCAGCTCGTAGCAGGCCAGCACCGGCACCGCGCCGAAGCGCAGATCCGGCTCCACATAATAGGCAATATAGACCTCGGAGAGATCGTGGACCGCTTCCTGCAGCCGGACGCCCTCGGCGTCCACAATGTAGAAGCTGCAGGCCGCTTCGTTGATCGTATTATAGAGCTCCCAGGCGCCGGGATAGTCGATCTCCACCAGCTCGTTGAGCCAATCTGGCGCCACAGCGCTGTACGGATAGGTATCCAGGTTGTCCCGAAGATAGTCGTACATCCATTCATGCCGCAGCTCCGCGGCGTCCTTGTAGTCCTGGATCCCGTCCAGCCGCAGGACCGCCTCCACCTGATCGCCCTGCTCCCAATAAGCCCGGGCAATGCGGTACTGGCACTCCCGGATCCGCTCGCCGCTGTCCTCGTAGTCGGAGGCCTGGACGAACCAGTCGATGGCGGTCTGATAGGCATTGATCTGCTCCAGCCCGCCGCTCTGCCCCGCCGCCTCCGCGGATCGGGCGCCCAGGCTGTAATAACAGTACTGCGCCAGCTGCCCGGTCTTCTCGTAGTCGGGGAAGCGGTCGCGCAGCTGTTCCACGTACTCCAGCGCCGTCTCCGGGTCCTTGTCGTTGTAGGCCAGGACCCCCATCGCGTAGAGGCAATCGGCGATGTGCGGCTCCTGTCGGTCCACGGATTCAAAGATCTCCATGGCCTGCTGGTATTTTTCCCGGTTCATGAGGCTCAGGCCCTTCCGCAGAAGGCTTTGGCGAATCTGTTCCGGGCTGTCCCGGTAATCGCCCAGGTCCTTGAATATGGCGGCAGCCTGCTCATAGTTGCCCGCCGCCTGCTCCTGCAGCGCCTCCCGGTAGCGCAGCCAGGGCTTGAGATAACGGACGGCGCAGAAGGCGCCGATCCCCAAGCACAGCAGCAGGGCCAGCACCAGGGCGGCGATCCGCCCCGCCCGGTCGCCCGGGTCTTCCGTCGGCTCCGGTTCCGGCTCCGGCGGCGTCTGAACGATGATGGTGGGGGGCGGCGCGGGCTCGCTGCGGACGGGGGCGGGAAGCACCGTGACGGCGGGGACGGGCACAGGGGCCGGCTCCGACCGCTTCTCCGGCGGGGGCGCGTCGATCAGGTTGGGATCCATATGCTTTTCCAGCCAGAGCCGATCCGCGCCGCAGCGGACGCAGCGCAGGCTCCGCTGGCTGTTGGGCAGGCCGCAGGTACAGACCCAAAGCCCCTGCTGGCTGCGGAAATAGCAGTCGTTCCGCACGTTCCCGGAGCGGGCCCGGGCGCTCAGAGTCTCATAGTGGGGGTCCGCAGGCCGGACCGGCACCGCCGTGAAAGCCAGATATTCCCCCACCGCGGCCTCGTCCCAGGCGCTGCCGTCGGCAAAGCGGACCCGCTGGGCAAAGACCTCCGCAAATACGGTCCCCTTTACCGGGATCTCCACCGGCTTGTCGTCGCCGAAAACCCGGCCGGGCCCCGCGGCGAGACCGGGCATGGGCACCAGCTCCAGCTGGGCCAGCCGCTCCCGCCTTGCACCCAGGCAGATCACCCGCAGGAAGACCTGGCGGATCTGCTTCTCGGAGCAGTTGACCAGCCGGGTCTGGAGCAGGCGTTTTCCGCTCTCCAGGTCCAGGCTCAGCTGGACCCGGCTCACCCAGGCGGGACTGTCCGGAGAAAACAGCTCCTGACGGGCGGACGACAGGATTTGAAACCGTTCGTACTTCATGTTGTCCGCCTCCCGTCTTTTTTTGATCGTATTATAGTTTATTATACACCATCGGCTCCGGAAAGGCAACGGTTTTTTCCGAAAGCGCCGCTTGCACTCTGACTTGGATTATGGTATAATCGCATAAAATCACAGAAAGTGTGAACGGCCTATGAAGCTGATCTTCCGCTGTCTCGGGCGTTACAAACGGGCGGTTGCCCTGGCCATCGGGCTCAAATTCCTGGGCTCGGTGTTCGAGCTGCTGCTGCCCTATATTTTCGAGCACATCATCGACGATGTGGTTCCCGCCCAGGAGCTGCCGCGGGTGATCCTCTGGGGCCTGACCATGTTCGCGGCCGCCGTTCTCTGCCGGAGCTTCAACGTCATGGCCAACCGCCGGGCAGTGGGCAACGCCCACCGGATCAGCTATGCGCTGCGCCAGGCGCTCTTTGAAAAGACCGTCAATCTGACCGGCGCCCAGTTCGACGCCGTAGGCCTGCCCAGTCTGATCTCCCGCATGACCAGCGACAGCTACAACGTTCAGACCGCGGTGCAGCAGCTCCAGAGTCTCTGCGTCCGGGCCCCCATTATGCTGGTGGGCGGGGTGCTGGTGGCCATGCTGATGGATCTGCGTCTGTCCATGGTGCTGCTGGTGCTGCTGCCGGTGCTGGTCGCGGTGATCCTGCTGATCTCCTCCCGGGGCATCCCCCTCTACGCCAGGGTCCAGCAGCGGCTGGACGACGTGGTCCGCATCATGCGGGAGAGCATCACCGGCATCCGGGTGGTCAAGGCCCTGAGCAAGGAGGACTACGAGAAGCGCCGCTTCGCCGGAGCCAACGACGAAATGACCCGCACTGACATCCGGGCCGCCGCCGTCATGGCCATCCCCGGCCCCTTCATGCAGCTCTGCCTCAACGCGGGGCTGACCTTTGTGGTCTGGCTGGGGGCCGGGCGGGTGGACGCCGGCCTCATCAAGCCCGGCGTGATCCTGGCCTTTCTGACCTATTTCAACATGATCACCATGGGCGTCATGGGCCTCAACCGCATCTTCGTCTCCCTCAGCAAGGCCAGCGCCAGCGCGGACCGCATCGACGCGGTGTTGCAGATGGAAACCGAGGCGCCTGTCGCAGAGGGCGCCCAGGCCGCGCCGCCGGAGGAAGCCGAGGACTTTATCCGCTTTGAGCATGTGGATTTCAGCTACGGGGCGGACAGCGCCGAGCAGGAGGGCTTCGTGGGCGAGAGCCGGGAAAAGGCCCTGGAGGACATCCATTTCAGCCTGCGCCGGGGCGAAAGCCTGGGCGTCATCGGACCCACGGGCTGCGGCAAGACCACCATCATCAACCTTTTGATGCACTTCTATGATCCCACGGCGGGCCGGATCCTGCTGGAGGGCCGGGATCTGCGAAGCTGGCCCAAGGACGAGCTCCGCCAGCGCTTCGGCACCGCCTTCCAGAACGACATGATCTTCCGCGACAGTCTCCGGGGCAACATCGACTTCGGCCGGGGCCTCCCGGAGGAAGCGATCCGGGCCGCGGCGGAGGACGCCATGGCCGCGGAATTCATCGACCAGCTCCCCGAGGGCCTGGATTACGCCGCCGCCATCAAGGGAGCCAACCTCTCCGGCGGCCAGAAGCAGCGGATCCTGGTGGCCCGGGCCCTGGCGGCCAGGCCCGAGATCCTGGTGCTGGACGACAGCTCCTCGGCCCTGGACTACCGCACCGACGCCGCCATGCGCCGGGCCATCCGGGAGCGTCACCCCGACGCCACCCTGATCCTCATCGCCCAGCGGGTCTCCAGCGTGATGCAGCTGGATCGGATCCTGGTGATGGACAACGGCCGCTGCATCGGACTGGGCAGCCACGAGGAGCTGATGGCGCGCTGTCCGGCATACAAGGAGATCTGCGATATTCAGATGGGAGAGCTGTAGCACTGTAGGGACAAGCATTGCTTGTCCGGCATTCGGGACGAATGCAATTTGCCGAAGGCAAATCACAGAAAGCTGCCGGTTGCGAAGGATCGCTCGGCGAGCGATTGTTTGCTGCGCAAACCGGACAAGCAATGCTTGTCCCTACAAAGTCAACGGCAAGGAGGGATGATTATGCCGGGTCCCGGGGATCGGGGAGGCGTGAAGGCCAAGCCCAGGGACGCCAGGGGCGCCCTGCGGCGCATCGGCGGCTATCTGCTGCGCTATCGCGCGGCGGTGCTGGCCCTGCTTTGCTGCGCTCTTCTGAGCAATCTCGGCAATCTGCTGGGGCCCCGCTTCGCGGGCAGGGCCATTGGCGAGGCCGAGGCCGGCTTCCGCCGGGGCCTCGGCCAGGTGGATATGGACGCGGTACTGCGCTACGCCCTGCTGATGCTGCTGGCCTACGCGGGCTCCAACGTCCTCAGCTTCCTGGTCCACATCGGCATGGCCCGGGTGGGCAAGCGGGTGGCGCGGAACCTGCGGAAGGACGTCTTCGACAAGCTGATGACCCTGCCCGTGGGCTACTTCGACCGCAACCAGGCCGGCGACATCATCAGTCGGGTCTCCTACGACATCGACGTGGTCTCCACCAGCCTGTCCACCGACGTGATCCAGATCCTCACCTCCACCATCACTGTCGCGGGCAGCTTTACGATGATGTGCATCATCTCTCCCCCGCTGGTGCTTTGCATGCTCTTCACGATCCCGGTCTCCATACTCTTCACCCGCCGCATGAGCAAAAAGACCCGCCCCCTCTACGCCAAGCGCAGCAAAGCCTACGGCGAGATGAACGGCTTCGCCGAGGAGATGTTCACGGGACAAAAGACCATCCTGGCCTACGCCCAGGAGGCGGAGATGTCCCGCCGCTTCAGCGGCATCAACCGCACCGCCGCCGAGGCCTACCGGGACGCCGCCGCCATGGGCATGACCATGGGACCCACCATCGGCATGATCTCCAACTTTGGCCTGGCCTCCATCGGTCTGGGCGGCGCGGTGCTCTATCTCTACCGGATCGTGGGCCTGGCCCAGATCTCCAGCTTCGTGCTCTACAGCCGGAAGTTCTCCGGCCCCATCACGGAAATTTCCAACATCATCAACGAGATCTTCTCCGCCCTGGCCGCCGCGGAGCGGGTCTTCCAGCTTCTGGACCAGCCCGAGGAGGCCGGGGATCTCTACGGAGCGGAAGACCTGAAGGACTGCCGTGGCCATGTGGAGGCCCGGGACGTCAGCTTCGGCTACACGCCCGGGAAAACGATTCTTCACGACCTGAACCTGGAGGCCCGGCCCGGCCAGACCGTGGCCGTCGTGGGACCCACCGGCGCCGGCAAGACCACCATCATCAACCTGCTGATGCGATTCTATGACCCGGGGGACGGAAGGATCCTGGTGGACGAGCGGGATCATCTGACATACACCCGCCGAAGCCTGCGGCGCAGCTACGCCATGGTGCTCCAGGACACCTGGGTCTTCTGCGGGACGATCTTCGACAACATCGCCTACGGCAAGGAGAACGCCACCATGGAGGAGGTGGCGGCGGCGGCCAAGGCCGCCCGGATCCACAGCTACATCATGCGTCTGCCCCAGGGCTACAACACCGTGATCTCCGAGGACGGCACCAACATCTCCAAGGGCCAGAAGCAGCTGCTGACCATCGCCCGGGCCATGCTCTACGACACCAACATGCTGATCCTGGACGAGGCCACCTCCAACGTGGACACCAACACGGAGCGCCAGGTCCAGAAGGCCATCCGCAGCCTCATGAAGGACAAGACCTGCTTCGTCATCGCCCACCGTCTCTCCACCATCCGCAGCGCCGACCGGATCCTGGTGGTCAACGACGGCGACGTGGTGGAGCAGGGCACCCACGAGAGCCTGATGCTGCAAAAGGGCTTCTACTACAAACTGTACGCGAGCCAGTTCGAATGATTCCGTTCCGGAAGCCCGCTGCGGCCGCTGCGAAAAGAAAGGAGCTGCGATGAAATCAACCCAAGATCGTGAGGCGATGAAAGGATTGCTGGCCTCCCTGGTCTGCCACGTCTGCTGGGGTCTGAGCTTCCTGGCCTCCCGGACGGGGCTGAACGCGGCCCCGGTCTTCGTGCTGCTGAGCCACCGCTTTCTGCTCTCCTTTTTCGTAATGCAGCTATTCCCCCGGCAGCTTGCGGGACTGCGGCGGGTCAAAAAGGACCTGCTTCCCCTGCTGGCCCTGGGCCTGGCCCAGCCGGTGGTCTATTTTCTGGGGGAGCAGTACGGAATTCTCCATTCCACCACCGGCTTTTCCGGGGTCATGATCGCCATGATCCCGGTGGTCTCCACCCTGGCGGCAGCCCCCATCCTCCGGGAGCGGCCCAGCCCGGGACAGCTGTTCTTCAGCCTGCTCTCCGTGGGCGGCGTCATCGGCATCGGCCTCATGACCCGCAGCTCCGGCACCCTGGATTGGCTGGGCGTGCTCTGCCTCGTGATCGCGGTGCTGGCGGGCTCCGCCTACTCCCTGCTGGCCCGGGGCATCTCCGGCCGGGTCTCCCCCTTCGCCCGGACCTACGCCATGACGGGCATGGGGGCGGTAGTCTTTACGGCGCTGGCTCTGATCCAGTGCAAGGGAGATCTCAAGCTTTATGTCGCTCCCCTTGCCGGGATGCCCTATCTGCTGTCGGTGCTCTTCCTGGCCCTGGGCTGCTCGGTCCTGAGCTTCTTCCTCTCCAATTACGCCCTGACGAAGCTGCCCCTGGCCCGGGAGACGGTCTTTGCCAACCTCACCACCGCCGTTTCGGTCTTTGCGGGGGTCCTGGTGCTCCACGAGCCCTTCTCCCGGCTCAGCCTGGTCTGCATCCTGTTGATCCTGCTGGGCATCTGGGGCGTGCAGAAAACAGCGAGAAAATCTGATAATTGAAACCAACAATACAAACAGGAGGTACGTACAATGGAAGAAATCCTTGCATTCCTCAAGCAGGCGGGGACCTATTATCTCGCCACCGTGGAGGGAGACCAGCCCCGGGTCCGGCCCTTCGGTACCGCGGAGCTCTTCGAGGGAAAGCTCTACATCCAGACCGGCAAGGTCAAGCCCGTCTCCCACCAGCTCCACGCCAATCCCAAGGCCGAGCTCTGCGCCTTTATGGACGGCAGGTGGCTCCGGGTCTCCGGGGAACTGACGCCCGACGAGCGGATCGAGGCCAAAAAGCACATGCTGGACGCCTATCCCATGCTGCGCCGCATGTACGACGAGAAGGACGACAACACCGAGGTCCTGTATTTCACCCATGGGACCGCCGTTTTCTCCTCCTTCACCGAGGCCCCGCGGACCGTCCGTTTCTGAGCGGACCGCGGGCAGGGAAACAAAAAGCCACCGGAACGACAGCTTTGCCGTTCCGGTGGCTTTCGTATGCTCTACGGGCGGGAAGGATCGCCTTTCAGCTGGCGGACCGCCGCCAGCATCAGGGCGCACTCCATGCGCTTTTTGAAGAGCTCGCAGCCGTACTGATAGGTGCCGGTGATCTTCCCCGTGGCGTGCCAGGCGTTGGCGGCGCAGCCGCCGGAGCAGTAGAGCCGGGCCCAGCAGTCCCGGCACTCGGGGCGGGCGTAGACGTTGCAGGCGGCGAACCGGTCCTGGATTTCGTGATTTGTCACGCCGGTCCAGATGTCGCCCAGCCTGAACTTCTCCTCCCCCACGAACTGGTGGCAGGGATAGAGGTCGCCCCAGGGGGTGACGGCCATATACTCGGTGCCGGAGCCGCAGCCGGAGATCCGCTTATAGATGCAGGGGCCGCCGGTGAGGTCGATCATGTAGTGGTAGAAGGTGAAGGGCCGGCCCTCCCGGTCCCGCTCCAGCATGAGCTTCGCCAGGTCCTCGTACTGCTGCATGACGACGGGCTTATCCGCCTCCGTCAGGGCCGCGGGATCCTCCGGGGCGCAGACCACGGGCTCCATGCTGAGCTCCGTGAAGCCCAGCTCCAGCATGGCTTGGATATCCTTCAGAAAATCCGGGTTATAGTGGGTGAAGGTGCCGCGCATATAGTAGCCCTTGCCGCCTCTGGCTTCGACGAAGCGCTGGAACTTGGGCACGATCCGCTCCCAGCTGCCCTTGCCGGCATAGTCCACCCGGAAGCGGTCGTGGACCTCCTTCCGGCCGTCCAGGGAGAGGACCACGTTGTGGCACTCCCGGTTGGCGAAGTCGATGACCTCCTCGTCCACCAGCATGCCGTTGGTGGTGAGGGTAAAGCGGAAACGCTTGCCCGCCTTCTTCTCGATGGACCGGGCGTAGGCTGTCAGGTCCTTCACCACCTGGAAGTTCATCAGCGGCTCGCCGCCGAAGAAGTCCACCTCCAGGTTCTTCCGGCTGCCGGAGTGCTCCACCAGGAAGTCCAGGGCCCGCTTGCCCACCTCGAAGGACATGAGGGCCCGGTCCCCGTGGTACTTGCCCTGGGAGGCGAAGCAGTAGGAGCAGTTGAGGTTGCAGCTGTGGGCCACGTGGAGGCAGAGGGCCTTGATCACCCCGGAGGTCTTCGCCTTCAGCTGCCCCGCCATGGGCTCGTAGGTATCGGGGGTGAAGAGCTTGCCGGCCTCCTTCAGGGCGCTGATCTGCTCCCAGGCCCCGTTCAGCTCCGCCTCGTCGGTCTTGTCGGCGTACCGCGCCGCCAGCCGGGCGATCAGGGCGTCCCGGTCCTCGGTCTCCCAGCCCGTGATCAGATCGTAGGCGATCTCGTCCACCAGGTGGATGGAGCCGGAGCAGACGTCCAGGACGATGTTGTATCCGTTGAGTTTGTATTGATGGATCATATAGGTTTCTCCGTACTTGACGAAAGGGCCGATGTAGGCATCGGCCCCTACGGATAAGGTGTAAAAAAGCCGCCGGCCAACGGCGGCTTTTTTACATTTGATTAGTTCTTCTTCTCGTTCTCGCAGTTCTGGTTGGCGATGCCGCAGCTGGTCTTGCAGGCAGACTGGCAAGAGGTCTGGCACTCGCCGCAGCCGCCGTTCTTGGCGCTCTGGCAGAGATTGCGGGTCTCGAGGGTGGTGATCTGGATCATGAGTTTCCCTCCATTGATGATTTATTGATGTACGTTTGGGATTATAGCACGCCGCGCAGAGAAAGTCAAGGCTTTCTCATTGCACGACCTTGCTCAGCAGGGGACGCAGCACCTGGTAGTCGTCAAAGCGGCGGTCCTTGGAGCCCGTGAGGAAAACCAGCTGGTTTTGCAGATCCGAAAGCCGGGAATAGCCCTTCACCGCGGCGCTGACGCCGGAGCCCGTGACGCCGGAGAGGTACACATGGGAGGCGCCGGTCAGGGCAAAGTCCGCGTTGGGATTGCCGAAGGAGATGGTGATGTTGCTGCTGGCAAAGAAATTCAGCAGGTCCGTGGCCACCCCCGCGATCAGATCGGAGCGGTTCTTGTCGGAGGTATAGACGATTTGGGTGCCGTTGGGAAAGCGGAAATCGTCGAAGACGATCTCCTTGAAGCCCTTCTCCGCCAGCTCCCGGGCGATTTGTTTCAGATAGGCCACCACCGTATCGCTGGCCGGATCCAGCCAGTAAAAGCCGTTGCCCACCCAGAGCGCGCCGCTGGCGGTCCGCAGACTGCTGACGATGTGATTCAGGGCAAAGTTGGAGTCCTGGAAGGTCTTGATCCGGGCCACCATGGTGAAGCCGTGGCTGCGCAGATAGGAAATCACCGCGTCCACGGTGCCGATGTCGATGGCGGCCTGCTGGGCGCCGTCGATGCCGGTGCTGTAGTAGAAGGAGCCGTTGCCGCCCTTCAGATCCATCAACACCGTGCAGGGCGCGCTGAGCTCCTTGACCGCTTCCAGCACAGCCTCCGGGTCCTGGAGCATCTCCAGGTCGATGTAGACGCCGCTGACAGCCGTGGTCTCCCGGTTTCGCTCGCCCGGGTCGGCAAATTCGATCTCCAGACTCTCGATGGGGGACGAGGGCGTGGGCTGAGCGTCGGGAAGCTCCACGTCCCGGGCCGTATTCCGCTTGAAGTCCAGACGGGCGCCCTCCGGGGTGTAGACCACATAGCGGCCCAGGAAGACCGCGAAGAGCAGCACCAGCAAAAGCAGCGCTCCCAGCCCCGCCAGGACGAGCTTCAGGCCCTTTTTGAGTCTGGTCCTGGAGCGATAGGATAAGGATCGCACGCTCACTCCCCCTTTTGCGCCGTGAAGCAGCACCAGTCGTTCAGGATCTGGAGCCCCGTAATCCGCAAACCCGCGGCCTCGATGGCGGCACGGACCTCCTCATAGCGGTTTTCCAGCACGCCGGAGCAGATCAGGCGGGTCTTCTTCGTCATAAAGCGGGGCAGCACCGCGGCCATGGGGATGATCACGTCGGCAAAGATGTTCATGCAGACGATGTCGTAGGTCTTGGAGAACAGCTCCGCCAGGGCCGCCTGGCCGGTGATGACGTTGCCGGTGACGGCGGTGAAGCGGTCCGGGCCCAGCCCGTTGATGGCCGCGTTCTCCCGGGCGATGTCCTCCGCCTTGGGGTCCACGTCCACGCCGGTGGCGTGCGCCGCGCCCAGCCGGAGGGCTGTGATGGAGAGGATGCCGCTGCCGCTGCCCAGGTCCAGGACCTCCTCGCCGCCCCGGATCAGCTCCTCCAGCCGGAGCATGCACATCTGGGTGGAGGCGTGGGCGCCGGTGCCAAAGATCATGCCCGGGTCCAGCAGCACGGGGATCCGGCCCTCGGAGCGGTCGGGCTCCATCCACTTTGGCACCACCAGCAGCTTCTCCCCGATGGGGATGGGCTGATAGAACTGCTTCCAGTTGTTCTCCCAGTCCTCGTCCTTCACGTTGGCCAGACGCAGCTCCAGGCTGCCCAGCCCCGCGTCGGGATAGGCCTTCGGCAGCCCCGCCAGCAGTTCCCGAAGGCGGGCGATTTCTTCCGGGGCGCCGCGGCCGTCCTCCAGATAGAGCCGTACCCGGGAGACCCCGTCCAGGCTCTTTTCCAGCTCCTCGTCCACGATGTCCCAGTAATCCCGGTTGGTCTCCAAAAAGGTATGAAATTCCGCTTCGTCGTCAATGATAAAGCTGTCAAAGCCATTCATCGTCAGCGCCGCCTCCAGCAGGCCGATGCCGCGGGACGCGGATTCAATGGTGAGCTCCAGCCATTCCATGGTGTGAGAACCTCATTTCCGCAAAATTGTCCTTATAGTTTACAGGATTTTGCCGCGCTTGACAAGAGGTTTTTGAAAAAACTTTGCGGAAAAGCATAGATTTTTACTTGGATTTCGAAAAAAAATGTGATATAATAAACAGGTGGATAGTCGGCTTCCCCGGTGAAAGGAGCGCTTCATGTACAGTGTCAACGAAAAAATCCATTACGGCGGCAGCGGCGTCTGCCTGATTCAGGATATCACCACCATGCGCGTTGGCCGCACCCGGGAAAAGTACTACGTATTGAAGCCGGTCTATCAGAACAGCTCTTTGATCTACGTCCCAGTGGATAACGACCGGCTGACGGCGAAAATGCGGCCGGTGCTCTCCCGGGAAGAGGTGGATCAGCTGATCGCGGACATCGACGAGATCCCCACCGCCTGGGAGGATGACCCCCAGGCCCGGAAAGCCAGCTTCGACGCCCTGCTCCGGAGCAACCAGTGCCGGGATCTGATCGTCCTCATCAAAACCCTCAACGCCCATAAGGAGCTGCGCCAGGCGGACGGGAAGGCCCTCCACGTGGTTGACGAAACCTTCCTCCGGGAGGCCAAACGCCTGCTGTACGACGAATTCGCCGGCGCCCTGGAGCTCCAGCCCGCCCAAATCCCCGCGTACATCCAGACCAAGCAGAACGAGTCGGCATGACGGCGCTGAAAAATAACGCTTGATTTTCCCGCAAGCATATATTATAATCCCCCTGTACCCGCCGGTATGATGGAATTGGTAGACGTAGCGGACTCAAAATCCGCCGCCAGCGATGGCGTGCCGGTTCGACTCCGGCTACCGGCACCAAACCAGACAAATCCGAACCCCCGACCGGTCGGCGGGGCGCTTGGATTTGTCTGGTTTTTTGATTATCCCGGTCTGTGACGCCGATACCATACAGGAAAGAACAAACACGCCGGACAACTACGGGTGAGATCAGCCCGTATTTATCCGGCGTGTTTGTTTTGCCTTCACTTTGTTATTCCTTCAGAGCCTGCCGATCTGTGCTGGCGCGGTAGATGGGGGTGGTGGCAGCAAGGGAGAAAAGCGGCGGGCGCGATGGCTGTTCAATATGGTTCAACAGGCTGGCGGCGGCCATACGGCCGATGCTCAGACTTGGAATGCTGGCAGTCGTCAATGCCGGCGTCACCACTGCGGACTCCGGGGAACCGTCGAATCCGGCAGCCATGACGTCCGTTGGGATCGAGAGGCCCATATGCTTCAGCGCGGTCATGAGATGCAAGGCGAGAAAATCGTTGGCGCAGAAAAAAGCGTCCGGAAGCTTTGACATCATTCGGAGTTTCGTCTCCACCCAAACCGGATCACCGTAGGGCTCCGCGTCGTCCGACAGGATACAGCAGGCCGGGTCATAGGGAAGTCCCGCATCCGAAAGTGCAAGCCGATAGCCCTGCCAACGAATATAAAAGCTGTTGCAGTGCCGGCAATCACCTACAAAGCCGATCGCTTTCGCGGCCTGGCGCAGCATATGTTCGGTCAGCGCCTTCGACGTTGCGATATTCTCCATGGATACATAGTCGCACTGTGCCACCTCATAAGACATGCCCGCAAAGCCGTCCACAGTGAGGACCGGTATTCTGAGATCGCAAAGCATTTTCAGATAATCGCGGTCAAAGATCTCAATACAGAGGATGCCGGCCGTTTGCTCCAGGATCAGATGCGGCGGAAGCTCTTTTTCCCGGATTTCTTCGGCGGAAACATCATAGATCCGAAGCGTCCTTCCGGCGCGGCTTCCGATCACGTTGGAGTCCGACTGTTTTTTGTTCGGGGGTGTATGCAAGGTGTATGCACTCCCTTTCGGGAGGCGTATGCAGCGGCCCCGGTGTATGCAATCTTCCGGGCATTTCAAAACCGGTCCTGCCGCCGGCGCGGCGCGGAGCGGGCGCCGCCGGGGGATCCGTTCCGGCTTCTGTAAATCAAAAACGCAGCACCCCGTACCGCGCGGTCTGCCGTCATACCGAGCCGCGCCGTACGAGGTGTTCAAATCCTGTGTTTCATCTTTTTATAGATTGATATCCTTCTTTGCGTCAGCGCCCGGGTTCGTCAGTTCCCCGTGTTTCCGGTACGGAGCCGGGTGGATTCCCGCCGGATCAGATCCGTGTTCAGGTAGACCGTCCGGGTTTCCAGGGTCGGTTCCTGGATGCGGGAGATCAGCATCTGCGCCGCCACGTAGGCCATGGACTGCGTGTGGATGTGGACCGTGGTGAGGGTGGGCGATACATGCCGGGATTCTTCCGAGTCGTCAAAGCCGCAGATCATTACGTCCTCCGGGATGGATTTGCCGAGCTTTTGGAGAATATTCATGGTATCGATCGCAACGGAATCGTTGGCGCAGAAGAACAGATCCGGCAGTTCCTCCAGGTTCGACAGCACGAAATAAAGTTCGATCGGATCATTGCTGTTGATGAAGCATAAGCTGTCTGTGGGCTTGTGTGCCCGCGAAAAGGCGAGAAGCATCGCGCTGTAGCGCTCGAAGAACGATTTGCAGTGGGTGACGTCGCCGATGAAGCCGATGCGTTCTTTCCCGTTTTCCAGCATCTCATGGGCCAGCTCCATCAGAGCTTTCACGTTGTCCATGAGGATACAGTCCGCCAAGAGCGTGTGGCCGTTATGAGGACTCGGTCCGTCCACAAAGAGCAGCGGCATATTCAAAGCGCACAGCATGTCGTCATAATCCCGATCGAACATCTCAAAGCAGACGAGCGCCTTCGTGTTTTCGGTCGGAAGCGGATAGGGGAGCTGCTTATGCTTCAGATCCTCCCGGGAGACGTAGTAGGGTGTCAGCGTGTAGCCGAAGTTGGCCAGCTCCGTGCGCAGGCGGTCAATCATGGTCAGGGCAAAGTGGGAGCCCTCGAGATGGTAGGAGGTAAGCAGCGCGATCTCCCCTTCATCGCTCGGCCCGGCGGCTGACCGCTCCTGGGGCTCCAGGCTCAGCTCGGACATGGACCGGACGTAAGAAAACTGCTTGTAGCCCATCTCCACCGCTTTTCGGAGGATCCTTTCTCTCGTGTCGGCGGCGATTCCTTCGCTGTTGTTGAGCGCTTTTGAAACAGTGTTTCGGGAGATCCCAAGCTCATCCGCGATGTCCTGAATCGTGACTTTCATATGATTCATCCCTCAGCAATTATTCATACAACCATCGAAATACTATAATATACGATTTTATCATAGGCGCGCAGAAATGTCAAATTCTTTTTCCCGCTGCAGGACGGTTCTTCGGGATCTCCGGAAAGTCCCGCCCGGGCATTCGGCCCCTTTTATCACGCCGGGCGGAGATGTGTGCAAAATCATTTAGATAATTTGAAAAAACAGGTTGACATTGTGCATTTGCACAGCTATATTTGTAAATGTAAGACGTGCTGTTTTATTCCACCCAAAACGATATTCAGAAAGGACGTTCCCGCTATGAACAAAACCGGAATTCTGGCGGTGGTGCTGCTGGCAGCCCTGCTGCTGACCGCCTGCGGCGGACCGGGCACCCTCCCGGACGAGCCCTATGCCGCGGTCCCCTATCAGCTCTTCCCCGCGCCGGAAGGCGCATACGTAGGCGACACCATGCCTTTCGTCACCGGCGACGGCATGCTGGAGCTCTACTACCTCTATGACACCGACCACAACGGCCAGGGCTACCATCCGATCTATCGCTACCGGACCGACGATCTGGTGGGCTACGAGGATCTCGGCATGGCTCTGAACTACGGCATGATGACTGAGCCGGATCCGGCCCTCGGCACAGGCTCCGTCATGCAGGACCAAAACGGCCTGTACCATCTGTTCTACACCGGCCACAACGACACCGGCAACAGCGGAATGGGCCGCGAGTGTGTCATGCATGCCACCAGCCCTGACCGTGAGACCTGGACCAAACAGCCTGAGGACACCTTCTTCGCCCCGGAGAACTATTCCCATGACGATTTCCGGGATCCCGAGGTGTTCTGGGTAGAGGAGGATCAGTGCTACTGGCTGCTGATTGCGGCCAGAGACAACGTCCTGGGCGGCGTCGTGGCCAAATATACCTCCGA
Organism: Oscillospiraceae bacterium; assembly: GCA_017509485.1. Lineage (GTDB taxonomy): Bacteria > Bacillota > Clostridia > Oscillospirales > Oscillospiraceae > JAFRPC01. The sequence continues at coordinate 1,098 of JAFWPP010000006.1, read as the reverse complement.
GGATCTGAAAACCTGGGAATTCCAGGGTCCCATCTACGCCCCCATGGCCCAGTACATGCTGGAGTGCCCCGACCTGTTCAACATCGGCGGCACCTGGTACCTCACCTACAGCTGGGACTGCGTCACCTACTACGCCATCGGCGAGTCCATGAACGGCCCCTTCACCGCCCCGGCGGACAATATCCTGGACGGCCAGGGCCAGATGAGCGGCAACGGTTTTGTGTTCTACGCGGCAAAGACCGCCCGGATGAACGACGACACCTATCTCTGCGGCTGGCTCGGCAGAGCCGGCCTGAGCGGGGACTCCGGCGTCTATCAGTGGGCAGGAAGCGTACTCAACCACCAGCTGGTCCAGCATGAGGACAAGACCCTCGGCGTCGACGCGCCGGAGACCTACGCTGACTACTTCACCGCGGACAAGCCCTTCCGGGCGGTGAAAAAGGAGGGCGGCGTCAAGATCAGCGACAACAACATCACGCTCTCGCCGAAGGACGACGTCTACGCCCTGGCCGACATGGGGACCAGACCTGCGTCCGTGCTGCTGGAATGCGATGTGACGCTCGACGGGGACGGCCGCGTGGGCTTTGCCTTCGGCGGCAGCGAGAAGGATCCCACCTATACCGCTCTGTGTCTGGACGCCGGTCGGGATCAGATCCACTATGAGGGCTATGAAATCGAAGATCTCCGGGATATGGATCCCGTGGCTCTGACACGCTTTGCATTCAAGGAATCCGCGGTCCACCACGTGAAGCTGGTCTGTGAAAACGAGATCGTGGTGCTCTACATCGACAGGACGAAGGCTCTGAGCTGCCGCATCTCCCACTCCACCGACGGCGCACACATCTGCGTCTTTGCCGACGGCTGCGGCGCCAGCTTCCAGAACATCACCATGAAGCTCCCCGGCTGATCCCATAAACCGCATAAAAGCCGCCGCGTTCCAAACGGAACGCGGCGGCTGCAGCGTGTCAAAAAAGTTCGGAACACAGTATATCCGGGAGGGAACAGGTAACCGGAGACGGCGGATGCGGGTCGACAGGCAGCCGCCCCGCCTGTAGCGGCGCACAGTGTGCGCCACCCTGCGCCGCCAGCCTCCCGGGG
>JAFWPP010000041.1:0-9454 GCA_017509485.1 Oscillospiraceae bacterium | reverse complement strand
GGCGGACGGCGAAGAGACCGGCACGCCGCTGACCTGGTCCGTGGAGGGCTACGCCCGGGAGGCCCGGCTGAATCCGGATGCCACGGCTGCGGAGCTGAAGCTGTTCAACGCCCTGCTCCACTATGTGGACGCGGTCAAGGCTGCATTTCCGTCGTAAAACCCGCGCAAGCTGAAAAAATTGTTCACTGGCAAACAAGACCCGCGGAGCTTCGGCTCCGCGGGCTTTTCTTGCCGTCAAACGGGGAAACCCGCCGATCGAAGGGGAACCCGCCGATCGAAGGGGAAATCCGCTGATTTCATGGTTTACTTATGGACGCGCTTCATGTATAATAGAACCGAAAGCAAAAACAGAACTGCGCAGCGGGCAGCCGCATGCCGCGGTTCCAAAAACCCGAATGGAAAGGAAAGGACCAACGAACATGGAGATGTTGAAATTTCAGGATATGCCCTATCTGCGGCCGGACATGGAAGCCCTCAGGGCCGCCTATGAGAACGCCGCCGAGGCCATGACCCGGGCCGCCGACGCCGCAGAGGCCAGGAGGATCTTCTTTGATTTGCAGGAAAAGGAGGAGGCCGCCGGGACCCTGTTCTCGATCTGCTCGGTCCGAAACACCATCGACACCGCGGATGAATTCTATGACGGGGAGATCGCGGCTCTGCGCAAGGGCTTTGCGGCCCTGATCCCCCTGCGCAAGCGCTGGAACGAGGCCCTGGCCGCGAGTCCCTTCCGGCCGGAGCTCGAGAAGGAGCTCGGCACGCAGTTCTTCCGCATGGTGGACGCCGCCCTGAAGAGCTCCGACGAGCGCATCATCCCCGAGGTGATCCGGGAGGGGGAGCTCAAGCAGCAGTACCAGAAGGACAGCGCCATGGCCGCCACGGAGTTCCGGGGCGAAAAGTGCAACTTCTACGGCCTGCTCAAGCACATGGAGAGTACCGACCGCGACGAGCGCCGGGAGGCCTTCCACGCCTGGGCGAAGCTCTACGAATCCATCAGCCCCAAGCTGGACGCCCAGTACGACGAGCTGGTACAGCTCCGCGACAAGATGGCGAAGACCCTGGGCTATGCCAGCTATACCGACCTTGCCTATCTCCAGCGCCGCCGCTTCGACTACACCCAGGCGGACGCTGCGGCCTTCCGGGACCAGGTCCGCCGGGTCGTCACCCCGGCGGTGGCGGAGCTGCGGGAGCGGCAGCGCGTCCGCCTGGGCCTGGACAAGCTCCGCTTCTACGACGAAAAGCTGATCTTCCCGGAGGGCAACGCGGATCCCGAGGGGAGCGTGGCGGAGCTGGTGGCCAAGGCGCAGAAGATGTACCGGGAGATGAGCCCGGAGACCGGGGAGTTCTTTGACTTCATGGTGCGGTACGGGCTCTTCGATCTGGAGACCCGCCCCGGCAAGCGCATGGGCGGCTATATGACCTATTTCTCCGGCTACAAGGCCCCCTTCATCTTCTCCAACTTCAACGGCACCAGCGCCGACGTGGACGTGCTGACCCACGAGGCCGGTCATGCCTTCGAGGGCTATCTGAGCCTGCGATCCATCCCCGTCGCCGATCTGCGCCTGTCCACCGCGGAGGTCAACGAGATCCACTCCATGTCCATGGAGCACTTCGCCTATCCCTGGATGGGGGAGTTCTTCGGCGAAAACAGCGGGAAGTACCTGACCGCCCATCTGCTGGACGCCTTCTGCACCATCCCGTATCTGGTCAGCGTGGACGAGTTCCAGCACCGGGTCTACGCCAAGCCCGAAATGACCGCCCTTGAGCGCCGGCAGGTCTGGCGGGAGATCGAACGGATCTACATGCCCTGGCGGGATTACGACGGGGAGCCCTTCCTGGAGGGCGGCGGCTTCTGGATGCAGAAGCAGCATATCTTCCTCTATCCCTTCTACTACATCGAATACGCCCTGGCCCAGCTCTGCGCCTTCCAGTACTACGGCCGCATGAAGACCGACAGGGAAGCCGCCTGGGCGGACTACCTGAGGCTCTGTCGGGCCGGCGGCACCAGGGGCTACTTTGAGCTGCTGGAGCTGGGCGGGCTGGAGAATCCCTTCCGGGAGGGCGCGGTGGAGCGCAGCACGGCCCATGTGATCGAGGAGCTGCGGGCCCGCTTCTGAGGCGGCCCGGACCGGGCGGGACGACCCGCCGAAACAATTGTCAGACAGGAGGCAGTTATGCGTATCATTACCATCAGCCGGGAGTTCGGCAGCGGCGGGCGGGAGCTGGGCAAGCGCCTGGCTGACGTGCTGGGCTGGGACTACTACGACCGGGAGATCATCGACACAGTGGCCAAGGAGGAGGGCATGGACGCGGACTATGTGCAGGCCGTCCTGGAGCGCCACGAGTGGTGGACGGTGCCCCTCAGCTTCCGCCGCAGCTTTACCGTCTCCACCGCTCCCAGCACGGAGCTGCTGGTCAAGGAGAAGGAGGTCATCGAGCGGATCGGCCGGACGGGGCGGGACTGCGTCATCGTGGGCCGCAACGCGGACTTTTTCCTGCGGGAGCTGGACCCCTTCCGGATCTTCGTCTGCGCGGACCGGGAGGCAAAGCTCCGCCGCTGCCGGGAACGGGCCGCGGAATCGGAGCAGCTCAGCGACAAGGAGATCGAAAAGCAGATGAAGCGCATCGACCGCAGCCGCGCCTCCATCCGGGAGCTGGTGGCGGGGGATCGCTGGGGCAGCCGGGAGTCCTGCCATCTGATCGTCAACACCACGGACTGGGAGCTGAAGGCCCTGGCCCCCGCGGTGGCGGAATTCGCCCGGAAATACTTTGAAAGGAACGATCCGCAGCCATGAGCATCCGTCTGTCCGACCACTTCAGCTACGGACGCCTGCTCCGCTTCTCCCTGCCCTCCATCCTGATGATGGTCTTTACCTCCATCTACGGCGTGGTGGACGGCTACTTCATCTCCAACTATGTGGGCAAGACCCCCTTCGCGGCGGTCAACTTCATCATGCCCTTCCTGATGCTGCTGGGCGGCCTGGGCTTCATGGTGGGCTCCGGCGGCAGCGCCCTGATCGGCAAGCTGCTGGGGGAGGGGAAGCCCCAGCAGGCCCGGAGCCTCTTCTCCATGCTGGTCTACATCACCGTCGCCGTCGCGCTGCTGATCGCGGCGGCGGGGGAGCTGGTGCTGGAGCCCGTGGCCCGGGCTCTGGGAGCCGACGATACCCTGCTGCCGGACTGCGTCCGCTATGGCCGGATCATCCTTTTGGGTCTGCCGGCCCTGATGCTGCAGTTCGAGTTCCAGAGCTTCTACGTCACCGCGGAAAAGCCCCAGATGGGCCTCTACGTCACCCTGGCCGCCGGCTGCACCAATATGCTGCTGGACTGGCTGCTGGTGGGCGTCCTGCGCTGGGAGGTGGAGGGCGCGGCCATCGCCACGGTGGCCAGTCAGTGCGTGGGCGGCCTGCTGCCGGTGCTGTATTTCCTGCGGCCCAACCAAAGCCTGCTGCGGATCGGCAAGGCCGGCTTCGACGGCCGCGCTCTGTGGAAGGTGCTGAGCAACGGCGCCTCGGAGTTCGTCTCCAATATCTCCATGTCCGTGGTCAGCATGCTCTACAACGCCCAGCTGATGAAATACGCCGGGGAGGACGGCGTGGCGGCCTACGGGGTCCTGATGTACGTCTGCTTCATCTTTATCTCCATCTTCGTGGGCTTCTCCGTGGGCACGGCGCCCATCATCAGCTACCACTACGGGGCCCGGGACACGAAGGAGCTCCGCAGCCTGCTGCGCAAGGGCCTGCTGATCATCTCCGGCTTCGCCACGATCATGCTGGCGGCGGGGGAGCTGCTGGCAAGGCCGCTGTCCGTGCTCTACGTGGGCTACGACGAGCTGCTCATGCGCATGACCCTGCGGGCCTTCCGCATCTTCTCCTTCTCCTTCCCCTTCGCCGCCGTGCCCATCTTCGGCTCCTCCTTCTTCACGGCCCTGAACGACGGCCGCAGCTCGGCCGCCATCTCCTTTTTGCGTACCATGGTGTTCCAGATCGCGGCGGTGCTGCTGCTGCCCCTGGTCTTCGGCCTGGACGGGATCTGGATCTCCCTGGTGGCGGCGGAGCTGGCCGCCACGGCGGTGACGGTGATCTTCTGGGTCGCCAAGCAGCGGAAATACCAATATTGAGCAGAGCCCGTCAGGGAGGTACAAGCCGTGATCGATCATCACGATATCACCCGCGACGCCTGTATGCTCCACGGCCCCCTGGCCCATAAGGGCTACGACTGGTGGTGGCATTCCTTCACGGCCCAGGACGCCGAGACCGGGGCCGACAAGGCGTTTTTCATCGAATTCTTCCTCTGCAATCCCGCCCTGGCGGAGGACGAGCCCGTCCTGGGCCAGCTCCCCGCCAATCAGGCCGCGGGCAAGCGGCCGTCCTATCTGATGGTGAAGGCCGGAACCTGGGGGCAGGACCATGCCCAGCTCCACCGCTTCTTCCCCTGGAAGGACGTGAAGCTGCACGGCGAGGCCCCCTATCGCATCGAGGCCGCCGACTGTCTGGCCTCCGAGACGGCGCTGCGGGGCAGCGTATCCGTCACCCCGGAGCAGGCCGCGGCCCATCCTGAGTGGATGTGCGACAGCGGCAGCCTGTCCTGGGACCTGCGCCTGGACAAGCAGATCGCCTTCAACGTGGGCTACGGGGCCAGCAAGCCCCTCCGGGACGCGGAGGCCTTCGCCATGTATTGGCACGCAGAGGGCATGAAGACCGCCTATTCTGGCGAGATCACTTATAACGGGCGGCGCTATACCGTCAGCCCGGAGCGCTGCTTTGGCTACGCCGACAAGAACTGGGGCCGGGACTTCACCAGCCCCTGGGTCTGGCTGGCCTCCAGTGACCTGGTCAGCAAAAAGACCGGAAAGCGGCTGGAGCACTCCGCCTTCGACATCGGCGGCGGACGTCCGCAGATTTATTTCGTCCCCCTGGACCGCCGCCTGCTGGGGGCCTTCTGCTACGAGGGCCGGGAATACGACTTCAACTTCTCCCATCTCTGGCTCAACGTGAAAACCGAGTTCTCCTTCGAGGAAGGGGAGGAGCTGGTCCATTGGCGGGTCCGGCAGGAGACCGTCCACGCCCTCATGGAGACGGAAATCTTCTGCCCCAAGGACGAGATGCTGCTGGTGAACTACGAGGCCCCGGACGGAAGCAAAAAGCACAATCGCCTCTGGAACGGCGGCACCGGCCGGGGCACGGTCCGCCTCTGGGAGAAGCTTCACGGGGTCCTGACCCTGGTGGACGAGCTGGAGACCGCCCATGTGGGCTGCGAATACGGCGAATACGATCCTGCCCCGTAGGAGCGGCCGTTGGCCGCCGGCCCGGGGCAATACCCTACCGGAAGCAACAGACAGGAGAGAACGAACATGAAAGCTACCGACCCCTGCTACGCAAATTACATCCAGATCCTGAAGGAGGAGCTGAAGCCCGCCATGGGCTGTACCGAGCCCATCGCCATCGCCTACGCCGCCGCCAAGGCCCGGGCGGTGCTGGGGGCGGAGCCGGAGCGCCTGCTGATCGAGGTCAGCGGCAACATCATCAAGAACGTCAAGAGCGTGGTGGTCCCCCACACCGGCGGTCTGCGGGGCATCCCCGCCGCCGCTGCCGCGGGGGTCGTGGGCGGAGACGCCGATGCGGAGCTGGAGGTCCTCTCCCGGGTCAGCGCCCCGGAGATCGCGGAGATGTCGGCCTACCTGGCGAGGACCCCCATCGAGGTCCGGCACGCGGACACCGGCCATATCTTCGACATCATGATCACCGCCTTTCACGGGGCGGACAGCGCCTTCACCCGGATCGTGGACTACCACACGAACCTGGTGACGGTGAAGCGCAACGGAGAGACCCTGCTGGAAAAGGAGATCACCGAGCAGATCGACGAGGGCCTGACGGACCGGGCCTGCCTGTCCGTGGAGGGCATCGTGGAATTCGCAGAAACCGTAAACCCGGAGGATGTCCGGGAGGTCCTGGAGCGGCAGATCGCCTACAACATGGCCATCGCCGCCGAGGGTCTGCGGGGGAATTACGGGGCCAACATCGGCAGGACCGTGCTGCGGGGCCGGGAGTACGACATCAATTACAGGATGCGGGCCTGGGCCGCCGCCGCCAGCGACGCGCGGATGAACGGCTGCGAGCTGCCGGTGGTCATCAACTCCGGCTCCGGCAACCAGGGCATCACCGCCTCGGTGCCGGTGATCGTCTACGCCAGAGAGAACGGGATTTCCCATGAGGAGCTGCTCCGTGCCCTCTGCGTGTCCAACCTGGTCACCACCCACCTGAAAACCGGCATCGGGCGGCTGTCCGCCTACTGCGGGGCCGTCAGCGCGGGAGCCGGGGCGGGCGCGGGCCTGGCCTGGCTCAAGGGGGGCCGGGTGGAGATGATCGCCCACACCATCGTCAACGCCGTGGCCGTCACCTCCGGCATCATCTGCGACGGGGCCAAGGCCAGCTGCGCCGCCAAGATCGCCGCCGCCGTGGACGCGGGCCTGCTGGGCCTGGCCATGTACGAGGACGGCAACCAGTTTTTCGGGGGCGACGGCATCGTGAAGAAGGGCGTGGAGAACACCATCGCCACCGTGGGCAAGCTGGCCCGCCTGGGCATGGAGCAGACGGATAAGGAGATCATCCAGCTGATGATGGAGAACTGAAGCAACAGAGGGCGCTGCCCGCGAAACCAATACCCGCCGCAGGACGCGGCGGGTATTGCTGCTTTTTGAGATACATTCCCCTTGACTTTCCTCCTAAAATGTGGTATAATTAAGATACAAAATAATTATAGCAAGATACCACGAAGGAGGGAGTCCCATGAAGGACGAATTGGACCGTATGACGGACGGGGAGATCGAGGAGCAGACCCAGATTGCCCGGCGGCTGGCGCGGCACGAGGCGGAGCAGCGCAGGTCCCAGCGGCAGTTCTACGATCTGCAGGGGAATTTTGTCTACTGGCTGGATCAGCTGAGCCGGGACCGGAACGGGAACGTGGAGAAGAACGTGACGAATCTCAGCACGATCCTGGAGCTGGACCCGGCCCTGGCGGAGATCGCCTATAATCGCTTCACCCAATGCTTTGAGGCGCTGGGGCCCCTGCCCTGGCGGAAGAAGCCGGGGCCCTGGCGGGACGCGGACGATGCCCAGCTGATCTGTTATGTGGACAGCCGCTACGCCGCCTTTCCCATCTCCTATTACAGCACGGCCCTGGAGGCCCAGACGGACGCCCGGGCCTTTCATCCGGTGCTGCGCTTTTTTCAGGGGCTGGAGCCCTGGGACGGGACGCTCCGGGTGGACAGCCTGCTGATCGACTACCTGGGGGCTCCGGACACGCCCTATGTGCGCGCCGTCACCCGCAAGACTCTCTGCGCCGCGGTGCGCCGGGTTTTTGAGCCGGGCTGCAAGTTCGATCACATCCTGGTGCTCTCCGGGCCCCAGGGCATCGGCAAGAGCAGTCTGCTGGCCCGGCTGGGGATGGAGTGGTTCTCCGACAGCCTCAGCGTCTCCGACATGAACGACAAGACCGCCGCGGAGCAGCTCCAGGGCCACTGGATCATCGAGATCGGGGAGATGGCGGGCATGAAGAAGGCGGAGCTGGAGAAGGTGAAGGCCTTTCTGACCCGGCAGGACGACAAGTACCGGGCCTCCTACGGCCGCCGGGTCACCAGCCACCTGCGGCAGTGCGTGTTCTTCGGCACCACCAACGAGGACGGCTATCTCCGGGACGTCAGCGGCAACCGCCGCTTCTGGACGGTCCCGGTGACGGGGCAGGGGGAGCACAGGCCCTGGGATCTGAGCCCGGAGCTGCTGCGGCAGATCTGGGCCGAGGCGGCGATCCTGGCGGCCTCGGAGCCCCTGTATCTGGACGAGTCGCTGGAGCATTTTGCCAGGGAGGCCCAGCGGGAGGCCCTGGAGCAGGACGACCGGGAGGGCCTGGTCCGGGAGTATCTGGAAACGCCCATCCCCCAGGACTGGAACTACCGGGACTACTGCCAGCGCAGGGAATGGTATCAGAGCCCCAGGGCCCGGGCGGGAGAAAAAAAGCTGGTCCGGCGGGACCGGACCAGCAATATGGAGATCTGGTGCGAATGCTTCGGCCAGCTGAAACAGGATCTCACCCGGAAGGAGAGCTCCGCCATCACCGCCATCATGGCCCGCATCGAGGGCTGGAGCCGCTCGCCCAATCCGGAGCAAAGCCTTGTCTACGGCAGGCAGCGGGTGTACAGGAGAGAGGCTCCGGCGCAGCCCACCCAGGGCACGCAGACCAGGATCCAGCTCTGAGAGCCGGAAGGGAGCTGTATACGATCTACAAAGTATACAAAGTTTTCCTGAACATTTATTGAAAAACACTCCTCAATTATTTTTCAACATGTTTTTTATGTAGATTGTATACAATTGATTGTTCGGGGGAAGCCGGAGCGCGGCGGGCGGAGAGCCAATCCTCCATCGCTGCGGTCATCTGCTCCAGGTGGCGGTCGAAGCAGTGGGTGTCCCCCTCCACGGGGACCAGGCTGCAGTTCTCGTACAGGGCCGCGGCCTGCTCCGCGAAGGAGTAGGGGACGGTCTCGTCGGCGGTGCCGTGGACGATCAGCACCGGGCCCTTGTAGGCCCGGATGGCAGCCTCCGCGTCGATGCTCTGGGCGACCCGCAGATAGTTTCCGCCGAGGCTGACGCCGCCCCCCAGGGGGATCTCGTCGGGGATGCTGCGGGGATCGAAGCGCATCCCCAGGATGTCGCCCATCCGGGCGCCCGCGGGGATCACCCAGGCGGGGGAGAGGGGGATCAGGCCCTTCACCAGCTCCTTCCGCTCCGCCGCGGCCAGCATGACGGCCAGGCCTCCCTGGGAATGGCCGCAGAGCCAGATCTCCGAGACGAAATCCAGCTGCCGGGTCCGGTCGATGATGGCGGTCAGCTCGTCCACCCACTTGCGGATATCGTGGTCGTGGAAGCTGCCGCCGCTGTGCCCGTGGCCGTAGAGCTCCACCCGCAGGGTGACGAAGCCCAGCGCCCGGGCGGTCTCCGCCGCCGCCAGGATGTGCCGCTCCTCCATGTGGCCGGTGAAGCCGTGGGAAATGATCATCAGCGGAGAGCGCTCCGCGTCCCGGGCGGGGAATTCCATCTTCGCGTTCAGCCGAACGCCGTCAACGTCAAAATACATGGCAGATACCTCCGAGAATAGAATGCAAAATGCAAAGTGCAAAATGCAAAACCGTGAATGGGATTATGTAAATCGGGATTTGTCGAGATCATTCGTAGGGGCCGATGCCCACATCGGCCCTCCGTATCGTCCGGGGAAAGGGCCGATGCCCACATCGGCCCTCCGTATCGTCCGGGGAAAGCCCGTAGGGGCCGATGCCCACATCGGCCCTCCGTATCGTCCGGGGAAAGGGCTTGAGGGGAAGGCGGCGCGAAGCGCCGGATGAGGTGGAAGGGGCATCTCGGCAGCATCGTTATCACTGCCATGCAGCCCTTCGGTGCAGCCACCT
>JAFWPP010000005.1:0-52869 GCA_017509485.1 Oscillospiraceae bacterium | reverse complement strand
CAATTCAAAAACGGCAGGAGTTGGAGGCCGCCCGCGTGCTCTGACTCCGGTCGGGCTACGCCCTCCCTCCGTCAGAGCACGCGGAATCCCACTTCTAACAACTCATCTTTTTTTCGGTCTCACATCATTGACAAACGTACACCCATATTCCGCGTCATTCCGGCCTATTTTCAGCGTCCTTCCGGCCATGTAAGGTCGTTGCGCAGCCTGCCCAGCCTCAACGGACGGGTTTCGCTGTGCTTATGAGAATTGAGAATTGAGAATTGAAAAACACATTTATTTTCAATTTTCAATTTCACTTTCAACGATTGGGGTCGGCGTAGAGAATGGGGCCGCCTTATACAGGAAGGTCAGCACCTGGGCCCGGGTGCAGTTCTGCCTGGGGCTGAAGCAGCCGCCGCCGGTGCCGCCGGTGATCTGGTTTTCATAAGCCCAGATCACGGCCTTGCGATACCAGGAGCTGGCTCCCACGTCCGTAAAGGGGCATTCCGTGGATTTGGGCTCCGGTCTGCCCGCAGCCGCCCAAAGGAAGGTCACAGTCTGGGCCCGGGTGACGGTTTGCCGCGGCGAGAAGCTGTCGGCGGAACTGCCAGCCGTGATATTCTGCTCCACCGCCCAGAGCACCGCCTTTCGATAATAGGCGTCGGCGCTTACGTCCGTAAAGGGATTCGCGCTGCTCTCCGGCGCGGGCTTCCCTGCCGCTGCCCAGAGGAAGGTCACGGCCTGGGCCCGGTTGATTGCCGCGTTGGGAGAAAATCTGTTGGGGCTGGTGCCGCCGGTGATCCCGTGATACCAGGCCCAGTCAATGGCCTTGTGGGCCCAATGGCTCTCCGAGGGCATATCGGTGAAGACCTCGGCGGCGCAGAGGATGGCCTCCTTGGTTTCCCCGCAGCGGGAACAGCTGTAGAGACCGGTGCAGGCGTGTTGCCCGCCTTCGCCGGGCTCCGTCAGGATCTCTGTCAGAGTCCAGGCATGTCCCAGGGCGGGAATCACTTCGGTCTTGGATTCTCCGCATCTTGTACACTTCTTGAGAATCTTTCCCTCGCTTGTACAGCTCACTTCCTCAAGGATGCTTCCCTCATCCCACAGATGAGAACCGTAGGCAGGGATTGTCTCAGACCTCTCCTCTTCACAGTATTGACAGATACATTCCCGGAATCCATTCTGAAAGCAGGAGGGTCCCCAATACCGGATCGTATACCAATTGTGCGCTTCATTGTCGGTATACTGAACGAAACCCAGGTCTGCCAGCGTATAGCCCATCTTTGCCAGCTCTTTCGACGTAAAGTCCAGAATCGCACCGAAATAGAACTTCGTTGTGCGCAAGAGCGTCTCCTCGTACGCAGGATCTCCCGAATAGGAGTTAAAGCTCCACTGGGTATCGCTCGAATAGGTGGCGGGATCAATCATAACGGATCCTTTGGATATCGGGCTGTGGAGATAGACACCCTTAATTTCCCATTGAGCGCCTGGGGTTTTGGGAAGGATAACCCAAGCCCATTTCTCGTTGCAGCCAAGCCGGAGCTCCAGGTTTCCAAGTGTTGAATAAACAACCTGGTATAAACAGTTATGATCCACCAGCGGAGTTTCAAAATAATATGCGTAATAGTGCTCGCCCTCCAAATAATCGTTCTCTCCACTGTAGAACCTGCCGGTTTTGGCAAGGGCGACAAGCTTGTTATATGTGTCCGTATATCCAGACGCGGACGCGGGAAGTACCAGCAGACTGCTGATCAGCAGCAGCATCAATCCTGCCGCAAGGAATCTTTTCCAGAGATTTTGTTTCATTTTAATCCTTCCTCTCATTTCATGTTTTGTATTGTCTCGTGTCACGGCTGCTCACTCAGATCTTCTGGGCTGTCCGGGGTTGTCGGAGGCTCCGCTTCGAGAACGGTTATCGTAAATGTTTTCACCGTGCTTCCTCCCAGCTTCAGATACAGATGCGCGGTGCCTGTGCTGTTCGGCGTTACCTTCCATCCATAACAGGTTTCGTACCACTGTCCCATTTGGTCAGCAGCAACAGGGCTGATCGTAAACATCGACGGTACCTCGGAGACAAGCTCCAAGGGCTCTGATCCGGAGGCTCGCGAGAACAGGGTCATTGGAGAGCCAAGCTTTGCGTCGGTGATCGTCTCGCACTCTCCCCACCAACTCCAGGCTGTATAACCCAGAGCCGGGCCGTGTTCCGGATTGTTCGTTCTTGCAACTCTGGTCGTGATGCCGTTCAGCGTACAGTAAAGGTTCGCGCTTCCGCTTCCGTTTTGTCTAAGTTCCCAATGATGGCCCCATTTACCGCTGCCTAAATCCTCCTTGCCCTGGTATCCCACAACAGAGGTGACCGCTTCATTGTCCGAATAGAGGCTTGGCGTTTCTTCGCCCTGCACATAGACAATCAGGTAACAACTGATGCCCGGTTGGCAGTCGTTGTACACAATCTCCGTTTTCTGTGGGCTGGACGAATTCCATTCGGACCAGCCGAGCAGCGAAACTGTCGGCGCGAGCTCTGTGGGCTGCGGGTCGGTGGGCTGGGGCTGCGTGGGCTGGCTGGGCTCAGGATTGGCGGGGTCTGTGGGAACGGCGGGGTCTTCAGGATGTCCGCCGGGGTCAGCGGCCACTGTGGGGTCTGTGTTGCGCTCCGTGGGCTCTGTCGTGGCGGGCTCTGTAAGTTCCGTGGCGGCGGGCTCCGTGGGCTCTGTGGTGACGGGCTCCGTAGTCAGGTCCTCCGGGCTCTCCCATTCCGCGGTCTCGGAGGGCTCTGTCGTCAGGTCCTCGGCGCTCTCGACGCTGACAGGGGGCTGGGTATCCCCGATGGGAGTCAAGAGATTGTCCCGGACCCAGCCGTAGCCCAGAACGCCTCCGCCAATGACCCCGGCGGTGATGACCCCCAGGGCCACCCGGCCCAGGGCGGTCTGGAAGAAGCTGCGGCCCACGTGGACGGCGGCGCTTCTGGTCACGACGCCGGCCTTGGCAAGGCTCCCGGCAAGCACGGACTGTTCCGCCTCGGCGGCAGGCTCCGCCTTTTTCAGCAGGGCCAGCAGGAAGGGCATGGGGGCCAGGCCGAAGAGCTTGACGCCCTTCTTTTCCAGACGTTTCACGGCGGCCTCGATCTTCTTCCGGCTCCGGGAGAGCTGGGTCTTGACGGTGCCGGAGCTCACGCCCAGGTCCTCGGCGATCCTGTTCACTGGGATCTGCTCATAGTAATACATGCCCACCAGCAGGCGCTGACCGTCGGAAAGGCCGTCCAGGATCTCCCGAACCAGATTGGCGGTCTCCTTCCGCTCCAGGGAGAGCTCCGGCTGGCTCTCGGGGCTCAGATCCGGCAGCTCCGGGAAGCTCTCCCCGTCCTCCGTCTCCAGCTCCGTGAAGAGCACCGGCGTCTGCTTTCGCAGGACGGAACGGGTACGGTTCGCGGCGATGCTCCGCAGCCAGGAACGGAATTTGGCCGGGTTGCCCAGCTGATCCAGATGGGTGAAGGCGAAAACGTAGGCGTCCTGCTGGATATCCAGGGCCAATTCGTCCGTGCGCACCATGGCCCGGACCGTGCGGTAGACCTCCTGGTTGGTGGCCTCGTAAAGGGCGGTAAAGGCGTCCTGGTCCCCGGCCTTTGCCCGCTCCACCAGGGCAGCAAAGTCCGCCGCCGGAAGCTTCTGTTCTCTATTGTCCATATCGAATTCCTCCTGCTTCCGAATAAGCCGTCCGTATCGGAACGCCGACTGTGACGGCGCTCACACGCTTCAAAATGTCGTCCAGCTGCCGGGAAGCCGTGTCCGGCGGCATTCGGTAGTACTCCATCAGCGCGTGATAGAGGCGGAAGAAGCCGTCCATATCTTCCATGCTCTGCACCTCCGTTTTTCTGATTCTGATTATTAGACGCTGCGAGTCGAAAAACGGTTGACAGGATCAGAGAAAAAAGCAGAACGGCCTGGATAAGCAAAGACCCCTCGGCTGAGAGGTCTTTGTCATGATTGCGTGATCGTAAGCGCCCGGCCGTCGCTGGTGAGCTGGACGGGTGCGTTACGTGTCAGGAGGATTTCCGTGCCCTGCTGCCGCAGGAGGGCGAGGGTCTCCTCGTCCTCCGGCTCCTCGTCGGAGGAGGTGATCACGGCGGAGGCGGGATGCAGCTTTTCCAGCAGCTCCGTCAGAACGGGCTGCCAATGGCCGTGGTACGGGACTTTCAGAAAGTCGCAGGGGGGCGGGTCCTGGGCCAGATACTCCGTCAGGCGGGCGCTCTCCGCGTCCCCCAGGAAGACCAGGCGCTTTTCCCCATGGTTCACGGTGACGATCAGGGAGGAGTTGTTGCTGGGGTCCTCCGGGTAAGTCTCCCGGGCGGGCGGATCCACCAGGAAAACCGCGTCTCCGAGCTGAAAGCTCAGGGGCTCCCGGAGGGTAACGGGGCTGATATTCCGCTCCTCCAGGGCCTTGCAGTATTTCTCATAGGCCTCGGCGCCCGGCTTGGGGCAGTTGCTTTGCAATACGCATCCAACGGGAAGCTCGCTCAGCAGCTTTTTGGCCCCGCCCACATGGTCCTTGTCGAAGTGGGTCAGGATCAGCCAGTCCAGACGCTCGATGCCCAGCTCCTCCAGCTTGGCGAGGATCGTCTTGCCGAAGCCGCTTTCCCCCGTGTCGATCAGCACGGCCCCCGCCTCGTTCCAGAGCAGGAAGGCGTCGGCCTTGCCCGCCTGGAAGCAGTAGAGCTTAAGGGTCGCGCTCACGGGCGTCGGCTCAGTAGACTGCGCCGTCGTCTCTCCGGGCGTCCCGGCGCAGCCCCCCAGCAGGAGGACCAGCGCAAACACAATATAAATTGTTATCTGTTTCACACAAGCGCCTCCTTTTTTTCGTTCGTATGGCCGAGCTCGAAGCGTCACGAAGTATGCCCACATCGTCCCACCCTGCCGATCGGGGGGAAGGGCCGATGTGGGCATCGGCCTCTGCGGGTGGAAGATCCCGGCAAATCCCGGCTTACGCCGCCGTCTGCAATCCCGCCTTCTTCTTGCGCTGCTGCTTGCGGACCACCACATAGACCATCATGATGATGGTGATGACGTAGGGGATGATGTTGGTGAGGTCCGCGCTGACATAGCCCTGGAGCCGCAGTCCGATGGCCTCGAAAAAGCCGAACATCAGGGCTGCCAGGTAGGCCTTGGCCGGGTTGGCCGCGGCGAATATCACACAGGCAAAGGCGATATAGCCCCGGGAGCTGGACATATTCTCGGCAAAGGTGCCGCTGAGATTGCCCAGGGACAGGTGGGCGCCTGCCAGGGCGCAGAGGATGCCGCAGAGCAGGGAGGCGATCCACTTCATCCGCTTGGGGCTGATGCCGGCGGTACGGAGGGTATCCGGCTTTTCGCCGGAGGCCCGGAGCCAGAAGCCGTAGGGGGTTTTGTAGACGAAGACCCAGGCCAGGACCACGATGATCCAGGTCAGATAGACGAAAAGAGACTGGTCGTTCAGCATGGGTCCGATGATGGGGATCTTGTTGATGAACGCCAGGTGCAGGGTCGGCAGGGCGGGATTGCCCTTGGTGCCAGTGGTGCCGAAGTAGCTCCGGGAGAGATAGGAGGTCAGACCCAGGGCAAAGGTGTTCAGCGCGCAGCCGATGATGAACTCGTCGGATCTGTAGCGCACCACCAGCAGGGCAAAGAACAGGCCCACCAGAATACCGATCAGCAGGGCCAGCCCCACGCCCGCCAGGGCGGAATGGGCCAGGAAAGAGCCCAGGACCCCAAAGAAGGCGCCCATGAGGATCATGCCGTCCATGCCGATGTTCATGATGCCCGCGTGCTCCGTCATGGAGCCGCCGATGGCCGCCAGGGCCACGGGGGTGGCGGAGCGGAGCATCTGCTGGAGGGTGCCTACGGAGAAGACGGTCGAGAGGATCTTCTGAAATTCGCTCATCGCTGTTCCTCTCCTTTCTCTTCGGGACGCGGGCCGATGTGGGCATCGGCCCCTGCGGACTGTTTCTTCTGCACAAGCTTCTTCCACCAGGGCCGCTGGGACAGGGCATCCAGGAAGCCGCTCTGGGCAGCCATAAAGAAGATGATGACGGTCTGGATGATCAGATAGATCTGATTGGGGACCCCCACCTGCTGCAGACCCTCGGCGCCGATCTTCAAAACGGCGAAGAACAGGGAGAGCAGGATCGTCGCCAGGGGTTGATAGCGGGCGATCATGGCCACCATCAGGCCCTCAAAGTAGTAGTCGTTGCTGACGGCGGGCTTGAACAGATGCTCCGCGCCGTAGACCCGGAACATGCCCACCAGACCGCACATGGCGCCGGAGAGGGTCATGCAGACGATGATCTTCCGATCAATGCGCATCCCGGAGAAGCGGGCGAAGCGGGGGTTCTGGCCCGTGAGCTTCATCTCAAAGCCCGGGGTGGTCTTTTGCATCACATACCATACCACAAAGGCAATGGCGGCCGCCAGGAAGATGGCGGTGGAGAGCTTGGAGCCCCGCATGAGGCCGCCGAACCAATACTCGGCGTTGAGCCGCTCAGTGGCGGCGATCATGGTCTTGTTGGAGTTCTTCCAGGGGCCTTTTGCCAGGAACTGACAGAGAGAGGCGGCGATGGTGTTCAGCATGATGGTGGTAATGACCTCGTTGACCTTCAGCTTCACCTTCAGCACGCCCGGGATCAGCGCGTAGAGGCCCGCAGTGACAATGGCCGCCAGGGCTGCCAGCGGAATCACCAGCCAGGGCGAGCTCCCGCTCAGGACCACGCCCACCTGGGCCGCCGCGATGGCGCCCAGCAGCAGCTGGCCCTCGCCGCCCACGTTGAAGATGCCCACCCGGGAGCCCAGGTCGCAGGCCAGGCCGCAGACGCCCAGGACCATGGCGTACTCCAGCACGTCGCCGATGTGCCGGGGCGCGGAGAAGGCGCCGGAGAACATGGCTCCGTAGGCCTGCAGGGGGGAATGTCCCGTACAGAGAAGAATGACCGCTCCCACCAGGAAGGCCAGCAGGATACTGACCCCCAGGGAGATCAGATATTTCGTATTGATCTTGTTTTTTATCATTTCGCAGTCCCTCCCTGGCGCTTGCCGCCGGTCATGTAGAGGCCGACCTGCTCCTTGGTGATCTCCCCGGCCCGGAAGGAGCCGGTGATCTCGCCCTCGTAGAGGGTGACGATCCGGTCCGAGAGCCGGAAGACCTCGTCCAGGTCCGCCGAGGAGAGGAGGATGGCGGCGCCCTGGTTGCGCTTTTCCATGATGCGGCTGTGGATGAACTCAATGGCGCCCACGTCCACGCCGCGGGTGGGCTGGGAGATGATCAGCACGGGCGTATCGAAGCTGAACTCCCGGGCGATGACCACCTTCTGCATATTGCCGCCGGACATATCTCCGGCCAGGGCGTCCACGCCCGCGCCGCGGATGTCGTAGCGCTCATAGACCTCCTCCGCGTAATCACGGATGGCGCGCTGATTCTGCTGGATGCGGAAGCGGTTGAAGCGGGGCTCCCGCTGCTTGCCCACCAGCAGATTCTCCGCCACGGTGGCCGCGCCGGAGAGGCCCGTCGCCAGCCGGTCCTCGGGCACGTGGGCCAGCCCCGCCTGCCGGATCTCGCCGGGATCCAGCCCGGTCACCTCCCGGCCCATGACCTCCACCCTGCCGGAGCGGATGGGCGTGAGACCGGTAATGGCCTCGATGAGCTCGGACTGGCCGTTGCCCTCGATGGCGGCGATGCCCAGGATCTCCCCTGCCCGGAGCTCCAGGTTCAGGTTCTTGACCGCGGGCAGGCCGCGGTGGTCGCTGACGTTCAGCCCTTCTATCCGCAGCGCGGGCTCGCCGAGGGCCCCGGTGCGCTCCAGCTCGTCGAAGATGACAGGGCGGCCCACCATCAGAGAGGCCAGCTTCCGGGCGTCCACGTCCTTGGTCTCGTGGATGCCCACCAGCTTGCCCTTGCGCATGACGCCCACCCGGTCTGAGATGGCCATGACCTCGTCCAGCTTGTGGGTGATGATGATCACGGTCATGCCCTTTTCCCGGACCACACTGCGGATGACCGTGAAGAGCTCCTCGGTCTCCTGGGGCGTCAGCACGGCGGTGGGCTCGTCCAGGATCAGGATCTCCGCACCCCGGTAGAGGGCCTTCAAAATCTCCACCCGCTGCTGCAGGCCCACGCTGATGTCCTCCACCGGCTCCGTTTCCGGCACCGTGAGACCGTATTCCTGCTCCAGCTTCCGCACCGCCTCCTCGGCGGCGGCGTTGTCGAAGAAGATCTTATGCTTCCGGGGCTCCCGGCTCATGACGATGTTCTGGGCCACGGTGAAGGAGGGCACCAGCATGAAGTGCTGGTGGACCATGCCCACGCCCTGGTCGATGACGACCTTCGGGTCGTAGACCTCCACCCTGCGGCCTTTGATGTACACCTCGCCGGAGCTCGGCGTCTGGATGCCATAGAGGATGTTCATCAGGGTGGACTTGCCCGCGCCGTTCTCGCCGATCAGCGCGAAGACCTCACCCTGCCGGATCTCCAGGCTCACGTCGTCGTTGGCCAGCACGCCGGGGAACTGCATGGTGATGTGCTCAAATTTGATTACTGGCTCGTTCATGAGTTTTCACTCCTTTTGAAAAGCGGGGCCGATGCTGCCATCGGCCCCGCCGTTGACGGAACTTGTTTATCGGGTGGTCTCCACCTTGATCTCGCCGGAGATGATCTTCTTCGCCATTTCCTCGACGGCGGCCTTGAGCTCGTCGGAAATCTGCTGGACAGAGCCTTCTTCGCCGTAGCCGATGCCCACGTAGCCGTTGGACATGTCAGCCACCCAGGTGGTGCCCCACTTGGAGGCGTCGCCGCCGGCCAGAGCCTTGACAGCGTCATAGATGGAGTTGCCCACTTCCTTCTTCATGGAGCAGATGATGACCTCGGGATCGATGTACTTCTGATCGGAGTCCACGCCGATGGCGTAGAAGCCGCGCTGCTTGGCAGCCTGGAACACGCCGTCGCCAGCGGCAGAGGCGATCTGGAAGATCACGTCGGCCTTCTGGTCGTTCAGGGCAATGGCGCAATCCTTGCCTTTGGCGGGATCGTCATAGTCGTTGGTATAGTTGGTGACGACCTTGATGTCGGGTTTGGCAGCCAGAGCACCCTGCTTGTAACCCACGATGAAGTCGTTGATGACAGGCTGGTCCTGTCCGCCCACGGCGCCGATGACGCCGGTCTTGGACATGGAGGCGGCAATGTATCCCGCCAGGAAGGAGCCCTCGTTCTGGGCATAGGTGATGTTCAGCACGTTGGGAATGGGTTCATCTGTCGCGTTGTCGATCCAGATGAACTTGACGTCGGGATAGCTGGGCGCGACTTCGGCAATGTCGTAGAATTCCCAGCCCACGCAGACCACCAGGTCAGCCTTGTCCGCGGCGTTCTTCATCTGGGCGGTGTGGTTCTCGTTGCCGCACTCGATCAGGGTCAGCTGGATCCCCAGGTCCTTCACCAAGCGCTCGGCACCGGCGCGGGAGGAGTCGTAGAAGGAACGGTCGCCGAACTGACCGGCCACCACCAACGCCAGCTTGAGATCGGAGGCGGTATCGGCGGGCTTGGTATCGGCGGGCTTGGTATCGACGGGCTTTTCGTTGTCCTTGCAGCCGACGAACAGGGTCAGCATCAGGACCAGCACCAAAAGCAGGCTGATGATTTTTTTCATGTTTTCATGCATCCTTTCCTTTTCGCGGGCCGGACCCGCATACTGTTTATATTATACTTCATTCTATTTCAGGTTGCAAGAGGAATTTCAACAGTTCCTCCGCTTTCCCGGGGCGGAGGACGCAAATTTTGAAGGGCGGAGACACGCATAAAATAATGCTTGCATAATTGGCGTTGTTGTGCTATACTGTTTGCGTTCGTTTGAACGGATATGGAAACACAGGCGTTGAACGGTTTGTCTTTGTTCCATCGGCGGGTCCAGAGAGGGTGCGGAAGCTGCGAGCACCTCCCGCGGAGCAGAGGCCTTCGGCCGGGAGCCGCGGGTTTGAAGGAACGGGCGCGGGCCCGCTCTGGGTAGGATCCGCCGCGGGGATCGCGTTAAGGTCCGAAGAGTGCGCCGGAGCTCCGGCGAATGCGGGTGGTACCGCGGAAGCGTCGTCTTTCGTCCCAGGTCGATGGGAGGAAAGGCGTTTTTTCGTCCACGCTGCAGGGGCGCTCACTGAGCGCCCGCGCTTGCGAAGCAAGCATCGCATGCGTCAGCAGGCGATCTTTTCCTGCGTAACTATCTTCCAAACAAGGAGAGATGATAATGAGAGAACAACTGGAACAAATCAAAGCCAAGGCCCTGCAGGCCCTGCAGGAGGCGAAGGAGTCCTCTGAGCTGGAAGCCCTGCGCGTGAGCCTGCTGGGCAAAAAGGGCGAGCTCACCGCCGTGCTGAAGATGATGGGCAGGCTCTCCGCCGAGGAGCGCCCCGTCATGGGACAGCTGGCCAACTCCGTCCGGGCCTCCATCGAGGAAAAGCTGGAGGAGCGGAAGGCTGAGCTGGCCGCCGCCGCCCTGGAGGCGAAGCTGGCCGCCGAGGCCCTGGACGTCACTGTCCCCGGGACCACCCGGGAGCTGGGCCACAAGCACCCCATGTACATTGCCCTGGACGAAGCCAAGGAGATTTTCATCGGCATGGGCTTCCAGATCCTGGAGGGCCCCGAGGTGGAGCTGGCCGACTACAACTTCACGAAGCTGAACACGGAGGAGGGTCATCCCGCCCGGGACTGGTCCGACACCTTCTATATCACAGAGGACAGCTCCGTCCTGCTGCGGACCCAGACCTCCCCCATGCAGATCCGGGCCATGGAGGCCATCAAGCATCCCCCCATCCGCATCCTGGCCCCGGGCCGGGTCTACCGCAAGGATGAGGTGGACGCCACCCACTCCCCCATGTTCCACCAGATCGAGGGCCTGGTCATCGACAAGGGCATCACCATGGCGGATCTGAAGGGCACCCTGGAAACCCTGGTCAAATCCCTCTACGGCGAGGACTCCGTGGTCCGCTTCCGTCCCCACCACTTCCCCTTCACCGAGCCCAGCTGCGAGGTGGACGTCCAGTGCTTCAAGTGCAGAGGCGCCGGCTGTCCCACCTGCAAGGGCGAGGGCTGGATCGAGCTGCTGGGCGCGGGCATGGTGCACCCCAAGGTCCTGGAGGGCTGCGGCATCGACCCCAACGTATACTCCGGCTTCGCCTTCGGCATCGGCCTGGAGCGCATGGCCATGCGCCGCTTCCAGATCTCCGATCTTCGCCTGATCTTTGAGAACGATGTCCGCTTCCTGCGGCAATTCTGAGAAAGGAGGCTTTGCAGAATGAATATTTCGAGAAAATGGCTCAAGGAATTCGTTGACATCCAGGCCTCCGACCGGGAGTATGACGAAATCATGACCATCGCCGGGCAGAAGGTGGAGACCACCACCCGGCTGGATGAGGAAATCAAAAACGTGAAGGTGGGCAAGGTTCTGTCCATCGTCCGCCATCCCAACTCCGATCACATGTGGATCTGCCAGATCGACGTGGGCGAGGCCCTGCCCGTCCAGATCGTCACCGGCGCCCAGAACGTCCACGCGGGCGACCTGGTCCCCGCGGCTCTGCACGACTCCTGGCTGGCGGGCGGCGTTCACATCACCGCCGGCAAGCTCCGGGGCGAGGACTCCAACGGCATGCTCTGCTCCATCCAGGAGCTGGGCCTGACCCGAAACGACTTCCCCGCCGCCTGTGAGAACGGTATCTGGATTCTCAACGACGAGGACTGCTGCGTCGGTCAGGACATCAACGAAGTGATCGGCAACGACGACAGCATCGTGGAGTTTGAGATCACCAACAACCGCCCCGACTGCTACAGCCTCATCGGCCTGGCCCGGGAGACCGCGGCGGCCTTCAACGTGCCCCTGAAGCTCCACGAGCCCGTGGTCAGAGGCGGCGGCCCCGGCGTCCTCACCGAGCTGCTGGACGTAGAAACCCCGGACCCGGATCTCTGCCTGCGCTACTCCGCCCGGATGGTGCGGAACGTGAAGATCGGACCCTCCCCCAAATGGATGCGTCAGCGCCTCCGCGCCGCGGGGATCCGGCCCATCAACAACATCGTGGACATCACCAACTACGTGATGGTGGAATACGGTCAGCCCATGCACGCCTTTGACTACCGCTACGTCAAGGGCGGGAAGATCATCGTCCGCCGCGCCGGCGCCGACGCCGAGCTCACCACCCTGGACGGCATCGTCCGGAAGCTGACGCCCGACATGCTGGTAATCGCCGACGAGACCCGGCCTGTGGGTCTGGCGGGCGTCATGGGCGGCGAGAACTCCGAGATCGTCGCCGACACCGCCGACGTGGTTTTCGAGTCCGCCAACTTCGACGGCACCTCCATCCGCAAGACCGCCCTGGCCCTGGGCATGCGCACCGAGGCCTCGGCCAAGTTTGAAAAGAACATCGACCCCATGCTCACCCTGCCCGCCGTCAACCGGGCCTGCGAGCTGGTGGAGCTGCTGGGAGCCGGCGAAGTCCTGGACGGCGTCATTGACAACCTCAACTATGTGCCGGAGCCCGTGACCATTCCCCTGGAGCCCGCGCGGATCAACGCCCTGCTGGGCACCGAGATCCCCGAGGCGGACATGATCGAGTATCTTCGCCGGGAGCAGGTCCCCGTGGCGGACGGCATGATCCGGGTGCCCTCCTGGCGGCCCGATCTGCGGCGGATGGCCGATATTGCCGAGGAGGTCGCCCGTTTCTACGGCTACAACGAGATCCCCACCACCCTGATGCGGGGCGCCACCACCCGGGGCGGCTACTCCCCCGCTCAGAAGCTGGAAAACAAGGCCGGCGCCGCCGCCCGGGCTCTGGGCTATAGCGAGATCATCACCTACTCCTTCGTCTCCCCCTCCGGCATGGATCTGATCCGCGCCCCCAAGAACGACCCGCGGCGGAAGCAGATCAAGCTGCTGAACCCCCTGGGCGAGGACAGCTCCGTCATGCGCACCGCCGGCCTGCCCTCCATGCTGGACATTCTGGCCAGGAACTACGCCTACCACAACAAGGCCGCCCGGCTCTATGAGCTGGCAAAGATCTATCTGCCCGTAGAGGGTCAGATCCTGCCCCGCGAGCCCAAGCTGCTGATGCTGGGCGCCTATGGGCCCGGCGAGGACTTCTACAGCCTCAAGGGCGCCGTGGAGAGCATTCTGGGCCAGCTCAACGTCCAGACCTGCCGCTTTGAGGCCCTCCGGGACGATCCCAGCTGGCACCCCGGCCGCTGCGCCGCTCTCTGGGTCGGCGACAAACGGATCGGCCTGCTGGGCCAGGTCCATCCCCAGGTCGCAAAGAACTACGGCATGGACTGCGAGGTCTACGCCGCCGAGCTGAACTTCTCCGATCTGATCACGGTGCTGGCGCCGGAGAAAACCTTCAGGGCCCTGCCCCGTTTCCCGGCTGTCAGCCGCGATCTGGCTGTGGTCTGCGCCGAGGCCGTCACCGTAGGGGCCCTGGAGGCCTGTATCACCGAGGCCGCCGGTCCCCTGCTCCGGGAGATCAAGCTCTTCGATATCTATCGGGGCGCCGGCATTCTGCCCGGCATGAAGAGCGCAGCCTTCTCCCTGAGCTTCCGGGCCGAGGACCGCACCCTGACCGACGCCGACATCGAGCCCGCCATGGGCAGCGTGCTCAAGGCTCTGGAGAGTCAATTGGGCGTTTTCAGACGTTGAGTCATCAAAAAGGAGTACAATATGAAACCATATATTATCAGCGCGGACAGCACCCTGGATATGCCGGCGGAGCTGCTGGCAAAATATGACATCCGCGTGATCGCCAGCTACGTCACCATGGGCGACAAAACCGTGGACGACTGGCCCGATCTCACCCAGAAGGATCTGCTGGACTACGTTAAGCAGTCCGGCCAGCTGGCCAAGACCAGCGCCGCCAACCCGGACGACTATGAAAAGTGGTTCCGCAAGCTGGCGGCCGAGGGCCGCCCCATCATCCACGTGGCCAAGAGCTCCGGCGTCTCCTCCTGCTATCAGAACGCCTGTATGGCAGCCAGGGAACTGGAAAATGTTTGGGTGGTGGACTCCAAGAACCTGGCCGGCGGCAGCTCCATGACCATCCTCGCGGCACTGAATACGGAGCTGGAGGATCCCGCCCAGGTGGCGGCCTTCATGGAGGCCTACCGGGAGCGGATCGAGGGCAGCTTCATCATCGAGACCCTGGAATTCCTCTACAAGGGCGGACGCTGCTCCGCGTTGGCCGCTCTGGGCGCCAATATCCTCAAGCTGCGGCCGGAAATCGTCTTCGACAACGGCATCATGCGGCTGGGCAAAAAATACCGGGGCGTCTACAGCAAGTGCGTCTATCAGTATTTGGAGGACCAGTTCGCCAAGCTGCCCGGCTATGAAACCGATCTGGTCTACATGAACCACACCATTCAGGACCCGGCCTTTCTGGAGGAGCTGAAAGCCTGCGTCCGGGAGCGGACCGGCTGCCGGGAGCTCATCGAATATCCCGCCTCCTCCGCCATCTCCACCCACTGCGGCCCCAACACCTTCGGCGTCTTTTTCGTTCGCAAAGAAAAATAATTTCGAATTATCTCTTTACAAATCCCATAAAATGGGGTATCATAAGGGATAAGGAAAAACCGAAAAGGAGGCAGGCCCTATGGAAGACCATACCATAAAATACCGGGTTCCCTTGGAGGATCACGAGGAAATGAAGCGGATTTTGTCCTCCGTCTATACCTCTCTGACCGAAAAGGGCTACAATCCCGTCAACCAGATCGTAGGGTATCTCCTCTCCGAGGACCCCACCTACATCACCAATCACAACAACGCCCGCGCTATGATCGGCCGTCTGGACCGGGACGAGCTGCTCTCCGAGCTGGTGCGTCACTATTTGTTCGACTGATCCGGTCCCCATGCACAGACAACGCGGGGAGCCTGCGGCGCAGGCTCCCCGTTTTGTTGATATCCGGCGAATTGTTACAATTTTCGCCGGATCGTTACAAGTTCATATGTACCCCGCTTTCCCGCCGCAAGCCGGCAAACCACGTCATTCGGGCCAAATTTCTCCCCTTTTTTGAAAAAAAACTGCAAGTTTTTGTGATTTTTTCCTGTCAGGGGTTGACAAACTCGTTGCAATGAGTTACAATTTGGTTACAATCCCCATAAGGAGGTGCTCCATGTCTGAACAGAACGGCCTGACGTATAAGGGACATCCCTTGATGCGGAAGGACAACATGGTTTATTACGGCTCCATGGCCGATAAATATATCGTCATCATGCAGATCCTGGAATCCAAGGACTTTCAGGATATGAGCCTTGCCACAAAGGTCTCGGTACAGCTGCAGCTCACTGACCAGACCGTCCGGCCCAAGGACCGGATCATTCGAAAGAGCGAAAAGGACGGCTTCTACACAGCGCTGGACGTGGGCTGTGTCTGGCTCGAACGAGCCTTGGCCGGTAAGTGATTCAGAAAGCGAGGGTACTTATGAAAAGACTCAAAACCAGACTGATCGTATTGCTGCTGACTGTCTGCCTGCTGGCGGGTATGGCGCTTCCCGTGCATGCCACCGAGCTGAAGACCGGCATCGGCGTCGTCACTGCCTCTTCCCTGCGGCTGCGGGCCAAGCCCAACACCGACGCGGAGATCCTGGCCACCGCCGTGGGCGGCGACTGTGTTGTGATCATCCGGGAGGTAGACGACTGGTATCTGGTCAACTACAACCTCGAGATCGGCTACATGGCCAAGGAGTATGTGGAGTTCAACGAGAAGAAGAACGTAAAGCTGGGCTTCGCCATGTTCGACTCCTCCAGCAATGTGCGCGGCGGCCCCGGTACCGATTCCGACATCGTCGCCCGGGCGCCCAAGGGCGAGACCTGCTTCATCATCGGCTTCAACAGCGAGTGGTATAAGGTCAGCTTCAACGGCCAGATCGGTTATGTCCGCTCCGACCTGCTGACCCTGCTGGAGATCCCCTACTCCAACTTTGGCAGCAAGGGCAATACCTATCACGAGGACGGCGCGGCCGCCGCGGAGAGCAAGCCCGAAGAGAGCAAGCCCGCCGAGAGCAGCAAAAGCTCCTCGGAGAGCAAGTCCTCCGAGCAAAGCAAGTCTTCCTCCAAGAGCAGCTCCGACAGCAAGAGCAGCTCTTCCAGCTCTTCCAGCAGTTCCGCCAGCTCCGGCAGCTCCAACAGTTCCACCGCTTCCACCCTGGGCGAGCGCGTAGCTGCCTACGCCCTGCAGTTCAAGGGCTACCGCTACGTTTACGGCGGCGCTACTCCCTCCGGCTTCGACTGCTCCGGCATGGTGTACTACATCTACAAGCAGTTCGGCTACAATGTGGGCCGGATCTGCACGGCGCAGCTCTCCGCCGGCAAGCATGTGACCCGCGGCAATCTGATGCCCGGCGACATCGTGGTCTTTGAGCGGACCTACACCACCAGCAGCCGGGCCACCCACTCCGGCATCTACATCGGCAACGGTCAGTTCATCCACGCCGCCAACACCAAGCTGGGCGTCATTGTCTCCAGCATCGACAACGAGTACTATGCCTCCCGCCTGATCTGCGGCGTTCGCGTAGGATAATTGCAACAACGCTACCCGGCATCGTTCAGATGCCGGGTATTTTTTTGCGCTGGATGGGGAAACTAACGGCAGCGCGGGAATTGTCGGCCTGAGGTTCCTGGTACAAGTCCGCAGAACCCTTGTACCTTGAACCTTTTCATTCGCTCAATCCAAATCTGCACCGCAGGAGGTTACCCATGGACAGCTTACACAGAGGCAAGCAAAGCATTCTTTTCCCCACCAAGCCCGTCGTCGCCGCCTGGGCCTCCGTCGTCGGCAAGAAGGAAGGCGAAGGGCCTCTGGGCAAGGCCTTTGACCGGGTGATCCCCGACGGGAAATATGGGGAGAAGACCTGGGAGCAGGCGGAGACGAAGCTCCAGCAGACCGCCTTGGAGCTGCTGCTGGAAAAGGCCGCCCTTAAGCGGGAGCAGCTCGATCTGATCTTCTCCGGAGACCTGCTGAATCAATGTGTGGGCTCCAGTTACGCCCTGCGGCGCACCGGCATCCCCGCTCTGGGGCTCTATGGCGCCTGCTCGACCATGGCCGAGGGCCTGCTCCTGGCCGGAGCCTCGGTAAACGCGGGTTATGTCAACCGTGCTGCCGCGCTGTCCTCCTCCCATTTTGCCGCGGCAGAGCGGCAGTACCGCTTTCCCCTGGCCTACGGGGGACAGCGGACTCCCACTGCCCAGTGGACCGTCACCGGGGCTGGAGGGGTGCTGGTCGCCCGAAGCGGGAAGGGCCCCGTTCTGAGCTCCGCCACCATCGGTACGGTGGAGGACAAGGGCATCACAGACGCCAACAATATGGGCGCGGCCATGGCCTGGGCCGCCTACCGCTCCATTCGGACCCATCTGGACGACCTGGCTCTGGGCCCCGAAGACTATGATCTGATCGTCACGGGGGACCTGGGACAGTTGGGCAGCGATATCGTCCGATGCTGCTTTTCCGGGGATGGCGTGGAGCTGGGGCCGCGCTATACAGACTGCGGCCTGCGGATCTACGACGCGGAAGCCCAGGACGCCCACTGCGGCGGCTCCGGAGCGGGCTGCAGCGCGGCGGTGCTGGCGGCGGAGCTGCTTCCCGGCTTCGCCGAAGGGCGCTGGAAGCGCATTCTCTTCTGCGGTACCGGAGCCCTGCTCTCCCCTACCACGGTCCAGCAGAAGCGGAGCATCCCGGCGATCTGCCACGCGGTGGCCATCGAAAGTGACAGGTGACAGGTTACAGGTGATAAGTGACAAGTGACAGGTGACAAGTGACAGGTGACAAGAAATAATTGATGTGGAATTGAGGAGAGTTTATGGAGTATCTGAAAGCGTTTTTGGTGGGCGGGCTGATCTGCGCGGTCTGCCAGATCCTGATCGACAAAACCGCCCTGACCCCGGCGCGGATTTTGACGGGCTGCGTGGTGGCGGGGGTGCTCCTCGGAGCCGTGGGCCTTTATCCGCTTCTCGCCGACTGGGCCGGTGCCGGGGCCTCCGTGCCCCTGATGGGCTTCGGAAATCTGCTGG
This sequence comes from Oscillospiraceae bacterium, assembly GCA_017509485.1. GTDB lineage: Bacteria > Bacillota > Clostridia > Oscillospirales > Oscillospiraceae > JAFRPC01. Next base: position 34,847 of record JAFWPP010000005.1, on the reverse strand, counting down.
CCGAGGGGACCCGGAAAGCCGTGGACCGGGACGGACTGCTCGGCGCCTTGACCGGGCCCCTCAGCGCCGCCTCCGGCGGAATTGCCGCGGCGGTGCTCTTCGGCACGCTGGCGGCGCTGTGTTTCCCGTCGAGGGAAAAGTGAATCCGGATTTGTCGGGATGCCTTCCCCTTGGGGGGAAGGCCTTGCGGAGAGCGACCCGTAGGGGCCGAACTCGAAGAGTCACGAAGTATGCCCACATCGGCCCTTTCCCGTATCGCTGTGAGCTCCGTAGGGGCCGATGCCCACATCGGCCCCTTTCCCCGGGGCGATACGGAGGGCCGATGTGGGCATCGGCCCATACGAAAGAAAGAGCCCGCCAAATCCCGATTTGCCTTCTTGCATATTCCTCTCCCTTCGGATATAATGAACGAAAAGAGGTGATCGCATTGAACAGACTGCTGCTTGTAGAGGACGATCCGGCGATCTCCCGCTCCCTCTCGGAGTTCTTGCGCGCCGAGGGCTTTTCGGTGGAGACCGCCGCGGGGCAGCGGGAGGCAGAAGTGCTGCTGGCCCACGGAGTTTTCGATCTGCTGTTGGTGGATATCTCTCTGACCGACGGCTCCGGCTTCGGCGTCTGCGCCGCGGCCAAGCAATACGGACTGCCGGTCATCTTCGTCACGGCCTCCGGTGATGAAAGCTCAGTGGTGGCCGGACTGGATATGGGGGCCGACGACTACATCGCCAAGCCCTTCCGACCCAGGGAGCTGGTTTCCCGGGTGCGCAGCGTCCTGCGGCGCTGCGGCAGCCAGAGCGTGGTCAGCGTCGGCGCGCTCCGGGTGGACACTGATAAGGCCGTGGTCACGAAGAACGGCGCGGAACTCAGCCTTTCCGCCCTGGAGTACCGCATCCTGCTGGTCTTCCTTTCCAACCGGGGCAGGGTGCTGACCCGGACCCGGCTGTTGGAGGAGATCTGGGACGTGGCGGGAGATTATGTCAACGACAACACCCTGACTGTGTACATCAAACGTCTGCGGGAAAAGCTGGAGGACGATCCCCAACAGCCTCGCTATCTGAAAACCGTCCGGGGCATCGGCTACCGGATGGACGAGTGAGGCTGCCTTTAGGGACCGATCCCAAAATGAATGTAGGGACAAGCATTGCTTGTCCGGCATTCAGCACGAATGCAATTTGCCGGAGGCAAATCTTTCCGGGAAGCCGCTGAATCGCCTGCCGGCGATTGTTTGCTTCGCAAACGCGGACAAGCATTGCCTGTCCCTACGGCATAAACTCCGAGGCCAAATGCAAAATGCAAGATGCAAAATGCGAACAAAGGGAATGGTATGAAAGATTTGAAAAACCCGGAGCTCCGGCGTGAGCTCCTGATCTGCGCGGCGGCTGCTCTGGTCCTGGCAGGCCTGGGGCTGCTGGTCTGCCCGCTCTGTTCCCTGCTGGTGCTGGGGACAGGGCTGGTTTTCACGGGCCTGCACCTGTGCTTCGTCCGGCGGCGCTATGACGAGATCGCCGCGCTGAGCCGCTCCGTGGACCGGATTCTTCACGGCCAGGACCAGCTTTTGGAGGACAACGCCGAGGGCGAGCTGGCCATCCTCCGCAGCGAAATCCGCAAGATGACCCTGCAGCTGCGGGATTCCGCGGCCCTGCTGCTGCAGGACAAGCGGGAGCTGGCCCAGGCCCTGGCGGATATCTCCCATCAGCTCCGCACGCCTCTGACCTCCATGAATCTGAGTCTCTCCCTGCTGGCGGAGGCGGAGGACGAGGCCCAGCGGCTGCGGCTGACCCGGGAACTGAAGCGCTCCCTGGAGCGGATCGACTGGCTGGTGGAGACCCTGCTGAAGCTCTCCAAGCTGGACGCGGGCGTGGTGGTCTTTAGCCCGGAACTCGTCAGCGCCGCAGCCCTGGCGGAGCAGGCGGTCCGTCCTCTGCGGATTCCCATGGAGCTGCGGGGCCTGAGCTTTTCCCTGGAAGCCGGGGACGCTTCCCTGACTGTGGACCCGTCCTGGACCGCCGAGGCCCTGGGGAACGTGCTGAAAAACTGCGTGGAGCACAGCCCCGAGGGCGGAACCATCACGGTGACGGCCCGCCAGACGCCGCTCTTCACGGAGATCGCCGTAGCCGATACGGGCCCGGGCATCGCCCCGGAGGACCTGCCCCGGCTCTTTGAACGCTTCTATCGGGGCAAAAACGCCGATGAAAACAGCATCGGCATCGGTCTGGCTCTGGCAAGACAGATCGTAACCGCTCAAAACGGCACCATCCAGGCGTCGAACAGGCCGGAGGGCGGGGCGCGGTTCACGATGCGGTTTTACGTCGGAGCGGTTTGAATACGGAAAAACGTCCGCTTTGGTTTCTTCATTCCAAGGCGGACGGTTTTTTTCTTAAATGACAGATCACTTATCAAACAGTCACCTGATTGTCACATTACCGTGTTATACTAAGGCCATCAAACAGAGGAAAACCAACCGAACCAATCACCAAACGAAAAACCCAACCGAACCAGGGAGGACAAGGATATGGAAATTTTACGGGTCGAAAACCTGTCGAAGCATTACGGGGCCGGGGAGAACCTGGTCCGGGCCGTGGACGACGTCAGCTTCTCCGTGGAGAAGGGAGAGTTCCTGGCCATCATCGGGCCCTCGGGCTCCGGCAAATCCACCCTGCTGCACATCCTGGGAGGCGTGGACCGGCCCACTTCCGGCAAGGTCTTTGTGGACGGGCAGGACGTGTACGCCCAGAATGACGAGGCCCTGGCCATCTTCCGCCGCCGCCAGGTGGGGCTGATCTATCAGTTCTACAATTTGATCCCCGTCCTGACCGCGGAAGAGAACATGACCCTTCCCGTGCTGCTGGACGGGCGGCAGGTCAATCAGGAGCGGCTGGAGGAGCTGCTGGATACGCTGGCCCTTCAGGATCGCCGCAAGAACCTCCCGAACCAGCTCTCCGGCGGCCAGCAGCAGCGGGTCTCCATTGGCCGGGCCCTGATGAACGCCCCGGCGGTGGTCCTGGCCGACGAGCCCACCGGCAACCTGGACTCCAAAAACAGCCAGGAGATCGTGGCGCTGCTGAAGCTCTCCAACAAACGCTACGGTCAGACCCTCATCGTCATCACCCATGACGAATCCATCGCCCTCCAGGCGGACCGGATCCTCGCCATCGAAGATGGCAAAATCGTAAGAGACGAGCGGGTTAGAGCATGAATACGACGACCATTGAGCTCGCCTGCCTGGGACTGGCGTTTGGGAACGAAACGGCAGCATTCAACAGGCAGCGGACAATATACAGCAGACCCGCCTGCAGCGCGGGCAATCTGCCCGCCTTCCTTCCCCGCACGGACAAGGCGGCAGTCAACAGGCAGCGGGCGACGGACAAAACATGGGGACAGCTCCTTCGGGAGGAAGGCTTCCTGCGGTCGTGACGGCGGCCCCGGATGTTCGGATTTGTCGAGCAGAGCTCGACAAATCCCGATTTTGCGGGCAGATTGCCCGCGCTACATTCCGTTGAGGTGAGAACATGAATATCCTGACAAGCTATACCCGCCGCTGTCTGCGGCGGAACCGGATGCGGACCCTGGTGACGATCATCGGCATCGTCCTCTCCGTGGCCCTGTTCACGGCGGTAGCGGAGGGGACCTGGTCCGGCTGGCGCTACCTGATCCGGGCCACGGAAGCGGAAAAGGGCCGCTATCACGCGGTCTTCCGGGAGCTCTCCGAGGACGAATACGCCAGCCTCGCCCGGGATCCCCAGGTGGCGGAGCTCGGCAGGCTGGAAACCCTGGGCTGGGCGGAAATCGCTCCGGAAGCCCTGGACTGGCCCTATCTGCGGGTCGCCTCCTATGATTTCTCCTGCGATCTGCTCTCCGTGCGCATGATTGCGGGGCGCTGGCCGCAGAACGATCACGAGCTGATTGTCAGCAATCAGATGCCCTCTCTCTCCAAGGTCAGCTATACCATCGGGCAGACTGTAAGCCTGGAGCTGGGACAGCGGGCGGCGGAGGACGGTACTCCCCTGCCCATCTACACCCGCTACCAGATCGGGGCCTGGGGCGGGAGCGCCGAGCGGCTGCGCGACACAGTCTCCCATGAATATACCATCGTGGGCGTCTTTCACTACATCGGCGGAGCTCTCAGCGACTACGACTGCGCCGGCACCCTGGCCCTGACCACAGGCGCCGCCGGCGTCTCCACCGAGGCGATCGTGCGGCTCCGGGACGTCCGGGACGTCCCGGCCTTCTGCGACGCCCATTCCGACCTGGGTGCGGGCTGCGCGTGGAATGGGATACTCCTGCAGATCAGCGGCGTCGTGGAAAAAGAGAACCTGCGGCTCGTCATCGTCGGCATGCTGGCGATCCTCTTCGGGCTGATCGCTTTCGGCTCCGTCTGCCTGATCTACAACGCCTTTTCCATCTCTGTGGCCGAGCGGACCCGGCAGTTTGGCCTGCTGAAATCCGTGGGGGCCACCAATCGGCAGCTCCGCCGGGCAGTGCTGACTGAGGCCCTGCTGCTCTGCGCCGTCGCCATTCCCATCGGTCTGCTGCTGGGCTGCGGCGGCATCGGCCTGGCCCTGCGCCTGCTGCGGCCCGCCTTCGACGCTTTGATGAAGCTGGGAGACCAGCGCCCGGAAAGCGTCCGGCTGGAGCTGAATCTGCCCGCTCTGCTGCTGGCGGTGGGGATCGGTCTGATCACGGCGTTGATCTCCGCCTGGATCCCCGCCAGGCGGGCCACCCGCCTCTCCCCCATGGCGGCCATCCGCCAGAGCGCGGACGTGAAGATCCGGGCGGGGAAGCTGCGGGTCAACCCGCTGACCCGGAAGCTCTTCGGCTTCCCCGGCCTGCTGGCCGCGAAAAACTTCAAGCGCAGCCGGAAGCAATACCGGGCCACGGTGGTCTCCCTGTTTCTGAGCGTGGTGCTCTTCATCTCCGCCTTCTGCTTTTCCTCCGCGCTCCGGAACGAAATTGCCTGGAGCATCGTCCAGCACGCCGCGGACGTCTCCGTCCAGTTTGAGCAGCGCTCCTCGGTGGAGGACCCCGACGCTCTGCTTCGGGAACTGCGCGCCGTGGAGGGCGTGACGGCGGCGGGCTACCGCGTCAACGGAAGCGATATGCAAGCGGAAATGCCCGCCCTCACGCTGCCGCAGGACGCGCTGGCCCCCGACGCCGCGTTTGCGGAGCTTGCCGCGCTCGGGACAGAGCTGGAGCATCCCTTCTTTTACGGCTTTGTGGACGACGAATACTACAAGACCCTCTGCGCCGAGGCGGGGATAGACCCGGCTCTGGGCCAGGCCGTGGCCTTCAACCACGGTCAGCAGTGGGAATACGACGAGAACGGCAAAAACGGCCGCCTCCACAGCTGGACGGTCCTGCGGCCGGAAGCCCTGCCCGTGGACGCGGAGGCCGCGATGGTGCCGAACTGGATCGACGGATGCCAGCTGATCTTCATCGAAAGCGACGGAGAGGGGCACGCCACGAAATACGTCTACCAGGCGCCGTGGAACCCTGAGATCGACGAGGCGCCCAGGGAGCTTTCCCTGTCCCCGGAGGAGGCCGAAGTCCGCTGGCGTTTCACCATCGGCGGGATCCTGGACGAGCAGCCCATCGTTGTGAACGGCGTCAGCTTCACGGTGCTGTTCCCCATATCCCGCTATGAGGCCGTCACCGGCACAGCCCTGGAGCCGGAACAGGACAATTCCATTCAGTTCCACGTTTCCGCGAAGGATCACGCCAGGGTCGCTGAGGCCATCAAGCAGCTGATCGACGAGAAGCATCCGGAGCTCAGCGGGGTCGCCACGGTCCGGGACAACCGGGCCGGCAATCAAAGCGAGCAGGCCGCTCTGCTGATCCTGACGGCCTTTTCCTACGGCTTCATCCTCCTGATCTCCCTGATTGCCGCGGCCAACGTGTTCAACACCATCTCCACCAACGTGGCCCTGCGGCGGCGGGAGTTCGCCACCCTGAAATCCGTTGGTATGGGAGACAGGGCCTTTGGGAGAATGACCCGCTTCGAGTGCCTGCTCTACGGCGGCAAGGCTCTGCTCTTCGGTCTGCCGGCAGCGGGCGGCATCAGCTGGCTGATCTGGAAGGTGGTGGATCAGGGCTTCGTCAGCGGGGCCTATACGCCCCCCTGGGCGGCCATGGGCATTGCCGCGGGCTCCGTCTTCCTGGTGGTGTTCTCCACCATGCTCTACGCCACGCGCAAGATCCGGAAGGACAACCCCATCGACGCGCTGAAAACTGAGACGTTATAAAATCGGGATTTGGCAAAATCCTTCGTAGGGGCCGATGCCCACATCGGCCCTCCGTATCGCCCCGGGGAAAGGGCCGATGTGGGCATACTTCGTGACTTTTCGAGTTCGGCCCCTACGGAGCGACTCTGTCATCGATACCTCCCCTCATCCGGCGCTTCGCGCCACCTTCCCCCCAAGGGGAAGGCATCCCGCCAAATCCGAATTGTCCACGCTGAAATGAGGTGACATTTTGAATATATTGACAAGCTACACATTCCGCTGCCTGCGGAAGAACCGGGTGCGGACCCTGGTGACGATCATCGGCATCGTCCTCTCCGTGGCCCTGTTCACGGCGGTGGCGGAGGGGGCCTGGTCCGGGCGGCAGTATATGGTGGACGTGACCACCGCCGAGCTGGGCTCCTTCCACGGCTGGTACGAGGAATTGAGCGACGGAGAGCTGGCCGATCTGCGGTCCCAGCCCCAGGTTACCCGGGTGGAAACGCTGGACAGCGTGGGCTGGGCCCTGGCCGGGGACGCGATGAAGGTCTTTCCCTACCTGCGGATCGCCTCCATGTCCCCGGGCTTCCCGGAGCTGGTCTCCGTCCGGCTGCTGGAGGGCCGCATGCCGGAAAACGAGGGAGAGCTGCTGATCTCCGACCGGGCCTCCATCACCACCGGAGCCCAGCTCCGGGTGGGCCAAACTTTGCATCTGACGGTGGGCCGGCGAATCGACGCCAACGGCCTGCCCCTGGGGGAGCACAGCCCTTACCTGTTTGAAGGGGAAAGCCTGATTGACGTGGAGGAGCGAATCTACACCGTCGTAGGCGTATACGACCGCTTCACCACCAGTGTCGAGAGCAGTGAGCTGCCCGGTTCTCTGGCCCTGACCGTCGGCGCAGCCGGAAGGGATCACAAAGCCTTTTTCACTCTGGAAAGGGTCGCAGACGCCATTGCATTCGTGGATGCCCACAGCTACGGCGCAAAAGGTGAAGTGAACAAGGATCTGCTGCTCTACTCCGGCGCTTCCCGAAACCAAAATCTGGTGGAGGTTCTCTTCGGTCTTGTGGCGATTCTCTTCGCTTTGATCTTCTTTGGCTCCGTGTCCCTGATCTACAACGCCTTTTCGATCTCTGTTTCAGAGCGGACCAAGCAGTTCGGCCTGCTGAAGTCCATCGGCGCCACCGACCGACAGATCCGCCGGTCCGTGTTGACAGAAGCCCTGCTGCTCTGCGCCGTCGCCCTGCCCCTGGGTCTGCTCCTGGGCTGCGGCGGCATCGGCCTGGCGCTGCGTTTTCTGCGTCCCGCTTTCAACCGCATCATCAACATTGAAGGCGCGGAGAACATTCCAATCCGCCTGGTGCTGTCTGTCCCCGCGCTGTTGCTGGCCGCCGGCGTGGGAATGCTGAGCGTGCTGGTCTCCGCCTGGATCCCTGCCCGGCGAGCCGTGGGGCTCTCCCCTATCGCCGCCATCCGACAGAGCCGCGACGTGAAAATTCGGCCTAAGAGCGTCCGGGTCTCCCGCCTTACCGCAAGGCTCTTTGGCTTCCCCGGTACCCTGGCCGCCAAAAATTTCAAGCGCAGCCGGAAGCAGTACCGTTCCACCGTCCTTTCCCTGTTCTTGAGCGTGGTGCTCTTTATCTCCGCTTTCAGCTTCGCCGACTATCTGCGGCAAGACGTGGCAGGCAGCGCGAATCGCTACGCCAGCGACCTGATCGTCTCTTTCATCAATACGGAGAACAACAGTCCCCTGTATCAGCCCAAGGCGGAGCGGGACAGACTGCTTGCCGCGCTGAGCCGGACGGAAGGCGTCACCGAGGCCGCCTGCGGCGGCGTCCTCGGCGGGATGGCGGAGCTGCGCATGCCAGTCACCGCTCTGTCCGAAACCGCCTCCCGCTGGATCCCGCGGGAGGGCGGCCAGGCGCTGGGCTATCCCACCGTCTACTTTGTCAGCGAAGCGCTCTACGAAAGGCTCTGCGCGGAGGCGGGGATGGATCCGAAGGCCGGGCAGGCTGTGGCTTATCTGAAAATGCACACGGAAGAGTCCCACGGGCTGAACACGGTCTACATCACCTTCGACATCCTGCGGCCTGATACCCTGCCCTTGGAGTTGGAGGCCAGCTGGGATAGGAATATCCCCGGCTACCACTTGTTGGATACCGAAATGGATCCCAAAACCGGAAAAATAATCTCTTACGTGTTTTATCCGGAGGACGCTGAATTGGAGGCGGACGGAAGGCCGAAGGAAGCGGACCTCCTCCGGCTCGGTCCGGAGGAGGTCCGGCCGAAGCAGAAGCTCACCATCGGCGGCGCCATTGAAAAGCTGCCGCTGGCTGCGCTGCGGGAGGACTTCTCCCTGTATTTCCCCATTTCCCAGGCCGAGGAGCTGCTGGGCTCGGAGGAGTGTCTGAACTTTGACTACTATTTCAACGCCGAACGTCACGGCCCCGCCGCCAAAGCTATGGCGGAGAAGCTCAAAGAACTGGATCTGAGCAACTGCGCCTCGGTCTTTGACACCCGGGAGGGACAGGAGGCAAGTCTTGCCCTGCTGCTCATCATCAACGTCTTCACCTTCGGCTTCATCGTGCTGATCTCCCTGATCGCGGCAGCCAACGTGTTCAACACCATCTCCACCAACGTAGCCCTGCGGCGGCGGGAATTTGCCACCCTGAAATCCGTGGGCATGGGGGAACGGGCTTTCGGGCGTATGATGCGCTTCGAGTGCCTGCTCTACGGCTCCAAGGCCCTGCTCTGGGGCCTGCCGGTGTCCTTGGTAATCAGCTACGGCATTTTCCTGGCGGTGCAGCAGAGCTTCCACGGCGCGGGCTTCCGCACCCCCTGGGCGGCCATGGGCATTGCCGCGGGCTCCGTCTTCCTGGTGGTGTTCTCCACCATGCTCTACGCCACGGGGAAAATCCGGAAGGACAACCCCATCGACGCGCTGAAAACGGAAAGCATATAAATTGACTTTTTCCCCCCTGTGTGATAGAATCAGCTTATCACACAAGGGGGGATTTCCATGGAGCAAAAATCCCTGTTTGCCAAGCTGAAGATGATCTTTCCGAAAAAGGAGCGGCGGTATTTTGTCCTGCTCTTCTTTCTCATTCTGATCGGCACGGTTTTTGAGTTTTTGGGCGTGTCTCTGATCCTGCCCCTGGTCAATCTGCTGATCTCTCCCGAGCAGCTGTCGGACAAGGCCTGGTATCGGCTGCTGAACCGGGTGCTGCCCATTCAGGACCAGAATACCATGCTGCTGGTGCTGGTGCTGCTGATCATCGCGGTCTATATCGTCAAGAACCTCTACGCCATCTACATGTCTGTGGTCCAGGGTGTCTTCCTGGCCCGAAACCGGGTCAACACCTCCGCCAAGCTGCTGGACTGCTTCATGCGCAAGCCCTACACCTTCCACCTGCAGCACAACTCCGCCGAGGTGATCCGCGCCATCAACAGCGACGTCTCCAGCGCCTATGACATCGTCTCCAGCATCATGAATCTCATCACCAACGGGCTCATTACGATCCTGCTGATCGGCTATCTGATCCTGGTGGACTTCTGGCTCACGATCTCCATCGTGACGGGTCTGGCGCTCTATTCCGTGGTCTATTTCCTGGTGGTGCGCAAAAAGCTCAAGGCCGCCGGCGAGGAGTCCCGGGAGATCACAGTCCGTATGATCAAGGCCATCGTCCAGGCCGTGGGCGGGATCAAAGAGGTCAAGGTCATGGGCCGGGAGCGCTTTTTCGTGGACAGCTATGCTGAGAACGGCGAGAGCTTTGTCCGGATCCGCCGCCGTCTGTCCATCCTGAGCGGCGTACCGCGCCGTCTCATTGAGATTCTCTGCGTGGCGGGGGTTCTGGGTCTGGTGGCGGTGAAAATCGCCCTGCGGCAGGATCTGAGCGCCATCGTAGGCAGTCTCTCCGCCTTCGCCGTGGCGGCCATCAAGCTCATGCCCAGCGCCAACTCCATCAACGCCACCATCAACGGCATCTCCTACCGGATGCCGGGGCTCAACGCCGTCTGCGAAATCATCGACGACAACTGGGGCACGGACATCGGGCAGGCCGCCATCGACTCCACAGCCAGAGCGCGGAACCGGGAGCGGAAGCAGGCGGACATTCGGGTGGAAAACCTCAGCTTCACCTACCCGGAAATGGACGAGCCGGTCCTCCACGACGTGAATATCACCGTGAAGGCCGGGACCAGCGTGGGCATCGTGGGCGTCACAGGGGCCGGAAAAACCACCCTGGTGGACCTCATCCTGGGACTGCTGGAGCCCCAGCAGGGCCGCATCCTCTACGGCGGCGAAGACATCCGGGAGAACTATGAGGACTGGCAGGCCCGCATCGGCTATATTCCCCAGAACATCTACCTGACCGACGAATCCATCCGGGCCAACGTGGCGCTGGGGCTCTACGCGGAGCAGATCGACGACGAGAAGGTCTGGAAGGCCCTGGACGACGCCCAGCTGGGCGACTTTGTCCGCGGCCTCAAAAACGGGCTGGACACAAAGATCGGCGAGATGGGCGTCCGGCTTTCAGGCGGACAGCGCCAGCGCATCGGCATCGCCCGGGCTCTCTACTATGATCCGGACGTGCTCTTCCTGGACGAGGCCACCGCCGCCCTGGACACCGCCACCGAAAAGGCCGTCATGGCCGCCGTCAACGCCCTGAGCCGGGAAAAAACCTGCATTATCATTGCCCACCGGCTCACCACCATCGAAGACTGCGACGCCATCTACGAGGTCAAGGACGGTCTCGTCAGCCGGCAGCGCTGAAGACCGCGCAAAAACCGCCCGCGTTCCCATAAGGGATCGCAGGCGGTTTCGTTTTGCCGCGCAGCGCGGGCTTGGGGACGGATCACAGCACCGGCGTCCCGCACTCCAGGCAGAAGCGGTACTGGGGCTCCAGCTCCCGGCCGCATTTGTGGCAGTATTTTTTTGCAGGGGCTGCCGGAGCAGGCGCCGGGGCTTCGGTCTCAGCCGCATCTGTCGGGACGGGCGGACGCTCAAGGACCGCCTCTGCGGGCGGGGCTTCGCCGACAGCTTCCTCCGAAAGGGGCTCCGGAATCGGATCCAGGGCGGGAACGAACATCTGCGGCTCCGGCGGGCGGTCAATGACCGCCTCCGCGGGCGAGGGCTCCACGACGGGTTCCGGCGTCGGGGCCGGGGCGGGCTGCGCCGCCTGGATCGGCGGAACGACCGCGGCGGCAGGCTCCGACAGGCGGGTGCCGCAGCGACTGCAGAAGCGGGTCCCCGGCGCGCAGCGATTGCCGCAGCTGGGGCAGATCATGGCCTCGGCAGTGACCGGCACCGCCATCGTCCGGGCGGGCATCCGAGTGCCGCAGCAGCTGCAGAAGGCGGCGTTGACGGAGACCTCCGCCTTGCAGTTCGGGCAAAGGGCAATGCCCCGCAGAACGTTGATCTGATCCTTGAAATGTCTGGCCCGGTCCATGGCCATCCGAACTGCCGTCACGTTTTCCCTCTGGGTTTCCTCAGGCTCGTCCTGGTGGGCGGCGAAATAGATCTGGCCCATACGCTGGAAGACAGCGTTGATATTCTGCTCCTCCTGGGCGATGGCATTATTCAGGCGGTTGATCTCCGCCCGGTTGACGCGGTTCTCATTGCTCATAGGGCTGCTCCTCTCTATGTGTTTGGAATTATTATAAAACCCCATTTTTCGATTGTCAATCCGTCCGCGCAACATTTTGAAGATTTCAAACGTATCAAAAATAACACTGGAAATCGGCGGCGAACTGTGCTATAATATTGGCCGGAAAATTTCACGGAGGCAATTCCCATGATCGACAAGGAAATATCGGAGCTGCGCCGCCGCCTGCGGGCCGACCGCACAGCCATTACCCATATCTACGGCTGCTATGTCAGCTGCTTCGGCGAAATCCTGGCGGAGTTTGACGGGTCCCTGGCCCTGCTGCCCCTCCAGGAACAGGAAAAGTATCTGGATCTGCTGCGCAAGGGCGTTTCCGGCTCCATAGGCCGGACCTTGTCCGATCTGAGCTTTCCCACCGCCGAGGTGCTGAACGGACAGCGCCACGCCCTGCTGATGAAGCTGCTGAAGAGCCGTCTGGAGGACGCGGAGGCCCGCCGGAGCTTCTACGAACGGGTCGCCGGCAGCCTGCGTCTGGCGGACAGCAACTATCTGATCCTGCTGGCGGCGGACGTCTACGACGTGCCCTTCCGGGCCAGGGACGAGGCCCTGCACGCCGACAGCGGCGAGACCCAGTTCTCCTATCTGCTCTGCTCCATCTGCCCGGTGAAGGAGACGCGGCCCAGCCTCTGCTACGAGGCCGCGGAAAAAAGCTTCCGGAGCCATGGAGCCGACTGGGCCGCCGGAAACCCGGAGCTGGGCTTCCTCTTCCCCGCCTTTGACGACCGGGCAGCGAACCTTTACGGTGCCCTGCTTTACAACCGCTCCAAGGAGCACAGCTATGATGCGTTCATCGACGCGATCTTCCACGCCCGTCCTCCCATGGCCGTAGGCGTGCAGAAGGACACCTTCCGGGAGGTTCTGACCGAAGCCCTGGACGAGGAATGCAGCCCCCGGCTGGTTCAGACCGTCCACAGCCAGCTGAGAGAGCTGGCCGCCGCCCACAAGGAGGCCAGGGATCCGGAGCCCCTGCGGGTCAGCTGCGGCGAGCTCTCCCGGCTATTGGAGCACAGCGGCATATCCGAGCCCAGGACAGCCGCCTTCCGGGTCAAATATGAGGCGGCCTTTGGCGCCGATACGGCGCTGCCGCCCCAAAACCTGCTGAACACTGCCCAGCTGGAATACAAAACGCCCGACGTAGTGATCCGGGTGAATCCGGACCGACAGGATCTGGTCCAGGTGAAGGAGATCGGCGGCGTTCGCTGCGTGGTCATCGCAGCGGACGAGGGCATTGAGATCAACGGCGTCGCCGTCGTCTGACGCTGCCGCAAGAAGGAGAAATCCAGATGAAAAAGCTTTTGTGTATCTTCCTGCTCCTGCTGTTGACGCTCCAGCTTCCCCTTTCCGCCGCCGCGACGGAACCGATCGTTACGGAGCCTGTTGGGACCGAGCCCGTTGTTACGGAGCCTACGGAGCCCATTATAACGGAGCCCACAGAACCCGTTGTTACGGAGCCCACGGAGCCCGTTGTTACGGAGCCTACTGAGCCCATTGTTACGGAGCCTACGGAGCCCGTTATAACAGAGCCCACGGAGCCCACCGAGCCCGATCCGGAGCCCCGGGAGGACGAGGTGCATACGCCCTATCTCAGCGGCTATACCGACGGCTCCTTCCGCCCCAACAAAACCGTCAGCCGCGCCGAACTGGCGGTCATGATCTATAAGCTTGGCGATTACCCCGACGGGCCTTCTGTGTTCCCCGACATTCAGCCCGGAAAATGGTATGCCAAGGCTGTCAACGCTTTGGCGGCCGCAGGGATTTTCTCCGGCTACAGCGACGGCAGCTTCGGCCCAAACGATTCGGTGAGCCGGGCTCAGATGGTGGCTGTGCTGCGGAAGCTTTCCGGGATCCCGGAGCCCCAGGACCAGCCGAGCTTTCCGGATGTGTCCACCGAATACTGGGCCTGGAAGGCCATCGCCATCGCCTATGAGCAGGGCTGGGTCAGCGGCTATCCGGACGGCAGCTTCCGGCCGAAAAACCCGGTCTCCCGGGCCCAGGCCGTGGTGATGCTCAACCGCTTCCTGGACCGCCATGCCGACCAGGAGGCCATCGAGGACGGGATCCCCGTCCGCTTCTTCCCGGATGTGATCCCCGGCAAGTGGTACTATCTGGACGTGCTGGAGGCCACCAATCAGCATACCGCCCATTACGAGGCCCCCACGGCGCCGGAGCGCTGGCTGGACACCACGGTCGCTTCCGCCAACCTGGTCGACGGCTTCTACTGCATCGGTACAAACCTCTTCTTTGCGAAAGACGGCGATCTGATCCACAGTGCCGGGTCCGGCGTGTTTCACGACGTCAGCTACAGCTGCGCCGGCAGCAGCGGCGTCTGCACTGCCCGGACGGAAGTGCTGCGTCTGGCCACCGGTGAGCTCATCCTGCTGCATGGCGGCAAACCCCTCTATGCCCTTGGTGCATATCCGGAGGCCTTCTACGTCAAAGCCGGCCAGCTCTACGCCGCCCGAAACGGCGCTGTCGTTTGCCGCGCGGGCTCCGATACCCTGAACGGCGTTTCCTATTCCTGCGCCGGCGCCAGCGGCGTCTGCACCGTATCAGATTGGACTGCGCTCCAGCTTGCGGATGTGGATCTCTCAATTTTTGACAAGCATCTGACTGCCGCGGCCTCCGCGACGGACAGCACAAACCTCACGATCGCGCAAGCGGTCCGGGCCGCGGTGGAAATCTACGAAAGCTATTTCCGGGTGGAGTATCCCCTGAGCGGCGGCAGCGACCAGCTCTATCTGGAAAAGGCCCTTGCATACGGGATCCTGAGCAGCCTGCCCGCCGATGGCTCCAAGGCCGTCACCCGCGGCGACGCGGCCCTCTATCTCTGGCGGGCCCTGCGGGGCCGGGAGCTGGAAGCCGTCAACACCGTGGAGCGCATCCCCGATCTGAATGCGGACAGCCCCTATTACAGCTGCGTGATGATCCTTTACAAGGCCGGCGTCATGGGCGGCGTCGGTACGGATCGAAAGGCCGAGCTGAGCGGCAATCTGAGTGTCAGCGACTTCGCGGCGCTGGTAAAACGGCTGGAACGCCGCTCCGAGCGCTTGCGCTTCACCCTGTTGGATCGCGTGATCAAATCGATCCAATACGGCACCAGCGGCTCCGGCCGCTATCCTCTGACGGTCTGGCAGATCGGCAACGGTAACAACGTCATGCTCCTGACCTTCGCCATTCACGGCTGGGAGGACAACTGGAACCGGGACGGAGAGGAGCTGGTCTATCTGGCCGATCAGCTCAAAAGCTACCTGGAAAACCACTATGATCTGGTGCGGCAGAACCACTGGACCGTCTACATCTTCCGCTGTCTGAACCCCGACGGCCTCTATCTGGGCACCACCTGCAACGGCCCCGGCCGCTGTACCACCACCTACTACAACGCCAACGGTCAGCTGATCAGCGGCAGCGGAAAGGGCATTGATATGAACCGCTGCTTCCCCTACAAGTTCCAGGCCCGCACCGACGCCCGGAACTTCAACGGCACCGCGCCTCTACAGTGCGCCGAGGCCCGGGCCCTGGCGAGCTTTATCCAGAACCACAAGGGCAGCGGCCACAACATCTGCGTCGACACCCATGGCTGGTACGGGCAGATCATCACCAGCAGCGGCAAGGGTACGCTCTACAACGCCTTTGCCAAGCAGTTCCCCAACAGCACCTACACCTACCTCTCCGGCGGCAGCGGTTACCTGACCGGCTGGACGGGCTTCGTGCAGGGCTTCGACAGCTGTCTGCTGGAGCTGCCCAAGGGCATCAGCAGTCACAGCAGCTTCCTCAACGCCGGCTGCGTCTGGCGCTTTGAGAACGCCATCACAGAGCTGCTGCAGCACTACAACGGACCCAACGCCACGAAGAGCCCCCGGGATTACGTGGAAGTCGAGCTGGACGGCAACTAAACAGCGAAACAGCCTGGACTGTCCCCAAGGCAGTCCAGGCTGTTTTGTTCGGACGGCAGCTCCCAACGCACAGGATGGCGAAGGACGCCGGTTTCAGCGAGGCAGGCGCGTTTTGCCCTCGAAGCGGTAACGCAGGCCTCGTGCGTCGGGGTTTACGCTCCCGTCCAGCGGATTGACCGCGTTTTCCTGACAGATCTGAAAGCCCATACTCTCGTGGAATGCCAGCGAGGGCGTATTGTCTTTGCCGACGCTGTCTGCGATCTCGAAGGGGCCGTCCTTTGCCAGGTCCCGGAAAAGCAGCTCCAGCAGCTTCCGGGCGTAACCCCGCCGCCGCAGAGTCGGCGTGGTCTCCAGGGCTTCAGCATACCAGGCGTTTTTCTGCTTCGGAACGGGACTCAGACGAATGCCGGCGGCCCAACGCCCTCCGTCGCTCAGGACATAACAGCGCCTGCCGGGCTTGGTGAAAAAGTCGTTTGCCAGATAGTCCCGGAACCCGGCCTCCACGGCCCGCAGCCCTCTCTCCTGATCGCGCTCCTCCGGGAAGAAATACGGAACGTTCTCCAGGTTGCTCTCCCGGTAGATCTCCATCAGCTTCGGGAAATCCAGCTCCTCAAAGCGGTCAAAGCGCAGCAGCTCCATGTCTTCCCTCCTCTCCTCCGTCAATGATGGGATTTATGTTAGTATACACCACTCTGCAAGCTTTCGCAAGTGCTGAACAAGATGGGGGCTGTTGGAACAGTATTTCCGTTTATTGGTTATATTGCACAATTTGAAGCACACATTTTGTAGAATGTTCATAAACCTTTATATTCTGTATATACTTGACTTTTATGCACGCGAGTGCTATGATAAGGCCACATCAAGAAAACCACATCAAGCATCGAAAGGAGAAACATCATGAACATTTTTGTTTTTGTGAAGGATCACATCCTGTCTCTGCCCTCCATGCTGGGCCAGAACACCAACAGCACCATTTACGTTGCCGCTACCGATTCCATGATGAGAACCCTGCGGTAAACGAAGATCGGTTCTGGGAATACCGAAGAAAAACGACCGCGTGAGCAGGACGCTCCGCCAGGCCGTTTTTATTTTTTTTTGATTTACAAGCGCCCGCGGACCGTGTATAATGGACTCATCATAATCCCACAGGAGGCATCTCATGCAGGAATTCCAATACAAAGAAATCGACGACGGAACCCTTTGCGTCTCCGGCTATCAGGGCGACGAGGCCGCGGCGGAGATCCCCGCAGCAGTGGACGGCGTGCCGGTCACGGTGGTGGGCGACAGCGTATTCAAAGGACATCCGGAGCTCACGGCAGTCCGGCTGCCGGATACGATCACCGATCTGGGAGAATTTGTCTTTGACGGCTGTGAGAATCTGCGGCGGCTGAAGCTGCCCGCGGGCCTCGCCCGGCTCTGGGGCTACACCTTCGTCCGCTGCGGACTGGAGGAGCTGGAGCTCCCCGACGGCGTGCGCTCCATTCCTCCCTTCTGCTTCAAGGACTGCAAGCGGCTGCAGCGGGTAGTCTGCGGGGCCGGGATGCGGACCATCCACGCCTGGTCCTTCGGCGGCTGCGACCGTCTGGACCAGCTGATCTGCGGTCCCCAGGTGAAGCTGCATCCCCAGGCCTTTGAATCCAAGGAACTGAATACCTGAGCCGCTCCTATCCCAAAAAGGCCGCTGCCCTGCGCGTGTGCGAGGCGGCGGCCTTTTTTGTTGATTCAGCTGTCTGAAAAAGCATGGTGACGACCTCGGCGCGGGTGCAGCTCCTGTTGGGAGAAAAGGTGTCGGGGGCGGTTCCGGCAGTGATCCCCTGTTCCACGGCCCAGAGCACGGGCTTGTAATAGTAGACGCCCGGCGCCACGTCCCCAAAGGGCATGTCCCCTGATTCCGGCTCAGGTCGGCCCGCCGTCACCCAGAGAAAGGTGACGATCTGTGCCCGGGTACAGGGCTTGTTCGGTGAAAATTCCGTGGCCGAGGTGCCCGCGGTGATCTGCCGTTCCAGGGCCCAGAGCACAGGGCTGTAATACCAGGCATCCGGAGCAACATCCGAAAAGGGGGATTCCGTCAGCGACGGCTGGGGGCTGTGCGCGGCCCGCCACAGGAAGGTCACCACCTGGCAGCGGGTACAGGGCAGACGCGGCCCAAAATGGGTATCGTCGATCCCGCTGGTGATGGGCGGATCATAGTGCAAGGCCCAGTAGACGGGGGTAAAATACCAGAGACTTTCCTTTTGTACATCCACAAAGCGGAAGGGGATCTCCTCGGTCCGTACGGCGTCGCAGCGTGTACAGCGGTACAGCCGCTCCCCCGGCTGGGTCTTGGTCGGGGGCCGGGTAACCGTCCCCGCGTCCCAGGCATGGCCCAGGGCCGGGGTCACGGGCGTCACGATCTCCAGGCCGCAGCGCCAGCAGGACTCCACCGTAAGCCCCGCCTGAACACAGGTAGGCGCAACGGCTGTGCTGTGCCAATCGTGTCCCAGAGCCGGAACAGCTTCCGTCCGTTCTGCGCCGCAGACGGTACAGGTATAGGTCCTGGTCCCCTCCTCTGTGCAGCCAGGTTGGACTGCGACGATACCGGCGTCCCAGCTGTGGCCGTTGACGCAGGGGTCCGTCAGCCGGAAGCGGACCGTCAGGCAGCAGTCCTCCCGCAGGAAGGACAGCTTGAAGCGGTTGCCGCTCTGGGTGACCGACGCCGCTCCCTCCGGGCTCAGCGTCCAGCGCTCCACGGTCCAGCCGGGATTCGGAAGGGCTTCCGCCTCCAGGCCCGTGACCGTCACCCTCCCGCCCTCCGGGGGATCCGCCGCGGCGCTCAGGGTGCAGAAGCAGCTGTGGGCCCAGCCGGAAGGACTGGGCATGTCCGGAATCTCCCGGTCGAAGAGCAGAAAGGCCAGCTCCGGGTAGTCGATGAAAGCATTGCGGTTGCCCTGGATGGATTGAACCACGTCGTTTCGGCCCAGCTCCCAGCTGTCCACCGGGTCCAGCGTCATCCATTCCAGCAGCGTATCCGCGTCCTCGATGACCCGCAGGCCGTCGCTGGTCTCCAGGCCGTTCCCCGTCTCCGACAGATCCGTCCAGAGATTCAAATTGCCGCCGTCCGTCTCCCCATAGACTGTATAGACATAGAGCAGGATTCTGGCCACATCGCCCTTGATCTCGTCCCGGACCTCCACCAGGCCCCGCCCGTCCTTCCAGTCCGGCGCGATCCAGAACACCGGCTCCCCCGTCCCGGGCCAGGTTTCGACATGCCCGAAGCGCTCCCGTACCGTTCCGAAGCACTGACTGCCCCGGGTAAAGTTGGCCTGGGGATCCGCCGGTCGGAGATGGTGCAGGTCCCGGCCCGCTCCATCGTGATAGAAGGTCCCGTGGGCGTCAGCCCAGACCTGTTCCTGATTGCAGGAGCCGAAATCGTCGCAATAGAAGCGCAGAGGGGATTCGGAACCGGCATTGGCGTCGCTGTTCCGGAAGAGGGAAAGGATCTCGTTATAGCTGGGCAAAGCGCCGCAGCTTTCCGTCATCAGCGTATGCAGGGCCGTACACAGGGCGCTGTTCCAGGCCTCGTCAGAGCGCGCAGAGGCGCTGCCCGCAAGCGCGGACAGCGCCTCGACGCTGTATTCGCCGACGTAGTAGGCCTCCGCCTGGGCAGAGAGGGACAGAGCGGTCTCGTGCCGGACGCCGGAATTGACGGAAGCGCCCAGAAGGATGGAAAGAGACAGCATGAAAACGATCAATGCGCGCTTCATTTCTTTATTCTCCTTCGATCATTTTGCATTTTGCATCCTGCATTTTGCATTCCGGACTTCCGGGCGGGGTGAGCGGGCGTCCAATCACCGCCCCCTACGAGCGGGTCATTCTGAGCAAAGAGAAGAATCCGCATCCCCCGTCCCCTATTGCCTGTTGCCTGTTGCCTCGTCGGGCGGGCAGATTGCCCGCGCTACAGCTTCCCCGCAAGGGGAAGGTGTTTACAGCTTCTCCGCCAGGGCCTCCAGCGCTCCGCCCAGGGCTTCCTCGAAGGTGGGGTGCGGCCGGATGAAGCCCAGCATCTCTTTGACCGTCAGGCCGTTGGCCATGGCGGCGCTGAGCTGGGAGATCATATCCGTGGCCCGCTCGCACATGAGGGCCGCGCCGATGAGCTTGCCGGTCTCGGCGTTGGCCACCAGCTTCATGAAGCCCCGCTCACCCTCCAGGATCACGGTCCGGCCGTTGGCGGACATCAGGCTCTTGGCGGTCTTGACGGCGATGCCCCGGTCCTTGGCCTCGGCCTCGGTGACGCCCACGGTGGCGATCTCGGGACGGGTGTAGACGCAGCCGGGAACCAGGCTCAGATCCTGACCGGGGCTCCTGCCCGCGATCTCGTCCACGCAGGCGATGCCCTGGGCGGTGGCCACATGGGCCAGCTGGACCGGAGAGGAGACGTCGCCGATGGCATAGACCCCGGGAACGGAGGTGCAGAAGTGCTCGTCCACATGGACCCGGCGGCGGTCGTAAGCCACTTCAAGTCCTTCCGCAAACAGATCCTTGCTGTAGGGGGCGCGGCCGATGGCGCAGAGCACGGCCTCGGCCTCCACGGCGCCGGCCTTGCCCTTCTGCTCGAAGCGGACGGTCAGGCCGTTTTCGGACTTCTCCACGCCCTGGACCATGGCGCCGGTCTGGATGGCGACGCCGCGCTTTTTCAGCAGCATGGCGAGATTCTGGCCCAGCTCCTTGTCCATGTTGGGCAACAGGCGGTCCAGACCCTCCACGATGGTGACGGGGCAGCCCAGGTCCGCGTAGAAGGTGGCGAGCTCCACGCCGATGACGCCGCCGCCGATGATGATGAGGCTCTTGTAGAGGGTCTCGGCCCCGTCCAGCAGCTCGTCGGAGCTCATGGCCAGCTCCAGGCCGGGGATGGGGGGCCGGGCGGGGACGGAGCCGGTGGCGCAGAGGATATTGGCGCATTCGTACTCCTCGCTGCCCTCGGCGCTGCTCACCCGGACCCTGCCGGTGCCCAGGACGGTGCCGGTGCCCCGCAGGAGGGTCACCTTGGCGGATTTCAGCAGGGCCTCCACGCCGCCGCGGAGCTTCTCCACCACGGCCTGCTTCCGGGCGAAGATCGCGGGCAGATCGAAGCCCACGTTCTCGGCCTTGACGCCGAAGGTCCCGGCCTCCTTGGCCTCGTGGAAGATCTCGGCGGAGTGCAGCAGGGTCTTGGTGGGGATGCAGCCCCGGTTGAGGCAGGTGCCGCCCACGTCCCGGCGCTCGACGAGCGCGGTCTTGAGGCCCAGCTTCGCCGCATGCAGGGCGGCCTCGTAGCCGCCGGGACCCGCGCCGATCACGATCAGATCATAAGTGCTCATAGGATTCTCTCCTCTTGTTTCGTTTTGTTCATCATACAATGAATCCGTTGTCAATGCAATCCATTCTTGTGTAAAATCGGGATTTGGCGAATGCTTCTCGTAGGGGCCGAACTCGAAGAGTCACGAAGTATGCCCACATCGGCCCTACCCCGTGTCGCAGCGGAGGGCCGATGTGGGCATCGGCCCCTACGGGCGTTCTCGCGATATCTCAAAAATCCCGATTTGCGTTTACAGGGCCGTCGCGAGCAGCGACAGCATATCCTTCTCCCGCTCTGCGGGCAGACACAGATCCGCGAGGCGATCCCGCAGAGCTTCCGGGCGGAGGGGAACGCCGGTCAGGGCGGCCTCCAGCCGGGGGGCCAGGGTCTCGTCCATGGCGTCGGTATAGACCTTCGCGCCCTGGATGACGCCCTCGTTCACGTTCAGCTGCAGCTCCACCCCGCCCCAGGGAAAGCGCTCCTCCACGGAGAGGGTGAAGGGCAGCTTTTGCCCGTAGAGCCAGGCGTCGGATCTATATTTTTCCGTCAGGGTTCGGAGGTCCAGCTCGTTGACATCCAGGGGAAGGACGGAGGAAGGGGGAACGGATTCTTCGCTGCGCTCAGAATGACAGACCCGGAAGGTTTCTGCCTCGGGCGGGCGGCCAATGGCCGCCCCTACGGCATATACCTCAGCCAGGGCGGCGATCAGGGCGTCGGACAGGCGATCAACGCTCAGCTCCGGTACAAACTCGTGCAAATTCACCACCCGGGAGCGGACGGAATCCACCCCCTTGGCGGCCAGCTTGGCCTTGGAGGGGCTTAAGTACCGCTGGACCATCTCCAGGTCCACGTCCAGCATCAGGGTGCCGTGGTGGTAGGCTTTTCCGTTGTGCTTGTAAAAGGCGTTGCCGGAGAACTTGCGGCCGTCGGCCAGCAGGTCGTTGCGGCCGGAGCGCTCCGCCGGGATGCCCAGGCTTTGGCAGGCCCGCTCGATGACCGTGAGCTGGCGGGGCAGATCGTAGTCCGCCTCCCGCATCAGAAAGGTGAAGTTCAGGTTCCCCAGGTCGTGAAAAACAGCGCCGCCCCCGGAGAGGCGGCGGGCCAGGCGGCCGCCCTCCTCAGCGAGGAGGGCGGTCCTGCATTCCTTCCAGGGATTCTGGTTCCTTCCGATGACCACGGTGCGTTCGTTCCGCCAGAGGTAGAGGATCAGCTCCCCCTCCCCCACCCGATTCAGCAAAGCTTCCTCCAGGGCGAGGTTTTCGTAGGGGTCGAAGCTCCGGCTCCGGCAGACCAGCAGCCGCTCGATCATGCCTTCACCCAGCGAACGATGGGGTTCCGGGCGGCGGCCACCTCGTCGGGACGGCCGATCTGGGCATGGTGCGGGGCGTGGTGCATGTAATCGGGATCGGTATGGGCCAGATCGTAGAGCTTGCGGAAGATTTCGGCGGCCTCGTCCAGGGTCTCCCGGCTCTCGGTCTCGGTGGGCTCCAGCATCAGAGCCTCGTGGACGATCAGCGGGAAGTACATTGTGGGCGGGTGCATGCCGTTGTCGATCAGAGACTTGGCCACGTCCAGGGCGGAGACGCCGGTCTCCTTCTTGAACTCGGAGAGGTCCAGCACGAACTCGTGCATGCAGACCCGGTCAAAGGCTGGGGTGAAGCTGCCCTTGATCTTCTCCATCAGGTAGTTGGCGTTGAGGACCGCGTTGGTGGAGGCCTCGGGGACGCCCTCGCGGCCCAATGTCAGCAGATAGGCCAGGGCCCGGACCACCACCAGGAAGTTGCCGGCGAAGCCCCGGACCTGGATGCTGCCCTCGCCCTCCATCAGGGCGGACTTGGGCAGGAAGCCCTTCAGGAACTCCTTGCAGCCCACGGCGCCCGCGCCGGGACCGCCGCCGCCGTGGGGGGTGGCGAAGGTCTTGTGCAGGTTCATGTGGATGCAGTCAAAGCCCATGTCGCCGGGACGGACGTGGCCCATGACGGCGTTCAGGTTGGCGCCGTCGTAGTAGCACAGGCCGCCGGCCTCGTGGACCAGCCGGGTGATCTCCAGGATGTTCTGATCGAAGATGCCGACGGTGTTGGGGTTGGTGAGCATCAGGCCCGCGGTGTCGGGACCCAGGACGGCCTTCAGAGCCTCCAGATCCACGCAGCCGTCGGGGGCCGAGGCCACGTTCACCACGTCGTAGCCGCACATGGCGGCGGTGGCGGGGTTGGTGCCGTGGGCGGAGTCGGGGACGATGATCTTGGTCCGGGCCTTGTCGCCCCGGGCGTCGTGGTACTGCTTGATCAGCAGCACGCCGGTGAATTCGCCGTGGGCGCCGGCGGCGGGCTGGAAGGTCATGCCGTCCATGCCGGAGATCTCGCAGAGGTACTTGGCTGCCAGCTCATAGACCTCCCGGCAGCCCTTGACAGCGGCTTCGGGGGCCAGGGGATGGACGCCGGTGAAGCCGGGCAGAGCCGCAGCTTCCTCGTCGATGCGGGGGTTGTACTTCATGGTGCAGGAGCCCAGGGGGTAGAAGCCGCAGTTGACGCCGTGGACCCGCTGGCAGAGCTGGGTGTAGTGGCGGGAGACGTCGTTCTCGCAGAGCTCGGGCAGCTCCAGAGGCTCCTGGCGGGACTCGGGCAGCTCGAAGGCGGGGACGTCGCAGGGGGGCAGGAGGCTGCTGTGGCGGCCGGGGACGCTCTTCTCAAAAATCAGCTTCATTTCGCCAGCACCTCCTTCACGATGGAAACGGCTCTGTCGAGCTCGGCGCGGGTGTTCTTCTCGGTGGCGCACCAGAGGATCTGATCCTCGCCCAGGGGCAGGCCGCCCAGGATACCGGCGGCGTCCAGGGCCTTGAGGACCTCGCAGCGCTTGGGCAGAACGGTGACGAACTCCTGATAGAAGGGACCGTCATACTTCAGCTCCACACCGGGGAGCTTGCAGAGCTCCGCCTGGAGATAGTGGGCCTTGGCGGTGGTCTGCCGGGCCGCTTCCTTCATGCCGTCGGGGCCCATCGCCGCCATATAAAGACCGGCGGTCAGGGCGCAGAGAGCCTCGTTGGAGCAGATGTTGGAGCTGGCCTTCTCCCGGCGGATGTGCTGCTCCCGGGCCTGGAGGGACAGGACGTAGGCCTTGTTGCCCGCGTCGTCGCGGGTCTCGCCCACGATGCGGCCGGGGAGCTTGCGCATGTGCTTGGCGGTGGTGGCCATGATGCCCAGATAGGGGCCGCCCCAGGCGATGGGCAGGCCCAGGCACTGGCCCTCGCCCACCATGACGTCCGCGCCGACTTCCTTGGGCGTGGGCAGGATGGCAAGGCTCAGGGGATCGCAGGACAGAACGAACATGGCCTTGGCGGCGTGGACCGCCTCGCCGACGGCCTTGGCGTCCTCCAGCTGGCCGTAGAAGTTGGGCTGCTGCAGGATCATGGAGGCCACGTCGGGGGTCAGCATTTCCTTCAGGGCGTCCAGGTCGGTCCTGCCGTCCTTGCAGGGGACGATCCGCAGCTCGGCATTGGCGCCGTAACAGTAGGTGCGGATGGTGTTGATGGTGTCGGGATGGACCGCGGCGGAAACCAGGGTGACGCTGCGCTTGCGGTCCCGGCACATGGCGGCGGCCTCGGCGGCGGCGGTGGCCCCGTCGTAGACGGAGGCGTTGGACACGTCCATGCCGGTGAGCTGGCAGATCATGGTCTGGTACTCAAAGATGGACTGCAGGATGCCCTGGCTCATCTCGGCCTGGTAGGGGGTGTAGGCCGTCAGGAATTCTTCCTTGGCGGGAACATACTTCACGATGCTGGGGATGTAGTGGTCGTAGGCGCCGGCGCCGCGGAGCACGGTCTTGTAGACCTTGTTCTCAGCGGCCAGGGCCTCCATCTTGGAACGGACCTCCAGCTCGCTCATGCCGGAGGGGATGTCCAGGGGCTCGGTCAGGAGCATCTGGGCGGGCACATCGGCATAGAGCTGCTCTTCCCGCTCCATGCCGATGGCCTTCAACATTTCCTGCCGTTCCGAGAGGGTTCCGGGAACGTAGCTGCCCATTTAGCCCTCCTCAACGCAGAAGGCCTCGTAATCGTCGGCGTCCAGCAGCTCTTCGTAGTCGTTGACCTGCTCGACCTTGATGATCCAGGCGCCGTAGGGATCGGAGTTCAGCATCTCGGGGGCGTCCATCAGCTCCTCGTTGACAGCCTGCACAATGCCGGACACGGGGCTCACCAGGTCGGAAACGGCCTTGACGGACTCCACGTCGCCGAAGGACTCGCCGGCGACGACCTCGTCGCCCGCCTCAGGCAGGTTGACGAAAACCACGTCGCCCAGGGCGTCTTGGGCAAAATCGGTGATGCCGACGACGGCGACGCCGTCCTCTTCCTTGACCCACTCATGGGACTTGGTGTACTTCAGATCGGGATTGATGGTCATGGTAAAATCCTCCTAAATAAATATTTCTGCAGATTGGTTCATATGGAACGGCTTCCAAAAGGAAGCGGGCTTACTTGGCAAGGACGGGGATCACATAGGGGGTCTGGTTGTTGGCGACATGCTTCAGAGGGATGAGGGCCTTGAGGCGCTTGCCGCGGACGTCCACCTCCACCTCGCCGCCGGTGGGAACGTCGGAGGCGATGTAGGCGATGCCGATGGCGCGCTTGCCGGTCTCGTCCAGCAGCCGGGCCTCGGGGCCCTCGCCCTCGGTCTTGTAGTAGGGGATCATGGTGGCGGAGGTGACGTAGCCGATCTTCTCGCCGTTCCGGTAGATCCCCATGCCGTGGCGCATGACGCCGCGGTCCATCAAAGCGATGGGACGGACCCGCTTGGGCAGATCGATCAGATCCTGTGCGGTGCCCCGCTTCTCCCGGAAGGCGGTCTGGGCGGCGGCCTGCTTGGCCAGGGCCTTGCGGCCGATGAACTCGCCCTTGGACTCGTCGAAGGAGACGGCGAAGCGGGCCAGGGCCAGAGCGAAGATGGGCATTTCCTTCCCTTCCTCGTCGATGCCCATCTCGTCGCCGTAGAGGGGCAGCATGGCCTCCATGCGGAGGGTGTCCCGGGCGCCGAGACCGGCGGGCTTGGCGCCCAGCTCGATCAGGCGGTTCCAGGCCCAGTCCGCGTCCTCGTTCTTCATGAAGATCTCATAGCCGATGGGCTCTCCGGTGTAGCCGGTGCGGGCCACCCAGACCTTGTGGCCCTCCATATCCAGGATCGAGAGGTTGTTGCGGGCGGGCTTGGTGACCTCCTCCACACCCGCCAGCTTCGCCAGCATTTTTCCGCTCTCGGGGCCCTGGACGGCGATGGAAATGGTCTCGCCGGTGACGTTGCGGATGGTGCAGTCGTAGTCCTTGACGATGGGTTCGAACCAGGCCAGGTCTTTATCGGTATTGGAGGCGTTCACCACCAGCAGGTAACGCTCCTCCGAGAACTGATAGAGGTAGGCGTCGTCCACGGCGCTGCCGTTTTCGTTGGGAATGATGCAATACTGGGCCTTGTTCAGCTCCAGGGACTGCACGTTGCTGGACAGCACATGCTGCAGGAATTTGACCCGGTCGGGGCCCTCGATCAGCAGCCTGCCCATGTGGGAGACGTCGAAAATGCCGCAGCATTTCCGGGTGTAGAGATGCTCCGCCACGATCCCGCTGGGATACTGGATGGGCATTTCCCAGCCGCCGAAATCCACCATCGTCGCGCCGGCGGCGACGTGGGCGTTATAGAGCCGGGTACGTTTGAGTTCGCTCATGGAATTACCTCCTGTGTATTAAAAAAAATGGTGTTGCCTGCAATCAAAAACGGCGGCACAAGGACCCTCAGGGCGCCTGTGCCACCGTCTTAAGCCTGAGAGATTCCCCGCCGGGCGGGTTGCACCTACGGCGTGCGATGAGACGCACTTTACGGTGTTTCGTCCGGACCCGATCCTTTTGCCTGAGAGCTTTTGCGATCCCCTTCGGCGCCGCCCGCGGCGGACTCTCCCGGGTCCTTCATCCGACTGTATTGATTCTGAAATGAACCTTGCGTTCCTTATTACAAGTTACCATATTCCCCCGCGCATTGTCAAGAATTATTTGTTGAAAGAAACCAATTTTTCATATTGACGGAGCCGCCCCGGGGCCGTATAATAGGATTACAAAGGAGGCGATCCCATGGAGCACAGTTATCGCGAGGTCCTGCTCTGCGGCGGCGAGCTCGCAATGGGCGAGGAGCTTCCCATCAAGCCCGAGGCCGAGGCCGCCCTGCGCTGTCTGATGAAGGGCAACGGGCAATATCTGGAACGCTCCCACAATCCCTCGGAGCTCACGGACCTGGTCCGGCTCACCGCGGCCCACCATGGCCAGCATCCCTTCGCGGCGGTGCTTTGCTGCGCAGACTCCCGGGTCCCGCCGGAGCACATTTTCAGCGCCGGGATCGGGGATCTCTTCGTCATCCGCAACGCGGGCAACGTGGTCTCCCCCGCCGCCCTGGGCAGTCTGGAATACGCCGCGGCCCATCTGCATGTTCCCCTGATCCTCGTCATGGCCCACCGGGGCTGCGGCGCGGTGGTGGCCGCCCTGCAAAAGCATCCGGAGACCGGCGCCCTGGGCGATCTCATCGCGCTGGTCCGTGCGGGCGTGGGCCGCGCCCACGATCCCCGGCAGGCGGAGCGAAACAACCTGGTCCACAGTCTGGAAGCCCTGGGCGAGAGCGAGATCCTGCGGGACCTGGCGGACCGGGGCGAGCTGGCCTTCGCCGGCGCGATCTACGACATCCGCAGCGGGGCCGTGGAGCTGCTGCTGCCGGAGGAAGCGGCGGAATGAAAAACAAATAATTGTGATGGTTTTCAAATTGTCATCGGAAAATCAGAATCAAACGGAGTGGTCGCTATGAAATATTCAAACGCGCTGAAGGGGATTAAAATCATTCACTGGGCCGAGCTCGTCACGCTGCTGCTGACGGTCTGCTCCCTGGGGATGCTGGTGCTGGAGCAGCTCCTGGCGGATCCCGAAAAGGCGCTCGGGCCCTTTTCCTGGGTCGTGCTGATCCTCAGCCTCGCGGCCCTGGCTCTGGAGCTGGCCGGCATTTTCCGGGCGGCAAAGGACGAGCGGCTGTTTATTCGCGCCAGCAACGGGATGGTCATGACGCTGATCCTGAGCTTCGCCGTGCTCTTTCTCGAGGAGGGCGAGCTGCCGCGCACCGTGCTGGAGCTGTTGACCATCGTCCCCACGATCTACTGCTCCGTCACCGTCATCCATGCCATTATGCGCCTGGCGGAAAAGCTGGACAACGCCGTACTGCTGGCCCGTAAGCCCTTTCTGATTCGCGCCGTGGTCCTGCTCTCCCTGGGCGCCATGGGGCTGGAATTCATCTCGGCGCTTTTCCTCCACGGCGAGCGCTATGAGACTCTGCACGCGATCTTCCACACCATGATCCTGACCATGGAGCTGGTGGAGGTCAGCATCTTCCTGGGCTGCACGAGCCAGGCCGAGCGGATGCTGCATCACGGCGCGCACGCGGAGGAGGCGTAAGGATGCGCTCCTCGATCACAGATCTCAGAGAGGAGAAAGAAGCGCTGTGAGATTTCCCAACGCGCAGCGCGGCGTCCGACTGCTCCGCGCCTCGCTGATCCTGACGCTTGCCCTTGCCGTGTATTCGGTCACAGACAAGTATTTCCTGCCGCAGTACAGCGGCGCCTCCATGCCGATCGGCCTTGTCCTGCTGGCCTTCGCAGGGCTTTTGGTCAGCATCGCGGCGCTGGTGCTGGAGCTGGTCGGCGTATGCCTTGCCGCAAAGGAAGAGGCGCTGTTCCGATATGCCCGGGCGGCAATCATTCTCAGCCTGTCTCTCGCGCTCGTCAATCTGTTCCTTCGGAAGCTTCCGGTTCTGCACAGCGTTCTGGATATCGTGTACCGGATTCCCGCCCTGATCTCCACCTTCTTCATCCTTCTGGGCTATATCCGGCTGGCCAAACGGCTGCGGGATCTGAAAACGGCGGAGCTGGGCAGGCGGATTCTGCTCCCGGTCCTCGCTGCGGAGTTCCTCTACAGTCTCCTGTCAGTCGTTGTGAGGCTCTCCCCGGCGTCCGGCGATTTCGGGCTTGTTCCGCTGCTGAACGCCGCCGCCCTGGCGCTTTCCATCGTATTCCCCGCAATCATCCTCATTTTCCTGACGCAGGTGAAAGCGATGCTGTCCCGCCGCCGTCCGGCCCCGGAGCATGCGGCGGCCGTTCCGGACCGGGAAGGTACGCAAGAATGACCCCGTGAATCATGAATTGAAACAGGAGGGATATGCATGAATCAAAACATTGTCAAGCGCAACGAGCTGCTGGCGCAGAAGGTCATCAAGGGGCTGGAATCCCGGAATATGAAGGGCTATTACGCCGCCTCAAGGGAGGAAGCCCTGACGCTGGCCCTCTCCCTGATCCCAAAGGGCAGCTCCGTCGCCATGGGCGGAGCCATGAGCGCCCATGAGATCGGCCTGGTGGAGGTCGTCAAGGGCCCGGACTACCGCTTCATCGACCGGGACGCCGTCGCGGACAAGCGCAGCGCCATGCTGGCCGCCTATGACGCGGACGTCTTCCTGAGCTCCGCCAACGCCATGACCGAGGACGGGGTCCTGGTGAACATCGATGGCAACGCCAACCGGGTCTCCGCCATCGCCCAGGGGCCGAAGAAGGTCGTCATCATCGCAGGCATGAACAAGGTCTGCAAGGACGTGGACCACGCCATGAAGCGGGCCCGCAACGTGGCAGCTCCCATCAACGCCCAGCGTTTCGGCCTGAACACCCCCTGCGCCAAGACCGGCTCCTGCATGGACTGCAAGAGCCCGGATACCATCTGCTGCCAATTTCTGATCACCCGCTACTCCCGCCACAAGGATCGCATTCACGTCATTCTGGTAAACGACAATCTCGGATTCTGAGCCCGAGTCACCAGTCATCAGTCACCAGGCTCTGGCGGTTGATCCCCTGGTGCCTGATGCCTGGTCACTGATCCCTGATGCCTCGATCAGCAGACAGCTTGTAATTCAGCAAAAAATAAATTATTGATAAAGGAGACCTATTATGAACGTAACCAAGGACATCCGCTACATCGGCGTCAACGACCATCAGGTGGACCTGTTCGAGGGACATTTCGACGTACCCCTGGGCATGGCCTACAACTCCTACGTGATCCTCGACAGAAAGGTCGCCGTCATGGACACTGTGGATCAGAACTTCGGCCGCCAGTGGCTCACCAACCTGGCCGCCGAGCTCAAGGGCCGCGAGCCCGACTATCTGGTGGTCCAGCACATGGAGCCCGACCACAGCGCCAACATCGCCCTGTTCATGGAGAGCTATCCCAAGGCCACCCTGGTCAGCTCCGCCAAGGCCTTCCCCATGATGAAGAACTTCTTCGGCACCGAGTATGAGGATCGCCGCATCGTGGTCAAGGAGGGCGATACCCTGGAGCTGGGCGAGCACGTGCTCCACTTCGTCCAGGCCCCCATGGTCCACTGGCCCGAGGTCATCATGACCTACGACGCCAAGGATAAGGTCCTCTTCTCCGCCGACGGCTTCGGCAAGTTCGGCGCCAACGATGTGGAGGATCCCGAGGGCTGGGACTGCGAGGCCCGCCGCTACTACTTCGGCATCGTGGGCAAGTACGGCGCCCAGGTCCAGGCCGTGCTGAAAAAGGCCGCCAGGCTGGACATCGCCGTGATCGCCCCCCTGCACGGCCCCGTGCTGGACAAGGACCTCGGCCACTATCTGAACCTCTACAACATCTGGTCCTCCTACGGCACCGAGTCTGAGGGCATCTTCGTGGCCTACACCTCCGTCTACGGCCACACGAAGAAGGCTGTGGAGCTGCTGGTCAGGAAGCTCAAGGAAAAGGGCTGCCCCAAGGTCTCCGTGGCGGACCTGGCCCGGGAGGATATGTACGAGGCGGTGGAGGACGCCTTCCGTTACGGCCGCATCGTCCTGGCCACCACCACCTACAACGCCGAGATCTTCCCCTATATGCGGGAGTTCCTGGGCCATCTGACCGAGCGCAACTGGCAGAACAAGACCGTGGCTCTGATGGAGAACGGCTCCTGGGCTCCCATGGCCGCCAAGGTCATGCGCAAGCACCTGGAGAACTGCAAAAACCTCACCTTCACCGACACCACCGTCCACATCAAGGGCGGCCTCAGCCCCGAGAGCGAGGCCGAGATCGAGAAGCTGGCCGCCGAGCTCTGCAAGGATTACCTGGCCCAGCACGACGAGACCGCCAACAAGTCCGACCTCACCGCCCTGTTCAAGATCGGCTATGGCCTGTATGTGGTCACCTCCAAGGACGGCGACAGGCACAACGGCTGCATCGTCAACACCGTCACCCAGGTCACCAACACCCCGAACCGCATCGCGGTCTGCATCAACAAGGCCAACTACACCCACGAGATCGTCAAGAAGACCGGCATGATGAACGTCAACTGCCTGTCCGTGGAGGCCCCCTTCAAGGTCTTCCAGCACTTCGGCTTCCAGTCCGGCCGGAACGTGAACAAGTTTGAGACGGGCAATCCCCTGTTCTCCGAC
Source organism: Oscillospiraceae bacterium (assembly GCA_017509485.1). Classification (GTDB taxonomy): domain Bacteria; phylum Bacillota; class Clostridia; order Oscillospirales; family Oscillospiraceae; genus JAFRPC01. Next base: position 3,277 of record JAFWPP010000005.1, on the reverse strand, counting down.
AACGGCCTGATCTTCCTGCCCAAGTACATCAACGCCTTCATGAGCCTGAAGGTGGAGCAGTACGTGGATCTGGACACCCACGGCATGTTCATCTGCACCGTCACCGAGGCCAGAGTCCTGTCCGACAAGGAGACCATGACCTACAACTACTACCAGGCCAACGTGAAGCCCAAGCCCGAGACCGACGTGAAGAAGGGCTGGGTCTGCAAGGTCTGCGGCTACGTCTACGAGGGCGAGGAGCTGCCCGACGACTTCATCTGCCCGCTGTGCAAGCACGGCGCCGCCGACTTCGAGCGTCTGTAAAGGTCCTTCGGGCAGAGCAGCGCTCAGTTTTTCCGGCATAAGCGGGAAGCCTCCGGGCTTCCCGCTTATGCTTTGTTTATTCTTATTATTATTTTGCGCTTTCCATTGATTTTTTTATAAAAAAGTGCTTAAATAGAGTTGGCCGAAAGGTCAATCTTGATAAGGAGCAAGCAGCTATGTTGAATCGAAAACTTTTTCGTCGTTCGCTTTCGCTGATTCTCGTGCTGGCTTTGCTGGGGTCCTTCTTTGTCCCGCTTGCCGGCGCAAAGGAAATGCCCAGCGTCAGCGAAGAGCCAAACAGTCGGCCCCATAGCAATCAGCGGGGCGTCCACAGCAGCATCATCATTGACGAAGACGCTGCCGGCGGCTACGAGGGCGACTACGTGGTGATCTACAACCCGGCCACCTCGTCTTCCACTTCCTACGCCACAGGCACCATGACCGGTCTGATCGAGACCAGCGTCAATCAGAACGCGGTTCCTCAGACCAAAGCCCAGAACGAGCGGCCTTCTCTCATCATTGACGTGGACGGCGCCATCAACGAGCGCAACCGCGCCGCGGACCCCAACTACGGCAAGATCGAGGAGGGGATCCCAACCCGCGCCACCTCCTACAATGTGGGCGACACCAAAAGCTTCACCATTTCCAGCTATAACCCCGGCAGCGGCTCCAGCCTGACCTTCAAGGTGCTGGCCGTAGGCGCCCACTGTTACATCTGGACCCCGTCTCAGAACGAGACCAACTACTACACCCTCGATTCCATTGATCCCTCCTATGCCCAGCAGGCCGCTGATGAGTTTGACCGGATGTACAGTCTGATGAACAGCTCTTTCGGCAATCACAGCAACGGCTCCAATGGCGACGGCAAGGTAAGCCTGTTGTTCTACAATATTGACGACGGATGGAACGGCTCCGGCGGCTTCGTGGCCGGCTACTTCTCCAGCGCCAGCTACTACTACGACGGCATGCCCATCATCAACATCGACACCTATCCCGGCGTCTACTATAAGACCAGCAGCGGCAACGAGGGCAAGAGCATGGATATTGCCTACGGCACCGCCTGCCATGAGTATCAGCACTGCATCAACTACTCCAACACCAGCGGCATGAGCACCTGGCTCAACGAGTGCTTTTCCGCCGCCGCCGAGGAGATTTGCTATCCCGGCAGCTCTGTGGTGAGCCGCATTCAGTCCTGGGAGAACTATCAGTACGGCGCGAATAACGACTGGCAAAATCCCCCCGAGGAATTCGCCTACCAATCCTCCTGGACTCTTCACAATGGCTTCTCCATGTATAACTGGAACAACAACCTGGAAATGGACGATACCCTGGCCCTCTACGCCCAGGTCTCCTTCTTTGCGCAATATCTGTACACTCGCTTTGGCAACGGCATCTATAAGCAGATCTCCAACAAGTTCAGTTCCAGCGAGCCCTCAGCCATCACCAGTGCCACCGGTGTAAGCTGTGCCGATCTGGTTCGGGATTTCCGCGTAGCCGTCACCGCCAACGCCGCCCAGGATCAGTACGGCGGCATCTACGGCTTCCGTGAGCAGGACGACTACGATCCCGCCCAGTACCACAACGTCATGAACCCCTACAGCCTGCTGTCCCCCGTCGTCTTCACCGGCTCGAGCTGCTCCATCAAGGGCGGCGGCGCCATCACCGTCAAGCCCGTGAACGGCGTCTACAATCCCCCCTCCGGCGCCAGCTCCAACCTGAGATACATCGGCATCAAGGTCAACAATTATACCGTCACCGCGGTTTCCAACAACGAAGCCTGGGGCACCGTGGCCGTCAACGGCTCCGTCATCACCGCTTCTCCCGCCGACGGCTACTATGTGGAAAGCTGCGATGTGACCGAGGGCACCGCCACCTGCACCATCAACGGCAACACGATCTCCGTGTCTCCGTCCTCTGACTGCACCGTTCTGGTCAACTTCGCCGTCAAGCCCCAGTACACTGTGAACTTCGTGGCCAGCGGCGTCGCCGAGGGCAGCCAGACCGCTCTGGTGCAGGATGTCATCACCCTGCCTTCCGCTGTCTCCGTCAACCCGGACGGCTGGACCTTCACCGGCTGGATCGGTCAGCAGATCGACGAGACCGACACCATGCCCGAGTTCTACGCGCCCGGCGCAGACTACACCGTCACCGGCAACGTGACCCTCTACGCTCTCTATACCCGCGTGGAGGAGGGCACCGGCGACCTCTATTATGAACTGCTCTCCGCTGCGCCCGCCAACTGGGCCGGCAACTATGTCATCAGCTACAATACCGCCTCCAGCAGCATGTACCTGATGAAGGGCGTGACGCCCTCCTCCAACGGCGCGCGGATCGAATCCACCAGCAACGCCTCCCAGTATTCCGCCTCCGGCGCGAGCCTGGCGGACAACAAGCTGACCAACGTGGGCGACGCCTACGTCTTCACTCTGGAGCCCCACGGCAGCTACTATTCCATCCGGAGCAAATCCACCGGCTGCTATCTGGGCATGGATTCCGAATCCTATCTGTCGGGATACACCACCTATACCTCCGGCACCTGTGACTGGACGCCCGGTAACAAGGATAATGCAGCGAGCGCCACCAACGCGACCAACGGTGACTATCCGCTGATCGCCTTCAACGTCAACTACAACTACTTCTGGTCCGGCAATCCCAACAACTCCAGCGCCCTTTCGGTCCGCTGGTGGAAGGAAGCCAACGGCTCCACCACCTGGTATTGGACCGATCCGACGGGATCTGCTCCCGAAGAAGATCCGGTGGACGTCTACTTTGTCGACCAGGACGACAACGCCAACGCTTACGTCTACGCCTTCGGCAACGGCGAGAACGCCGTCTTCCCCGGCGTGCAGATGACGGCAGTCGGCGTGGACGAGCACGGCGACAACTGGTACAAGGTCACGGTGGACCGCAATACCTACACCAACGTGATCTTCTCCGGCGGCGATGCCAGCACCCAGACCGCCAACCTGGGCCT
>JAFWPP010000004.1:0-27645 GCA_017509485.1 Oscillospiraceae bacterium | reverse complement strand
GCGTTCGTCCTGAGCCAGGATCAAACTCTCTATAAAATGGTATCTAAACACAGACGTTTTTTCGTCCATGCTCAAATCATTTTACTTGAATTCGCTCTCAGCTTACTCAAGAATTTACGTTGACTTTTCACAACGTTTCATGGCCGATTTCAAATCGACCATTTTTGTTTGACATGGTGTTTGTTCATGTTTCTCGTTGTTTAATTTTCAAGGTACATCGGCCTTGCAGCCTATATAAAATCTCTGTGGTTTCATCGGTTGCCCTCGACCGCAGCGACCCTTATATTATAGCGCGTTGCTTTCCTTTTGTCAAGAACTTTTTTCTGTTTTTGAAAACTTTTTTCTGGACTCGGGTTTGGACCGGTGGGCCCTCCCGCAGCGCGCTCGTATATAATAGCACCGTGTCGTTCATTTGTCAACACTTTTTTTGCATTTTTTCAAAAATATTTTTGACGGTTTGGCGCGAAAACTCGCGCCTCGTTTCCGGGTAAAAAGGGCTTCCGTCAGGCTGTCGGCAGCCGTCAGATACAGGACGCAGAGGCTGAAGCCGCTGATGAGCATCGCGCCGTTGACCAGCGCCTCAAAACGGCGGATCACCCCCAGGACCGAGACGCCCCTGGCCAGGGTGCGAAAGGACTCCGGCTCCCTCGCCAGGGCCGGGGACAGGATCCCGCCCGTCACCACGGCGGCAGCCGCCGCGCTCAGGGCTTCCGCCCACCAGGGCCAATGGGGCAGGCGCTGATCCTCCCCCAGACTTGGCGCCAAAAGCAGGGCCGCGGCGGGAGTCAGCAGCGCTCCGGCGCAGCGCAGGACGTCCCCCGCTTCCCCCGCGGGCCGGAGCCAGTCCGTTCGCAGCTCCGGCAGGCTGAAGAGCAGAACGATCCCATAGAGAGCCCCGGTGATCCAGAGGAGGATCCCTGCGCAGCGGCCCGCGGCAGCCGGCCCCAGCGCGGCGGCCCACAGGCTCAGAAGCAGGACCATGGCCGCTGCGAGCCCGTTTCCGGCGGTCTCCGGAAAGGCGAAGCTGCTCTCCCAGGCCGCCCACAGGGCCCCCGCGGCCAACAGGGGCAGGCAGAGCCCAGCCAGCCAAGCGGGACGCTCCGCCCCGCGGCGGCGGTTCCCCACAGCCGTCAGACAGGAGAGGAGGGCCGCCGCTCCGACGCCCCCCGGCAGGACGCAGCTCCAGCTGAACCGGCAGCAGCAGCGAAACACCGGCACTGCGGCGGCGCTCAGGGCCAGGGCCCCCAGCTGACGGGAGGAGATCCGGCTCCTGCCCCTATTCATCGACGCGGTAGCCTCCGTCCACGGCGCGAATCACGGGGATCCGGGGCTCCGACCCCATGGCCAGCGCCGCCCGGACGTCCAGCACGGTGATGTTGGAGGGATGTGACGCCAGGTAAGCGCTCAGGGCCTCCACATCCGGGACCGGGTCCGCCGTCCTGTAGATCCCGGCGGCGGGGCGAAAGCTGTCCTCTCTGCACACCGCCTCCACCGCGTCATCGGCGGGCTCCGTCAGGACGATCTGCTCCGCCGTGGGCAGGAAGACCCAGCCGGTGACTTCCTCCCGCAGCCGCTCCAGCGCCTCGCGGAGGCTCCGGCCCACGGCCCGCACGCCGGCGCCGATATCCACCGTGTAGGCCTCCCCGGATCGGGTGACAACCACAGTCTTGGCGGGCAGCAGCTTCGCGGCGTCCTCCGCGTGGAAGGGCAGCAGGCCCAGGGCCCCCAGCACCGCGGCGGCCAGCAGAATCCAAATCAGCTTTTTCACAGCACTTTCCCCCTGTTTTCAGCTTGACAAGCGCAGTTTTCCCGTTTTTGAACCGAAATATACCGCTGCCACCCCGTTTCGATCGAATACATTTTTCTTGCAAAATGTCAAAAGTTGTACTATAATATCTAAGATATGGCTTCAAAATAGAAAGGGGGCCTCTCTTTGGTTTTTGCCAGTCTGATATTCGTCTTTCTCTTCTTCATCTCCAACATCATCACCCAGGCCGTGGTGACGGATATGCGGAAGAAAAACATCGTCATGCTGTCCTTCTCCCTGGTGTTCTACGCCTGGGCGGGGATTCGCTTCGTGCCCCTGCTGCTGGGCATGACCTTCATCTGCTGGATCAGCGCCCTGCTGATCGACCGGTATTGGGAGGATCTGCGGGCGAAGAAGCTCATCCTGGTGGTCTGCATCGTGCTGGTGCTGCTGATCCTGGGGATCTTCAAGTACACCGGCTTCTTCCTGAAAAACGTGCAGCTGCTCTTCGGCTTCCCGAAGGTGATCCCCACCATCGTTCTGCCCATCGGCATCAGCTTCTACACCTTCCAGCTGCTGTCCTACGTGATCGACGTCTACCGGGGCGACGCGGAGGTCCAGCGGAAATACTGGCTGCTGCTGCTCTACGCCAGCCTCTTCCACCAGTGCATCGCGGGTCCCATCGTCCGCTACCGGGACGTGTACCAGGACATCCTGCACCGGAGGGTCAAGCGGACCGAGCTGAGCCGGGGCATCACCCGCTTCGCCATCGGTCTGGCCAAGAAGGCCGTGCTGGCCAACGGCTGCGCCGCCGTGGTGAACGCGGTCTTCGGCATCAAAGAGGACGCGGAGCTCACCGCGGCCATTGTACGGGGCACCCCCGTCACCGGCATGTGGCTGGTGGTCCTGGCCTATACGCTCCAGATCTATCTGGATTTCTCCGCCTACTCCGACATGGCCATCGGCATGGGCCTGATGTGCGGCTTCCACTACAAGGAGAACTTTGACCACCCCTACGTGGCGGACTCCGTCACGGACTTCTGGCGGCGCTGGCACATCTCCCTGTCCACCTTCTTCCGGGACTATGTCTACATTCCCCTGGGCGGCAACCGCTGCTCCAGGCGCCGGCACATCCTGAACCTGTTCATCGTCTGGTTCCTGACGGGCATGTGGCATGGGGCCAGCTGGAACTACATTCTCTGGGGCCTGTACTACTTCGTCTTCCTGGTGATCGAAAAGTATCTGGTGGACACCGGGCGCATCGCCAAGCCCCTGCGCCATCTGCTGACCCTGCTGATCGTCTACTTCGGCTGGGCGATCTTCAAGTTTGAGGACGGGGCCATGCTGGGGGCGGCCTTCAAGGGCATGTTCGGACTCAACGGCAACGCCTTCGCCGCTCTGTCCTCCCGGCTGGTCTTCCGGAACAATGTGTTCTTCCTGATCTTCTGCGCCCTGGCCTCCCTGCCCCTGGGCGTGGGCTTGGGCAATATGCTGAAGCGGCTGAGCCAGCAGAGCACGGCCTGGCTGCGGGTCTACGGCGTTCTGGACGCGGCCTTCCCGGTGCTGCTGGTGCTGCTGTCCATGATGGCCCTGGCGGGAAAGCAGTACAACCCCTTCATTTACTTCCAATTCTGAGAAAGGAGCCGCTATGAGACCGACGAAACAAGAATATCAAAAAGCCCGGTATCGGGCCATCCAGATCAAGCAGCTCCTCTTCTTCGGCTTCCTGGTGCTGATGGGCTTCATCGGCCTGCTTTGGTTCGCCCGGCCCAAGACCTCCGTGGTGGAGAAGCGGGACCTGAGCGAGTTCCCGAAGCTGAGCCTGTCGGGCCTTTTGGACGGCAGCTTCTGCGCCGGCGTGGAGAAATGGTACGCCGACACCTATCCCCTCCGGGAGGGGCTTGTCGACGCCAACACCATGGTGAAAAGCCTCTACGGCCTCCAGGGAGAGCAGATCATCAACAACGGCGAAAAGGCCGACGAGATCCCTTCCGGCTCCGTGGATCTGGAGGAGCTGGCCGGTCGGAGCACCACCGAGGCGACCACGCCTCCCGCCACGGACAAGCCTGTCAATCCCGGGGAGAGCGGCGTAGTTCCCCCCGCCTCCACCGAGACGCCGACGCCCGCCACCACCGAATACGACGGCCAGGGGGCCGGCGACGTCACCGACGGTCTGGTCCAGTCCGGGTCCATCTACATCGCCAACGGGGCCGGCTACGGCGTCTACTACTTCAGCGAGAGCAATTCCGCCCGCTACTGCCTGCTGGTGAACAAGCTGGCCAAGAACCTGGCGGGCAAGGCCCAGGTCTACTCCATGCTCTGCCCCATCTCCGCCGGCGTCATGCTCTCCGACGAGGTCCGGGAGAAGACCGGCGCCTCCGACGAGCACGCGGCCACGGAGTGGTTCTACCGGAACATGGATCCCTCGGTAAAGACCGTCACCATGTTCCCCGCTCTGAAGGCCCACAACGACGAATACATCTTCTTCCGCACCGACCACCACTGGACCGCCCTGGGCGCCTACTACGCCTACCGGGAGTGGGCCAAGGTCAAGGGCGTGACGCCCCATGAGCTCTCCTATTTCGAGAAGACCTACGAGTTCCCCGGCTTCCTGGGCACCTTCTACTCCCAGTCCAACAAGAACGCCTCCCTGGCCGCCAACCCGGACACGGTGTACGCCTACGTGCCCAACGGCACCAATAAGATGACGATGTTTGTGGGCAACGGCGACGGCACCTTCACGGAGTACGGCTGGCGCATCGTCAACGACGTATCCAACTACGCCAAGAGCGAGCTCTACGCCGCCTTCGCCGGCGGCGACCAGGCCTACAACGTGGTCCACAACGAGGCGATCACCGACGGCTCCTCGGTGCTGATCGTGAAGGACTCCTACGGCAACGCCTTCATTCCCTATCTGATCGACCACTACGAGTACATCTACTGGATCGACTTCCGCAACTACAAGAAGTGGTGCGGCTGGGCCGGCTACTCCGACTGCAGCATCAGCAATCTGGTGAGCCGCAAGAACATCCAGGACGTGATCCTCTGCCACAACATCTCCATCGCGGGCTCCTCCTCCGCCCTGAAGGCCATGGAGGAGATCTACAAATAAGCTCCCCGCACATCGAACGCAGGGCACCCCTCCGGGCGTGCCCTGCGTCTTTTCGCACATCTCCGCCCGCTCTGCATATGATGGACTGAGCGACGGCCCACGGGCGAGCGGCCCGGGGCCCGCGTGCGATCTTTTGCAGGAGGTAGCAGTATGTGCAATAATGGTTTTTATGGCAGCTGGTGGATCATCATCGTGATTGTTCTGCTTCTGGGCTGCGGCGGATGCGGAGGCTTCAACGGTTGCGGCAACGGCTGCGGCTGCAATAACAACTGTGGCTGCGGCAACAACTGCGGCTGCAACGACGGCTGCGGCTGCGGCTGCTGAACAAATGGCGCACAATGTGCGCTGAAATGAAAAAAGCTCCCTGTCTTGTACAGGGAGCTTTTTCATATTTTGAAAAATTACACCAGCTCGATCACGGCCATCTCAGCGGCGTCGCCGCGGCGGGGGCCGGTACGGGTGACGCGGGTGTAGCCGCCGTTGCGCTCCTTGTAGCCGGGAGCCACATCGTCAAACAGCTTCTTCGCCACGTCTTCCTTGGTGATGTAAGACAGGGCTCTGCGGTAATTGGCCAGGCCGCCCTTCTTGCCCAGGGTAATCATCTTCTCGACAACGGGCTGCACTTCCTTCGCACGGGTGAAGGTCGTCTCCAGCTTGCCGTGCTCCAGCAGATCGGTGACCTGCTGACGCAGCATGGCCTTGCGCTGGGCGCTGGTCTTGCCGAGCTTACGCGTTCCGAACATTCAGGTTATCCTCCTTCTTCAGAGTGTCGAGTATACTACAGGGGTGATGGGAGCCTTTGCGGCTCCCGTCCGCGTTAATTGTTGTTGTTGGAGTCCTCGGTGGCCAGGGACAGGTCCATCATAGCCAGCTTGTTCTGGACCTCCTCCAGGGACTTCCGGCCCATGTTCCGCACCTTCATCATATCCTCCTCCGTCTTGGCGATCAGGTCGGCGACGGTGTTGATATTGGCGCGCTTCAGGCAGTTGAAGCTCCGGACGGAGAGATCCAGCTCCTCAATGGTCAGCTCCAGCATCTTGTTGTGGGTGTCGCCCACATGCTCCACCACGGTGGACTTGCTGGCCACAGCCTCGCTCAGATCGGTGAACAGGGCCAGGTGGTCGGTCAGGATCTTGGCGCCCAGGGAAACCGCGTCCCGGGCGGAGATGATCCGGTTGGTCCAGACCTCCAGGGTGAGCTTGTCGTAGTCGGTCATATTGCCGACACGGGTGTTCTCCACAGTATAATTGACCTTTGTGACGGGCGTGTAGATGGAGTCGACCGGGATGATGCCGATGGGCATGTTGGCGGTCTTGTTGTGGTCAGAGCGCACATAGCCGCGCCCATGGCTCAGATTGATCTCCATATTCAGCGTGGCGTCGGGGCCCAGGGTCGCAATGTGCAGCTCCGGATTCAGGAGCTCCACGTCGGCGTCGGCCTTGATGCTGCCCGCGGTGACCTCACAGGGGCCGACCGCGTCGATATAGACGGTCTTGGACTCGTCACAGTGGAGCTTTGCAAGCAGGCGCTTGATGTTCAGGACGATCTCGGTGACGTCTTCCTTGACGCCCGGAACCGTGGAGAACTCATGCTGCACGCCGGCAATCTTGATGGAGGTGGCGGCACAGCCGGGCAGGCTGGACAGAAGGATCCGTCTCAGGCTGTTGCCCAGGGTGATGCCGTAGCCTCTTTCCAGGGGCTCTACGATATATTTGCCGTAGGAGCCATCCTCAGGAGAGTCGATACACTCAATACGCGGCTTTTCAATTTCTACCATTAAACTGTTACCCTCCTATATAAATTTGCGATTACTCGCGGTTCGGTCAGTTTTATCAGCTTACCTATCCTTATGATACGAGGGCGGGGCTTACTTGGAGTACAACTCGACGATGAGGTGCTCGGCGATCTCGAAGTCGATATCGTCTCTCGCGGGCAGAGCCAGGACCTTGCCCTGCAGGGTGTTCTTGTCCCGATCCAGCCACTTGGGAGCGGCGATAAACGCGTCGTCTTCCTTCAGCTTCTTATAGAAGGCGTTCTGCGCGCTCTTCTCGCAGACAGCCACCACATCCCCCACACGGACCATGTAGGAGGGGATGTTGACCCGCTTGCCGTTCACGGTGAAATGGCCGTGGTTGACAAGCTGACGGGCCTGACGGCGGGTGCTGGCGAAGCCCAGACGGTAGACCACGTTGTCGAGGCGGCGCTCGATGAGGCTCAGAAGAACCTCGCCGGTGTTGCCTTCGGCGCGGGCGGCCTTCTCATAGTAGGCGCGGAACTGCTTCTCCAGGATGCCATAGACGAACTTGACCTTCTGCTTCTCGGTCAGCTGCATGGCATACTCGGACTTCTTGGCTCTTCTCTGGCCGCCGGGGTTCTTCTTGGAGGTCTTGGCATAGCCCATGACCGCGGGAGAAACGCCCAGAGTGCGGCAGCGCTTGAGGACGGGTTGTGTATTCTTAGCCATTTGTTATTTCCTCCTTCCGATCAGACGCGGCGTCTCTTGGGAGGACGGCAGCCATTGTGGGGGATGGGAGTGACGTCCTTGATGGAGACGACTTCCAGGCCAGCAGCCTGAAGGGCGCGGATGGCAGCCTCACGGCCCTGGCCGGGGCCCTTGACATAGACGGCGACAGTCTTCAGACCGCAGTTCTCAATGGCGGCCTTGGCGGCGGTCTCCGCGCACATCTGGGCGGCGTAGGGGGTGGATTTTCTGCTGCCACGGAAGCCCAGACCGCCGGAGGAGGCCCAGGACAGGGCATTACCGTTCAGATCGGTAATGGTGACCATGGTGTTGTTGAAAGAGGAGCGGATATGAGCGGCACCCTTTTCAATATTCTTGCGCTCGCGACGGCGCTTGACGACTTTCTTCGCGTTAGCCTTTGCCATATCTCAATTCCCCTCCTTACTTCTTCTTGTTGGCGATGGTCTTCTTGGGACCCTTGCGGGTGCGGGCGTTGGTCTTGGTACGCTGACCGCGGACGGGAAGACCTCTTCTGTGGCGGATGCCACGGTAGCAGCCGATTTCCGTCAGCCGCTTGATGTTCATGGCGACCTCACGGCGGAGATCACCCTCGATGGTGTAGTTCTTATCAATCACGTCACGCAGAGCGGCTTCCTCGGCCTCGGTCAGATCCTTGACGCGGGTGTCAGGGTTGACATTGGCGGCCTTGAGGATGTCGTTCGCGCTCTTTCTGCCGATGCCGTAGATATAGGTCAAACCGATCTCGATTCGCTTCTCACGGGGCAGGTCAATACCAGCAATACGTGCCATTTCTTATTGAGCACCTCCTATTAGCCTTGTCTCTGCTTGTGCTTGGGATTTTCGCAAATTACCATTACGCGGCCATGGCGTTTGATGACTTTGCACTTCTCGCACATGGGCTTCACGGACGGTCTTACTTTCATAATGATAAACCTCCATTATTACAACGTGTGTCGTGTGTCTATTTACTTCTCCACGTGATACGACCCAACGTCAGGTCATAGGGCGACAGCTGCACTGTCACCTTGTCTCCGGGCAGGATCTTGATGTAGTTCATCCTGAGCTTGCCGGAGATGTGGGCCAGAATGGTGTGTCCATTGGGCAGGGCCACTGTGAACGTCGCATTCGGCAGAGCGTCGGTGACGACGCCCTCTAATTCAATTACGTCGGCTTTTCCCAAAATTCCTTATACCTCCTCTTGGTTCTGAGCCAGGGTCTGGCGAAACGCGGCCAGCTCCCTGCGCAATTCACTGTTGAGTACCTTCTCGCCGGCTCGCAGCTTGGCCGCGATCCGGGTCTCTGTCCGAGTGACGAAACGAACATGCTTCAGCTTTTTCCGTTTCGGGTGTTCGAGCTTTCTGTCTTTGCCGTTGGCGATCAGGGCGTACACGCCATCTGTTCCGATCACATAGAACAGCTTTCCCTGATCGCGGCCGGCCGTTGAGACAATAATGTCCGATATGGAAATCTCTTCCATATTACAGTCCCTCGGGGACGGTGAGGATTTCCGCCTCGCCGTCGGTGATGAGGATGGAATTTTCGTAGTGGGCGGCCAGCTTGCCGTCGGCCGTCACCGTGGTCCAGCCGTCCTTCAGGACGCGGACCTCGTAGCTCCCCATGTTCACCATGGGTTCCACGGCGATGGTCATATTCTTCACAAGCCGGGGGCCCTTGCCGGGCGCTCCGTAGTTGGGTACGGAGGGTTCCTCGTGGAGGTGCTCGCCCACGCCGTGACCTACGAAGGCGCGCACCACGGAGAACCCGTTGGCCTCCACATACGTTTGTACCGCATGGGAGATGTCAGAGACGCGATATCCCTGACGGGCGAATCGAATGCCCTCAAAGAAGCTCTGCTTCGTGACATCGATCAGCCGCTGTGCCTCTGGGGAGATGTTCCCGCAGGCAAAGGTTGCAGCGCAATCCCCATGAAAACCCTGATAGAAGGCGCCCACGTCGACGGAGACGATGTCTCCCTCTTTCAGCACCCGCTTCCCGGGAATGCCGTGGATGACCACTTCATTCACCGAGATGCAGGCGCTGCCGGGGTACCCCTGGTAGTTCAGGAAGGAGGGTTTTGCACCCTGAGAGACGATAAAGTCGTGAACGGCCTTATCGATTTCACCGGTCGTCACGCCGGGCCTTACCATTTCCCCTGCCAAAGCACGGGCTGCCGCGGTAATTTTACAGGCCTTTCGCATGATTTCCAGCTCTCGCTCTGTTTTGATCGAGATCATACGCTTTTACCTAACGCCGTCAAAATCTCACGGTATACGGCATGGATGGGCTGATTGCCCTGGACGATCCGCAGCTTGCCGCGGGCCTCGTAGAAGCCCTTCAGGGGCTCCGTCAGGCTGTGGTAAACTGCCAGGCGATCGCGGACGGTCTCGGGCCGGTCGTCCTTGCGGATGATCAGCTCGCTGCCGCAGTTGTCGCATACACCGTCAGTTTTGGGCGGGTTTGCCGTGATATGATAGCTGGCGCCGCAGCGGGGACATACCCGCCGGCCGGACATCCGGGCTTCGATCACAGCGTCATCGATTTCAATGGACACGACGTTGTCAATGGCCACACCGAAACGCTCCAGGGCTTCCGCCTGGGCGATGGTGCGGGGGACGCCGTCAAGGATGTAGCCGTCCTTGCAGTCGTCCCGGGCCACCCGCTCCTCGACGATGCCGATGATGACATCGTCGGGAACGAGCTGGCCGTTGTCCATAAAGCGCTTGGCCTCAAGGCCGATAGGGGTTTGGTTCTGGATGGCTTCCCGCAGCATATTTCCGGTGGAAATCGTGGGGATGCCCAGCTCCTTGGAGAGGGTCTCCGCCTGGGTGCCTTTACCGGCGCCGGGGGCGCCCAACAGGATCAGCTTCATGCCAGATCCCTCCTTATTCCAGGAATCCCTTGTAATGACGCATCAGCATCTGAGCCTCGATCGCCTGCACCGTCTCCAGGGCAACGCCCACAACGATGATGACGGAGGTACCGCCGATGGCCATGGAGGAGAACTTGCTGCTGATCATGCCCGTCAGGATGGGCAGGATCGCCACAACGCCCAGGAAGAGGGCGCCAAAGAGTGTGATCTTGTTAATGACCCGCTTGATGAAATCGGAGGTGGGACGGCCGGGGCGATAGCCCGGGATAAAGCCGCCGTTCTTCCGAAGGTTGTTGGAAATCTCAACCGGATTGTACTGAATCGTCGCGTAGAAGTAGGAGAACGCGATGATCAGGATCATGTAGAACACCAGGTATACCACGGAGGTGTTGGACCAGGCGTACTTGTACCAGGGGTTGGAGTCGGTCGCCTTGCCCATGAACATCGCGACAGTCGCGGGCAGGGTCGCCACGGACTGGGCGAAGATGATGGGCAGCACGCCGCTCATGTTCACCTTGATGGGCAGGAAGGTGTTCTGTCCGCCGTAGACCTTGCGGCCCACGACACGCTTCGCGTAGCTCACGGGAATCCGGCGCTCGGCGTTGGTGACGAAAACGATCAGCATGATCAGCGCGACGATGCCGACGATGGCCACCAGAGCCACGTACCAGTAGCCTTTGAAGTCGTTGATCAGGCCGGAGCCCAGGGTCATGACCATCTGGGGCAGACGGGAGACGATATTGGCAAACAGGATCATGGAGATGCCGTTGCCGATGCCGAACTCGGTGATCTGCTCGCCCAGCCACATCACCAGGGCGGAGCCCGCGGTGAAGGAGAGCATGACGGTGATCATGGGAACGACGCCGGTGTCAACCAGCAGCTGGTCGCTGTACTGGGCGTTGTAGTTCTTGAGCATCATCCAGTAAGCCCAGCCCATGAGGAGGGCCAGACCCACGGTGGTGTAGCGGGTGATCCGCTCGATCTTCTTCTTGCCTTCCTCGCCGCCTTCCTTGGACAGACGCTCCAGGGCGGGGATGGCGATGGTCAGCAGCTGGATGATGATGGATGCGTTGATGTAGGGCTGGATGGACAGGGCGAACAGGGTCGCTCTGGAGAAGGCCGAGCCGGACATCATGTTGAACAGACCAAGGATAGAGTTCTGAATTTCAGAGCTCTGGAACATCGCGGACATAGTCACGGTGTCCACAAAGGGAACCGGAATGACGTTGCCGAGTCTGTAGAGCAGCAGGATCGCGAAGGTGAACAGGAGCTTTTTCCGCAGATCGGCAATTTTCCACGCATTGCGGATAGTCTGAAGCACCTTACACCACCTCAGCCTTTCCACCTGCTGCTTCGATCTTCGCCTTGGCAGATTCGGAGAAGGCCGCGGCCTTCACGGTAACAGCCTTGGTCAGATTGCCGTTGGCAATGACCTTCAGACCATACTTGCAGTTGTCGATGACGCCCTTCTCGATCAAAGCGGCGGCGTCGACGACGGCGCCTTCCTCAAAGGCGTTGAACGCAGCGACGTTCACAGCGGTCAGAGGCTTGGCATGAATGTTGTTGAAGCCGCGCTTGGGGACACGGCGAGCCAGAGGCATCTGGCCGCCTTCGAAGCCCACGCGCACCTTGCCGCCGGAGCGGGCCTTCTGGCCCTTGTGTCCGCGGCCGGCAGTCTTGCCGTTGCCGGTGCCGCAGCCGCGGCCCTTGCGCTTGCCAACCTGGGTAGAGCCCAGAACGGGAGCAAGTTCATGAAGTTCCATTCTTGTCTCCTCCTTATTCCACTTCCGTGACCTCGAGCATGAAGCCGATCTTGGCGATCTTGCCGCGGGTCATCTCGTTGTCGGGCTGCAGGGTCTCCTGGCCGGGCTTGCGCAGGCCCAGGGACTCGGCAGTGGCGATCTGCTTCTTCAGCCGACCGTTGAGGCTCTTGACGAGCTTGATCTTTAACTGTGCCATTTCAAACTCCTCCTTAGCCCACGATCTCTTCGACGCTCTTGCCCCGGATCTGCGCCACCTGCTCGGGGCTGCGGAGGGACATGAGGCCCTGCATGGCCGCCTTCACAACGTTCTGGGGATTGTTGGAACGCAGGCACTTGGTACGAATGTTGGAGATACCAACCGCTTCCATCACCGCACGGACAGCGCCGCCGGCGATAACGCCGGTACCGACGGCAGCGGGCTTCATCAGCACGCGGCCGGCGCCGTAGACGCCGATGACCTCGTGGGGGATGGTGGTGCCGGAAAGGCTGATGGTGACCATGTTCTTCTTGGCGTTGGCAATGCCCTTCAGGATCGCCTCGGAAACCTCGGCGGCCTTGCCCAGACCATAGCCCACGGTGCCCTTGCCGTCGCCCACGACGACCAGAGCGGAGAACTTCATCACGCGGCCGCCCTTGACGGTCTTGGAAACGCGGTTCAGGTATACGACCTTTTCGATCATCTCAGGTCCTTCCTGGACCTGATCTCTGTTGTCTCTTCTAAAAGCCATTACTGTTTCCTCCTCTTAAAACTCGAGTCCGCCTTCGCGGGCGCCCTCAGCCAGAGCAGCGACACGGCCATGGAAAATATAGCCGCCGCGGTCGAACACGACCTCAGTGATGCCCTTGTCCTTGGCACGCTCGGCGATCTTCAGACCGACCTTCTTGGCAGCCTCGGCGTTGCCGCCGGCGCCTTCAAAGTCCTTCTCCAGAGTGGAGGCGGAAACCAGGGTGACTCCGTTGACGTCGTCAATAATCTGCGCATAGATATTGGCGTTGCTTCTGAAAACGTTCAGGCGAGGACGCTCGGGGGTGCCGGAGATCTTCGCGCGAACCCGCACGTGGCGCTTCAGGCGCTGTGCATTTCTGTCGAACTTCTTAACCATTTACGCACACCTCCGATTACTTCTTGGCGCCAGTCTTGCCTTCCTTATGGCGGACAACTTCACTGGCGTACTTGATGCCCTTGCCCTTGTAGGGCTCGGGAGGTCTCTTGCCGCGGACCTCGGCCGCGAACTGGCCGACGACCTGCTTGTTATAACCCTTGATGATGATCTTGTTGGGAGCGGGGACCTCGATCTCCACGCCCTCGGGAGCGTCCATGGTGACGGGGTGGGAGTAGCCCAGGTTCATGACCAGCTTCTTCCCTTCCATCTGGGCGCGGTAGCCGACGCCGTTGACCTCGAGCTCCTTGGAGAAGCCCTTGTCCAGGCCCACGATCATGTTGTTCAGCAGGGTACGGGTGAGACCATGGAGGCTTCTGCTCTCATGGCTGTCATCGGGGCGGGAAACGGTGATCTTGGCGCCGTCCTTCTCGATGATCATCTTGGGGTTGAAGGCCTGGGTCAGAGTGCCCTTGGCGCTCTTGACGGTGACCACGTTGTTTTCAGCGATCTCCACGTCCACGTTGGCGGGCACGGTGATAGCCATTTTGCCGATTCTGGACATAATGTTACCTCCTTACCAGACAAACGCCAGGACCTCGCCGCCGATGTGCGCCGCGCGCGCGGCCTTGTCGGTCATGACGCCCTTGGATGTGGAAATGATGGCGATGCCGAGGCCCTTCAGGACCTTGGGCAGCTCGTCCGCGCCGGCGTAGACACGCAGGCCGGGCTTGGAGACGCGCTTCAGGCCGGAGATGACCTTCTCGCCCTTGCCGAGGTACTTCAGCGTGATGTGGATCATGCCCTGGGTGCCGTCGTCCTCGACGGTGAAGGACTTGATGTAGCCCTCGTCCAGCAGGATCTGGGCGATGGACTTCTTCAGGTTGGAAGCGGGGACGTCCACAGTGTTGTGCTTCGCGTTGTTGGCATTGCGGATGCGGGTCAGCATGTCCGCAACGGGATCGGTGATTTGCATGTGATACTCCTCCTTGTTGAAGTTACCGACCTTTCGTCGGTTTCAGTATCAGGGTATCATTGGGAATGCAGGGCTCATGCCCGACATTATCCCAATGACTTCTGATACCCAGTTACATTATAATCATTGTTTCGGCATCAGGGATCAGGCATACTTCGTGACTCTTCGAGTCCAGGCATCAGGGGACGCGGTTGTTCGATCCCCCTGATCCTTAATCCTTAATCCCTAATCCCTGAAAGCGTAAGCTTTCCTTACCAGGAAGCCTTGCGCACACCGGGGATCTCGCCGGCGTAGGCACGCTCGCGGAAGCAGATACGGCAGATGCCGTAGTCCCGCAGATAGGCGTGGGGGCGGCCGCAGATCTTGCAGCGGTTGTAGCGGCGGGTGGAGAACTTGGCTTCCCGCTGCTGCTTGAGAATCATAGCTTTCTTTGCCATTTTATCTTCCTCCCTGATCAGGCGTAGAAGGGAGCGCCGATCTGAGCCAGCAGCTCCTTTGCTTCTTCGTCGGTGTTGGCGGTGGTGCAGATCACGATGTTCATGCCGCGGATCTTGTCCACCTTGTCGTACTCGATTTCGGGGAAGATGAGCTGCTCCTTCAGGCCCATGGCGTAGTTGCCGCGGCCGTCGAAGGAATTGGGGTTGATGCCGCGGAAGTCGCGGACACGGGGCAGGGCCACGCTGAACAGGCGGTCCAGGAACTCCCACATCTTGTCGCCCCGGAGGGTGACCATGACGCCGACGTTCTCACCCTCGCGGACCTTGAAGTTGGCGACGCTCTTGCGGGCCTTGGTCACGATGGGCTTCTGACCGGTGATGGTGGCGATGTCCTTGCAGATGGCCTCGATCTCCTTGGCGTTGTTCTTGGAATCGCCGCAGCCGACGTTCACAATGACCTTGCTCAGGGTGGGGATCTGCATGACGCTCTTGTACTGGAACTTCTTCATGAGGGCGGGAGCGATTTCTTCGGTGTACTTAACCTTCAGTCTTGCCATTTCTGAAATCCTCCTTCTTAAATCTCATGGCCGCAGGGCCGGCCGATGCGGATCTTCTTGTCGCCCTCGAGCTTGTAGCCAATGCGAACGCCCTTGTTGCACTTGGGGCAGTACAGGGCGACCTTGTCGGCACGGATGGGGGTCTCCTTGCGGATGATGCCGCCTTCCTCACCCTGCTTGCGAGCCTTCTGATGGACGGTGGCGACGTTGACGCCCTCGACGATCAGCTTGTTCTCGCTGGGCATGGCCGTCAGGACCTTGCCCTTGACGCCCTTGTCCTTGCCGGACAGGACGATAACGGTGTCGTTTTTCTTAATGTTCATGGTGCGTCCCCCTTAAACGGTTTCGGGTGCGAGGGAGCAGATCTTCATGAAGCCTTTGTCACGAAGCTCTCTGGCCACGGGCCCAAAAATACGGGTGCCCTTGGGGCTCTTGTCCTCCTTGATGAGAACAGCAGCGTTCTCGTCGAAGCGGACATAGGTGCCGTCAGCGCGGCGGGTGCCCTTGGCGGTACGGACGATCACAGCACGGACGACCTCGCCCTTCTTGGCAGTGCCGCCGGGAGCGGCCTTGCGGACGGAAGCCACGATCACGTCGCCGATGTTGCCGTACTTGCGGCGGGAGCCGCCCAGCACGCGGATGCACTTGATTTCCTTGGCGCCGGTGTTGTCGGCAACCTTCAGATAAGTTTCAGCCTGAATCATGTTGTCGACCTCCTTACTTCGCCTTTTCGATGATCTCTACGAGTCTCCATCTCTTGTCCTTGGACAGGGGACGGCACTCCATCACCTTGACGGTATCGCCGATGCCGCACTCGTTGTTCTCGTCGTGGGCCTTCAGCTTGTAGGTTCTCTTGACGATCTTCTTATACAGCGGATGCGCCACGCTGTCTTCCACAGCGACTACGATGGTCTTGTCCATCTTATCGGAAAGGACCTTACCAACTCTGGTCTTGCGGAAAGCTCTTGTATTTTCACTCATTTTGCGTTCCCTCCTCAGATTGCGGTCTCTTTCTCGCGAATAACAGTCTTGATGCGGGCAATATCCTTCTTCACCAGGTTGATCTTCAGGGGGTTGTCAAGCTGGTTGGTCGCGTGCTGCATCCGCAGGAAGAACAGATCCTTCTTCAGCTCGGAGAGCTTGGTCTCCAGCTCAGCGGTGGTCATTTCCTTTAATTCTTTTGCCTTCATCGTTATTCACCACCATTCTCAGATTCTGCTTCTTCCCGCTTGACGATCTTGGTGCGGATGGGAAGCTTGTGCTGCGCCAGACGCAGGGCCTCGCGGGCGACTTCCTCAGAAACACCGCCGATCTCAAACATGACCTTCTGGGCCTTCACGACGGCGACCCAGAACTCAGGGGCGCCTTTACCGGAGCCCATACGAACGCCGAGCGCCTTCTTGGAGACGGGCTTGTCGGGGAAAATCTTGATCCAGACCTTGCCGCCGCGCTTGGTGTAACGGGTCATGGCCACACGAGCGGCCTCGATCTGGTTGCCGGTGATCCAGCCGGGCTCCAGAGCCTGGATGCCGAACTCACCGTAAGCGACCTTGTTGCCGCGGGAGGCAGCACCGGTCATGCGGCCGCGCTGAACTCTGCGGAACTTGGTTCTCTTGGGCATCAACATTAGCGGTTGCCTCCTTCCGGACGATTGTAGGGACGACGCTCGCCGCCGTTGTTGTCGCGGCGCTCGCCGTTGAAGGGTCTGCGGTCACGGCGCTCGCCGTCGCGGCGCTCGCCGTTGAAGGGTCTGCGGTCCCGACGGTCGCCGTCGCGGCGGTCGCGGCGGTCCCGGCGGGCGGGCTGCTCCACGGCAGCGGCGCGCAGGGTGGAGTTCAGGACCTCGCCCTTGTAGATCCACACCTTGCAGCCGACCTTGCCGTAGGTGGTGTTCGCCTCGGCGAAGCCGTACTCGATGTCAGCGCGGAGGGTCTGCAGGGGGATGGTGCCCTCATGGTAGGTCTCGGAGCGGGCGATCTCCGCGCCGCCCAGACGGCCGGCGCACATGCACTTGATGCCCTTGGCGCCCAGGCGCGTGGCACGCTGCATGGCCTGCTTCATGGCCCGGCGGAAGGAGATGCGCTTCTCCAGCTGGGCGGCGATGTTCTCGGCCACCAGCTGCGCGTTCAGGTCGGGGCTGCGGATCTCGATGATGTTCAGGGCGACCTTCTTGCCGTTGCCGAACTTGTTCTCGACGGTCTGACGCAGCTTCTCGATCTCCTGACCGCCCTTGCCGATGACGACGCCGGGACGGGAGACGTGCAGGTTGATCTTCACCTTGGCGTTGTCGCGCTCGATCTCGATCTTGGCGACGCCGGCGGAATACAGGGTCTTCTTCAGGTACTTTCTGATGTTGTAGTCTTCCACAAGGAGGTCGCCGACCTTCTCAGGACGGGCATACCAGCGGGAATCCCAATCCTTGATGACGCCGACACGCAGTCCGTGGGGGTTAACTTTCTGTCCCATATTGTACCTCCTGCCTTATTCGCGCTCGCTCACGCCGATGGTGAGGTGCGTGGTTCTCTTGAGAATGCGATTGTAGCTGCCCTTGGCTCTCGCCATGCCGCGCTTCAGCGTGGGGCCGGGATCGGCCACGGCGGTGGAAACGTAGAGCTTCTCACGGTCCATGCCGTGATTGGTCTCGGCGTTGGCGATGGCGCTGTTCAGGAGCTTGAGCATGGGCTCAGTGGCAGCCTTGGGGGTGTTGCGCAGATACGCAACGGCGGTGCTGGCGTCCTGACCCCGGATGAGGTCGCAGACGATCTTCACCTTGCGGGGAGAGATCCGCACAAATTTCAGATAGGCTCTTGCTTCCATGTTGTGCTCCTCCTTACTTGTTGTTGCTGGTCTTGGAGCCGCTGTGGCCGCGGAACGTCCGGGTGGGGACGAACTCGCCCAGCTTGTGACCGACCATGTCCTCGGTGACGTAGACGGGCACGTGCTTCCGGCCGTCATGCACCGCGATGGTGTGTCCGACGAAGGAGGGGAAAATGGTGGAAGCTCTGGACCAGGTCTTCAGAACTTTCTTGTCGCCGGCCTTGTTCAGCTCCTCAATGCGCTTGAACAGCTCGGGAGCAACAAACGGGCCTTTTTTAATGCTTCTGCTCATTGTTTCATTTCCTCCTTACTTGCTGTTTCTGCGCTTGATGATGAACTTGTTGGTGCGGTTCTTGGTCTTCCGGGTCTTCAGGCCCATGGCGGGCTTGCCCCACGGAGTGACAGGACCGGGACGGCCGACAGGGGCGCGGCCTTCGCCGCCGCCGTGCGGGTGGTCATTGGGGTTCATGACGGAGCCGCGGACGGTGGGCCGGATGCCCATGTGACGGGTGCGGCCAGCCTTGCCGATGTGGATGTTGGCGTTCTCCAGATTGCCGACCTGGCCGATGGTGGCCATGCAGTTCATGCGCACATAGCGGAACTCGCCGGAGGGCATACGCACCTGGGCCAGCTCGCCTTCCTTGGCCATCAGCTGGGCGGCGGCGCCGGCGGAACGGACAAGCTGTCCGCCGCGGCCCGGGGCGAGCTCGATGTTGTGGATGACGGTGCCAACGGGGATGTTGGCGATGGGCAGGGTGTTGCCGGGCTTGATGTCCGCGGCGGCGGAGGAGAGGATCTGATCGCCGACCTTCAGGCCGACAGGGGCCAGAATGTAGCGGCGCTCGCCGTCGGTGTATTCCACCAGGGCGATGTAAGCGGTACGGTTGGGGTCATACTCAAGACGCAGCACAGTGGCGGGGACGTCCAGCTTGTCGCGGCGGAAGTCCACGATGCGGTACTTCTTCTTGTTGCCGCCGCCCTGATGGCGGACGGTGATATGGCCGTAGTTGTTGCGACCGGAGTGCTTCTTCAAAGTCTCAACCAGGCCGCGCTCGGGCTTTGCCTTCTTATCAACGCCTTCGAAAGCGGAAACAGTCATGTTCCGTCTCGCAGGGGTATAAGGCTTAAACGATTTCAATGCCATTTTGCGTTACGCTCCTTTTTGAGATTTGAATTAGACCATGCCCTCGAAGAACTCGATGGTCTTGGAGTCCTCGGTGAGCTTGATCATCGCCTTCTTGTAGGAGGCGGTGCGGCCGGCGGGATAGGCGCCCTGGCGCTTTTCCTTGCCGTCCATACGGAGGGTGTTGACCTTGGCGACCTTGACGCCGAAGATCTCCTCGATCGCGGCCTTGATCTCAGTCTTGGTGGCGGTGGGCAGGACGTAGAACACGTACTTCTTCTCTTCCACAGCCTCCATGGACTGCTCGGTGATGGCGGGCTTCAGGATGATATCGTATGCGCTCTTCATTATGCGAACACCTCCTCGATCTTGGCCAGCGCGGCCTTATCCAGGACCAGCTGATTGGCGTTGAGAATGTCGTACACGTTGATCAGGTTGGCGAAGGTGGTCTTGACGCCCTCGAGGTTGCGGGCGGACTTGACGACCAGCTCGTCGGCCTCGGCGGTGACGACCAGCGCCTTGCGGTTGACGTTGACGGCGTCCAGGAACTTCCTGAAGGTCTTGGTCTTGATCTCGTCCATCTTGATCTCGTCGATGACCACGATCTCATCGGCCTGGGCCTTGGAGCTCAGGGCGGACTTGAGGGCCAGGCGGCGGGTCTTCTTGTTCAGCCGGTAGCTGTAATCCCGGGGCTTGGGGGCGAACACGATGCCGCCGTGGGTCCACTGGGGAGCGCGGGTGCTGCCCTGGCGGGCGCGGCCGGTGCCCTTCTGTCTCCAGGGCTTCTTGCCGCCGCCGGAGACCTCAGCGCGGGTCAGAGCGGACTGGGTGCCCTGGCGGCAGTTGGCCAGGTGGTTCTTCACGACGTCGTGCATGACGGAAACGTTGGGCTCGATGCCGAAGATGCCTTCAGAGAGCTCCACCTCACCGACCTGCTTGCCGGTCATATCATAAACTTTCGTAGTCATGGTGTGTTACTCTCCTTTCTTAGCCTCTGGCGGAAGCCTTCTGCGGGTTGACACGGGCGGAAGCCTTCTGCGGGTTGACGCTGATGCCGGCGCCAGCCTTGGCCACGTGGATGGTCTTGACGGTGTTCTTCAGGTACACGATGCCGCCCTTGGGGCCGGGAACCGCGCCGCGAACAACGATCATGTTGAGCTCAGGATCGACCTTGACCACGATGAGGTTCTGAACAGTGGTCTGCTCATTGCCCATCTGGCCGGCGCCGATGTGGCCCTTGAAGATGCGGGAGGGGCTGGAGGTGGAGCCCATGGAGCCGGCGTGACGATGCACGGGACCGCCGCCGTGGGAGGTGGGGGTACGCTGTGCGCCGCAGCGCTTGATGGCGCCCTGGTAGCCGTGGCCCTTGGAGGTGCCGGTGACGTCGATGTGATCGCCCTTGGCGAAGACGTCAGCCTTGACCTCGTCGCCGACGTTCATCTCGGCGGCCTTTTCCAGCTTGAACTCCTTCAGGTGCTTCTTGAAGGCGACGCCCGCCTTGGAGAGGTGGCCTCTCTCGGGCTTGCTCAGCTTGGCTTCCTTGATGTCCTCAAAGCCCAGCTGCACGGCGGCGTAGCCGTCTTTTTCGTTGGTCTTCTTCTGAGTGACGACGCAGGGTCCCGCCTCGATCACGGTGACGGGGATCACGTGGCCGGTCTCATCGAAGATCTGGGTCATGCCCACTTTCTTGCCGATGATAGCTTTCTGCATGTTTTTTTACTCCTTTTTTAGGTTATTGGTTGACATACGCGGACATTGGGTGCCGTTGGTCTGCCAACTTGACCTGTCCGTCCTTGCGACGGACAGCGGACGCTGCAATTCATTTTTTCGGAACCGGGCGATACGGCGCGCCGATTGCCATATTATAATGTATTACAGCTTTATCTCAATCTCAACGCCGGCGGGAAGATCCAGGGCCATGAGGGCCTCGACGGTCTTCTGGCTGGGGTTGAGAATATCGATCAAACGCTTGTGGGTTCTGCGCTCGAACTGCTCACGGGAGTCCTTGTACTTGTGGACCGCGCGAAGTATGGTGACGACCTCCTTCTTGGTGGGCAGGGGGATGGGGCCGGAGACGGAGGCGCCGTTGCGCTTGGCGGTCTCCACGATCTTCTCGGCGCTGGAGTCGATGAGCTGATGATCATAGGCCTTGAGGCGAATTCTGATCATTTCCTGGTTTGCCATTTGTTGTTTCCTCCTAAAATATCGTACTCAGTTTTTTCGTTTGTCTCGCTGGGTACGGTCGAAAAGTTTCTGACCGCTTTGCCGTGCGTATCATTCCCCGCACATGAAAATTGGCCGACGCAGTGCCGGCCAAGTTGCCTTACGAGGCGATATACGCCGCGTTCAGTCCCTTCTCAGCCGCCCGATGACCGGACATACTCTGCGGAAGTTACCGCGGCTTCCCGCGCAATCTCCCGCTTCATCGCAGTGCCTGCGCGCAGTTGTCCCGTTCGCAAGCTTCCATACTATACTACACACACGGCTGAATGTCAAGAACTTTTTTAGTATTTTTTCATAAATTTTTTCAGAAAAATTTGTACAGTTTTCCGGTCCCCCTTCAGCCCCCATATCTTGTGGTGCGACCTGTGGGCAACCACTAAAATGGTACGTCAGTACGCCATGTACGGAGATTTTGAATTTCCTCCCCGGAGAAACAGGGCGCAGGGATTCAGCATCAGGGATTCAGGAATGCCCCGCACGCAGCGGCGCACAGCGTGCGCCACGTCTGCCCCGCACGGAGCAATTGAGAATTTAGAAGTGAGAATTGAGAATTATTGAGAATTGTGGTATCGTTCATATTGCCATTTGTACGATGAAAGTGAATACTTTGGTGCTGTTCCGTACAGAGATGGGAAAACGATCCGTAAAACGCAGACCGGGATTACGGAACGAATCATCCTGCCGGCGTCGGTGGCATCTCGGGGATATCCAAAAGGGGGATGACCCCTTTTGGCCGTTTGAATGAGGGGCAGAGCAGCCCGGTGGGCTGCGAGAGTTTTATCGCCAGTTGCGCGGCTATGCCGTGGAACTGGCATCCTTTATTCAGGTCCAGGGAGAGGGGAGAGATTCGGAATCTTCCCTCTCCCCGGTGCGTCTTTGCTGACTTTCTGCGCAATCAGAAAGTCAGGCCGCCGGCAGGCATGCCAGCCTGCCATAAAACGCAACGCTGGCGATAATCGGAACGCAAGAGGAAACGGATTCTTCGCTGCCCCTTCGACTACGCTCAGGGCAAGGCAGAATGACAGATCCGGAAGGTTTCTGCTTTGGGCTGGCGGCCAGTGGCCGCCCCTACGGGGTGGGTGGTCGACGGAGGGTGGTGACGCGGGCGGGCGCTCGATGAGCGCCCCTACGGGGTGGGTGGTGGTCGTCGGAGGGTGGTAACGCAGGCGGGCGCTCAATGAGCGCCCCTACGGGGTGGGTGGTGGTCGTTCCCCGCCTGCGGCGGGGCGGGCTGCTCACCCTGCGGGTAAGAGCAGCCCCTACGGAGTGGGTGCGCAGCGGCGCACAGTTTGCGCCATGCCGTCCCCGCCCGCAGCGGCGCACAGTTTGCGCCATGTTGTTCCTCACGGGGGAAGAGACAAGGGAATTCGGCTCAGGGTTTGGGAGTAGACCCGCCCGTAGGGGCCGAACTCGCAGCGTCCCGAAGTATGCCCACATCGGCCCGCTCCTCTGCAGACAAAACCCCGGTCCGCATTTGCGGGCCGGGGGCTTCGTTCCGTTCAATTGTTCGTCCAGCCGGCGCCTCCGTCCGGGTCGATGCTCAGATTCGTCACCACGAGGGCGCTGCGCTCCTGGCCGTCCGCGTTGATTACCAGCACCATCCTGTCGTAGGTCCCCACCGGAAGATTTTCCACCGTATAGACGCCGTTCTCATAGACCGCCGGCAGGCTGACCGGCTTCATCTCCGGAAAATCGCTCCGATACAGATAGGCCCTTCCGTCGATGGCCGCGTTGGCGGTGAAGCGGGCCTCCCTTCCCACCACGGCGAAGCCGGAGGCTGTCAGCGTCTCGGGCAGCGGCGCGGTCTGTCCGGCCTCCGCCGGGGCGGTCTTCGGGAAGGCGTAGCGGCCCAGGCAGAAGCAGCCGAGACCGATCACCAGACAGGCCGCCGCCGCGGCCAGGAGGCGGCGGAGCTTTCCGCCGGGCTTGGGCAGCTCCGGGGCGGGGAGGACGATGGGCTCCACCTCCACCTCCCGCCCGGCCAGCTCGTCCAGGCTGATCTCCAGAATATCGGACAGGCGGATGAACTTGTCGGCGTCGGGCATGCACTCGCCGTTTTCCCACTTGCTGACGGTCTGGCGGCTCACGGAGAGCCGCTCCGCCAGATCCTCCTGGGTCATGCCCTTCTCTCTGCGGCGCTGGATCAATTTTTCATGGAACAACATGGTAAAACACCTCATATTGACAGATTCGCGTCTGCGGATCCTCCACATCGCTGGGCTTATCTTAGCAGATCTCCAGGTTGCGTTCCACCAATTTGCCCCGCCAATCGCGCCCGCTCAGGTTGCGAATGCAAAAAAAGCCGTGTTTCCGGGGGAGAGAATTCGATTTTGTCCGTACTTTGCGTACTGACGTACCGAGCTTGGCTGCTTACCGGTCCGCCTTGATGAAGACCGCCGGGGTGCCGTCCCCCTTCAGGGCTGCCAGCTCCCAGCCGGTTTCGGTCTCCCGGCGGCGGACCGTCAGGAGCTCTCCCTCGAAGCAGGGCGTCCGGAAGACGATCTCGATCTCCCCCTGGGGGAAGGCCGCCAGCTCTTTGCCGGGCAAGACCCCCAGCACGGCCCGGAGATAGGCAATATTGTTCATGTGGCCCCCCAGGTCGATGTCCGTGGCCCGGACGGCGTAGGTCCCGAGGGTCTCGGCGTCGCTGAAATCCGGCTTGATCCGGGCAAAGGGCACCGACCAGGCGGGCTCCCGGCCCAGCTCCAGGGCCTCGGAGAACACCCCCGCCATGGGACGGAGCTTCCCGCTCCCGATCTCAATGACGGCCCACTCGGTCTTGCCCTGGGCCAGCAGCTCCCCGTCCTGCTCCAGGCGGTACTCCCGGATGGCCCGGACCTTCTCCGGGACCAGGGGACGGGTGGAGATCGTGACGGTCTCCAGCAGCCGGGGCCGGCGCAGGATCTGAACCTTGGTTTTGACGGTGAGCCAGAAGAGGCCCCGATCCATCATGGCCTTCGCTCCGACCCCCAGGGCCTCGGCGTGGAGGGTGGCGACGTCCATGAACTGAGCGAAGAGATCCGGGATCGAGAGCTGCATCTGCGCGTCGCAGACGGAGGGCAATATCACCCATTGACGGGACATGGAAGCTTCCATGGATCTGTACTCCTTTTCGAATGTATTTTGCAGCGGCGCACACTGTGCGCCGCTGCAGGCGTATTATCGCACCACGCCGTCCACGCCCCCCGCCTCGGTGAAGCGGATCGACACCCGGTTGGGCAGGCAGACGATGGGCGGGTCGGCGTTCCGTTCGCCGCAGCGAACGCAGTCCCCGTCGGGACAGGAGGCGGCGGTGACGGCCAGCTTGCCGTCCCGGACCGTCAGCAGGTTCCAGCCCTCGGCGGACTCGATCCGGTATTCCCCGTCCTCGGACAGCTCCAGGGTCCGGACCAGCTTTCCGTCGGCGTAGACTTCGGCCTTCCCGCCGGGCTTCGCCCCCAGGTACTGCCAGGCCGTCAATCCGGCCAGAATGACAAATATGACGGAAAACAGGATGATCCAATGCTTGGTTTTCACGGCGCGATCACCTCATAGCTGCCCTCGACCACGGCGTCCTTCAGCCCCGGGGTGATCCAGATCCTGCCGTCGCTCTCGATCCAGAGGGCCTCAAAGCCGCCCTGTTCCCGCCAGAACGCGGTCCCGGCCTCCCGGCCCAGGACGAAAAGGGCGGTGGAAAGGGCGTCGGCCCGCAGGCCGCTGTCGGCCGCCACGGTGACGGCGCGAAGACTCCCCCGGACGGGCGCCAGGGTTTTGGGGTCCAGAATGTGGCAGTAGCGGACGCCGTCCTGCATGAAATACCGCTGGTAATCGCCGGAGCTGACCACGGCCTTGGCGCCCCGCAGCCGGAGGGTCAGCACATAGCGGCCCGGGTCCGCGGGGTCCTGCACGCCCACGATCCAGTCGGAGCCGTCGGGCTTGGTCCCCACGGTCTGGATGTTGCCCCCCAGGGAGAGGATGCCGGAACGCCCCGCGGCCTCCATTTCAGCCCGACAGAGATCCGCGGCGTAGCCCTTGGCCAGAGCGCCGAAGTCCAGCTCCGTCCCGGCGGAAAGCGTGAGGGCCGCGTCGGAGACGGTGATCCGGTCCATGCCCACCCGGTCCCGCAGATCCTCCAGCAGGGCGGCCTCGGGCACGGCCTGCCGCTCCGTGGTGAAGCCCCAGGCCCGGGAGACGGGCAGCAGGGTGATGTCCAGCGCCCCGCCGGTCTGCTCCGAGACCGTCAGGGCCTCGGCGCACAGCCGGAGGATGTGGGGATCCTCCGAGCGGCCGCTCCCGTTGAGGGCCGAAAGGGCGCTGTCCGGGTCCGTGGCGGAGAGCTTCCGGTCCAGCTCGTTCAGCAGGGCCGTCAGCTTTGCCATACAGCTCCCGTCCGTGTCCCCGTAGAGCCGCAGATCCATCTGGGTATCCATGGCCCAGACAGACTGCTCCGAGATCTCCCGCGGCTTTTCCCCCGCGTCCGGCAGCAGATCGCAGGCGGAGAGGAGCAGGGCGAGGATCACCAATAAGACCGGCAGGCGTTTTTTCATTGCGTACACCGTCCTTCAGGAATTCAGCGCCATCTCCAGATAGGGATTGCGCTGCCGCTCCGCCTCCAGCGTGGTCGCTTCCCCATGGCCGGGATATACCGTATAATCCCCCTCGAGGGAGGCCAGACGGCGAAGGGAGGCGGCCAGGTCCTTCCAGCTGCCGCCGGGGAGGTCCGTGCGCCCGCAGGACCCGGCGAAGAGGCTGTCCCCGGCGAAGAGGCTGTCCCCGCAGAGGAAGCAGACGGAGCCGGGGCTGTGGCCCGGGGTGTGCAGCACCTTGAAGCGCAGGCCGTCGAAGTCCAGGGTCTGGCCCTCCGCCAGCTCGTCAGTCCACAGCAAACGGTGGGTCAGCCAGGAGGGGAGGCTCCCCTCCGCCGGATGGCAGTAGACGGGCGCCGGCCGCTTTTCCAGCAGCCGCTTCACGTCGCCGCCGTGGTCGAAATGGGCGTGGGTCAGCAGGATCGCCCGGAGCTCCAGCCCCAGGGCGTCCAGCCGGGCCAGCACAAGGGAGGCCTGGTCGCTGGGATCGATGACGACCGCGGACTTGGTATCCTCGTTATAAATGATGTAGCAATTTGTTCCGATTGCCCCAACGGTCAAGCTTGTCAGTTTCATATTTGTGATCCTTTTTGTCAAATACGGATTTGGCGGGATGCCTTCCCCTTGGGGGGAAGGTGGCGCGAAGCGTCGGATGAGGGGAGGTATCGACGACAGGGTGCTCCCCATCAACGGGCAATGAACATGCAGCGCCCCTCATCCGTCATCCGGCTTCCGTGAGACGCCGGATGCCACCTTCCCCCGAGGGGGAAGGCTTTGCGGAGAGCCCGACAAATCCCGATTTACGCCAATTCTGCGGAATCCACCACAATGGTCACGGGGCCGTCGTTGACGCTCTCCACCTGCATGCTCGCGCCGAATTCCCCGTGCTGGGGCGGATAGCCCAGGCGGGCGCACTCGGAGAGGAAAAACTCATAGAGGGGAACGGCGATCGACGGGTCCGCGGCGCCGGTGAAGCTGGGCCGGCGGCCCTTGCGGACGGAACCGTAGAGGGTGAACTGACTCACCACCAGCACCTGACCGCCCACGGCCTCCAGGCCCAGGTTCATCTTGTCGTTCTCGTCCGTGAAGATCCGCAGGCTCAGCAGCTTTTCCGCCAGCTTCGTCGCCTCTTTTTTGTCGTCCTCCGGCCCGATGCCCAGGAGGATCAGAAATCCGCGCCCGATCCGGCCGTTCACCTTGCCGTCAATGGTGACGGAGGCGGAGGATACTCTTGTTAAGACTGCTTTCATGATTTGCTTCTACTTTCATATCTGTTGTAGGGACAAGCATCGCTTGTCCGGTTTGCGGAGCAAACAATCGCCCGGAGGGCGATCCTTTGCAGCCGGTCGGTCGGGATTTGCCTGCAGCAAATTGCGTTCGTTCCGAACGCCGGACAAGCAATGCTTGTCCCTACGGTGCGGTCGGTCGTCGGAGGGTGGTGCCGCGGGCGGGCGCTCAGTGAGCGCCCCTACGGTGCGGTCGGTCGTCGGAGGCCGGTGCCGCGGGCGGGCGGCCGATGGCCGCCCCTACGGTGTTGGCGGTGGTCGTTCCCCGCCTGCGGCGGGGCGGGCTGCTCACCCTGCGGGTAAGAGCAGCCCCTACGGTGCGGGAGCGCAGCGGCGCACAGTGTGCGCCACGTCTGCCCCGCACGGAGCAATTGAGAATTGAGAAGTGAGAAGTGAGAATTTAGAATTATGGTATCGTTCAAATTGCCATTCGAACGATGAAAAGAAAACCTTGGTGTTGTTCCGTACAGGGATGGGTAGACGATCCGTAAAACGCAGGCCGGGATCGCGGAACGAACAATCCTGCCGGCGTCGGTGGTATCTCGGGGTTATCCAAAAGGGGGACGACCCCTTTTGGCCGTTTGAATG
>JAFWPP010000040.1:0-20929 GCA_017509485.1 Oscillospiraceae bacterium | reverse complement strand
TGATTCGGTTTGGTTTTCTGATAATTGGTTCATTTTGATATTTGAAAGGTTGTGGCCACGCTGTGCGCCGCTGCGGGGGGAGTGCGCCGCTTTCTTCGTAGGGGCGGATGCCCACATCCGCCCACGTTTGCAGGCACGAATCCGTAGGTGGGGCCGATGTGGGCATCGGCCCCTACGGGCGACTTGTCCGGTTTGCGGAGCAAACAATCGCCCGGAGGGCGATCCTTCGCTGCCGCTTGCTTCCCGGGATTTGCCTGCGGCAAATTGCATTCGTTCCGAATGCCGGACGAGCACTGCTCGTCCCTACGGTCTGAACGGAACGCTTCCGCCTCGGGCTGGCGGCCATTGGCCAAACCTACGGTGGATCAATAATGAATGACATCCTGCTCCCGGCGGATGGCGGCGACGACGGGGGCGGCCTCGGGGGAGCGGAAATAGGCCAGGGTGGTCTCGGGGAGCATATCCGATGCCGTATCCAGCTTGTCGTCGTGGATGGCCTGGCGGACGGCGGAGGCGGAGATCACCCGGCCGTCGGGGAGCTCCTTCCGGGGGAGGATGCGGCACTGGATGCCGTGGGCGGGAAGGGCCTCGCTCAAAACCTCGTTGTAGATCCCCGTCACCACCGAGCGGGGCTCGCTGCCCACATAGCGGGCCGTCACGTCCAGGGCCTGGGCGATGCGGACGAAGAGGGCCGTGTCCAGCCGGGCCTGGGTCCGCAGGATCTTCTCCTCGGATTTGAGGAAATAGCCCGGGAAGGTGGCGGAGGAGATCAGATATTCCCCGGTCTCGTGGATCACCACGTTGGGCAGATCGGCCACGCCATCCCGGACCAGCTTATGCCGGACCGGGGCAGGGATGGGCCCCGCGTCCTCGCTGAGCAGGAAGAGGTGGAGCACGTCGTTCTCCCGGGCCGCCTGCTCGATCAGCCAGCGGTGGCCCAGGGTGAAGGGGTTGGCGTTCATGACCACGGCGGCGGCCTGGCCGGGCCGCTTTGTCCGTTCGAGCTCCTTCAGATAGCCGGAGAAGCCGTTTCTGCGATTCTCCAGGAAGCTCAGGAAGCCCGGGACCTCGGCGATCTCGGAGAAGCCCAGGTCCTTAAAGAACTTCGCGCTTCCGGGCTTGGTGTAGACGAAGAGATGGTAATATCCCTTCGCCATCCGGTCCTCCATCAGGTGGGTGATGACCTCGTTGAGCAGGCCCTCCCCCTGGTGGGCCGGGTCCACGGCGAAGCAGCGCAGGGTGGAGCCGAAGGCCGAGCCCGTGGCAATGGGCGCGCCCTCCTCGTCGAAGACCGCGCAGCTGTAGTCCAGGTGCTCGTCCAGGGTGATGTCCACCTTTTCGAGCAGGGCCTGGAGCTTTGCCATGGTGCGCTTATCCGATTTGTATACCTGAGAGACAGCCATATTGGAACCTCCGGCGGGAACAATTGGAAATTGAAAAATGGCAATTGCGGGCAATTGCCATTTTTCAGTTTCCAATTGGGATATTCCCTGCGCCGGGACGAGTCCCGGCGCAGGGAGGGCTTCGCGATCAGATGGGAAGGATGCCGAAGACGACGCCGATCAGCATGCAGATGATGGAGAAGATCCACACATACATGAAGGACGCCTTGATGTGGTCCTTGATGTCCACCTCGGCCAGGCCGGTGCCCAGCAGGGTAGCCGGGACCATGGGGCTGATGAAGGTGGCGCAGTTGCGGCAGACCACCATGGCGACGGCGATGGGCAGAGCCTCCACGCCGAAGGACTGGCCAATGGCGATCATGACGGGCAGCATGCCGTAGAAGTAGGAGTCGGTGTCGAAGGCCAGGGCCAGCGGCACGGACAGGATGCCGATGACCAGCGGCAGGTTCTGACCCAGGAACTTGGGCAGGATGTCAGAGACGATACCGGCCAGGCAGCGGACCACGGAAAGCTTGGCGTCCTCGGGGATCTCCAGGACCTTGGCGGAGATGACCTTTCCGTCAGCGCCGATGGAGGAGGTCAGGATGCCCATGAGGACGGCGGCGCCCATCAGGGTGGAGCACATCATCAGGGCGGGACCCGCGTGCAGGTTGATGATCTTCTTGTGCATCTTGGCGGTGAAGCCGTAGTTCATGAACAGGGCGATGGCGGTGCCCAGCATGAAGGGCACATAGCTGGGGAACACGTCCCAGATCAGCATGGCGATGACGGCCAGGGTCAGCAGGATGTTGAAGATGAAGAGCTTGGGACGGGCCAGGTCAGAGGTATTGGCGGCAACCTGCTCGCCGTCCTCCAGGGCGATGGTGCCCTCTTCCCGGGCCAGCTTGCCGTGCAGACCGGCGCCTCGCTTCTTTTCCTGGATGCCCGCCAGGAAGGCGTGGACCAGGGTCAGAACGATACCGGCGATCTGGATGGGCAGAAGGGTCTTCCACAGGGCGCCGGCTTCCATGCCCAGGACGGAGGCCGCCCGCATGGTGGGGCCGGCCCAGGGCATCAGATTCAGAACGCCCATGCCGATGACGGCGATGCGGAGCAGGGTGGTCTTGCGCATGTGCATCTTCTTGAAGACGGGCAGCATGGCGGGGACCACGATGCAGAAGGTGGAGGCGCCGCCGCCGTCCAGGTGGCCGATGAGGGCGATGACGGCGGTCATAATGCAGACGCCCACGACGCTGTCGCCCACCAGCTTCATCAGCTTGTTGATGATGACGTCGAACATGCCGGCGTCGGTCATAATGCCGAAGTAGAGGACGGAGAAGACGAAGAGGGCGGCGGTGGGACCGGTGGAGTTGAAGCCGGCCTTGATCATGGCGGCCAGGTCGTCAAAGCTGTGGCGGCCGGCGATGACCAGGACCAGGCCCAGGATGGCGGGCCATACGATAAAGGCGATGGCGGGCTGGGTCTTGCTCTTGAAGAGGGTGATCACAATGGCGATGATGGTGATAAGGCCAAGGATACCTACAACGGTGTTGCTCATTCAGGAGTCTCCTTTCTGTTTTCTCTTCTTTTTTTGTTTCTTTTTTTTCAAAAAGCCCTGCCGGGGGGACTGCCTCCGGCAGGGCTGTTTTGATGTGTTTAGTCCTGATCGACGGTGTAGGGCTTGATCTTGCGGACCACGTCCAGGATGGTGCCGTCGCGGGCTTCCAGGACGGCCACGACCTTGTCTTCCCATTCCAGATCGTCGGGACGGCCCACCAGGGAGTAGGCCTTTTCCTTCAGCTCTTCAATGGTGACGTGCTTGATGCCGGCCTTGTCCAGGCACTCGATGAGGTCGGGACGCAGGGGGTTGACCGCGATGCCGAAGTCGGTGACGAGGACGTCCACGCAGTCGCCGGGGGTGGTGACGGTGACCACATGCTCGCAGACCGTGGCCATTCTGCCGCGGGTCAGCGGGGTGACGATGATGCAGCACTTGGAGCCGGCCGCGGTGTCGGGATGGCCGCCGGGGGCGCCGCGGAGGATGCCGTCGGAGCCGGTCAGCACGTTGACGTTGAAGCCGGTGTCGATCTCCAGGGCCGCCAGGACCACGAAGTCCAGCTTGTTGACGAAGGCGCCCTTGTTGGCCGGGTTGGCGTACTGGGAGGCGCTCATCTCAAAGTGGTTGGGGGTCTGGTTGATGGAGTTGACGGCGTCCAGGTCGAAGTCCTGCACGTCGATGACCTTGCCCACCTTGCCCTTCTTCAGCAGCTCCACCATGGGGCCGCAGATGCCGCCGATGGCCCAGCCCATCTTGATGCCCCGCTCGTCCATGAATTTCTCCAGGAAGAGGTTGGCAGCGAGAGAGGGGCCGCCCACGCCGGTCTGGAAGGAGAAGCCCTCCTTGAAGTAGGGGGTGGCGGCGATGACCTTGGCCACGTCCTCGGCCATCATCAGGTCGCGGGGGTTCTGGGAGATGCGGGCGGCGGCGGAGGCGATCTTCTTGGGGTCGCCGATGGAGTCCACCACCACCACGGCGTCCACGTCGATGGCCTCGACGGAGGCGGGGTAGTTGGGGAAGTCCACCAGATCGTCGGTGACGACGATGACGTGATCGGCGTACTTGGCGTCGGTCATGGCGTAGCCCAGGGAACCGCAGTTGGACTTGCCGCCGATGCCGCGGCAGTTGCCCACGCAGTCGGAGGTGGGGGCGGCCACCACGGCGATGTCGATGTGGACCTCGCCGGCCTCGATGGCCCGGGGCCGTCCGCCGTGGGAGCGGATGATGGCGGGGGTCTTCAGCTTGCCGGCGGAGACCACGTCGCCAATCCGGCCGCGGATGCCGGAGGTCTGGACGCCGACCACGATGCCCTGCTCGATGTAATCGGCGATCACGTCATGGGCGGAGCCCAGGGAGGTGGCGGCCACAGTGATATCCTTGATGCCCAGCTCCTCGACGGCGGCTTTGATGACCATGTTGGCCGTGTAGTCGCCGTTGCGGAGATGATGATGGAAGGAGAAGGTGCAGCCGTCCTTGCAGCCGCACTGCCGCAGGGCGTCGGCGATCGTGGCGACGATCTTGGACTCCTGAGGCTTCTCAAAACGGCGGGTCTTGGGGGCGGCCTTCTGCATGTACTTGCCGTCCATGTAATTCTTGCCCTGATAGACCTCCTTGCCGTTCGTCAGGAGGTAATCGGGAATGTCTCTGCCTACTGCGTTTCTCATACCAGATCCCCCTCATAGAGCCCGCAGGCACGGGCCAGCTTCAGCGTCCGCTCCGCGCCGGGAATGAACGCAATGTCGATCATCTTGCCGTCCACGGTGAAGACGCCCACGCCGGCGGCGCTCTGCTCGCGATAGGCGCGCACGATCTTCTCGGCGTACACGATTTCCTTCTCGGTGGGCGCAAAGACCTCGTGGACCAGACGGATCTGCTTGGGGTTGATGAGGCTCTTGCCGTCGAAGCCCATGGCCTTGTTCTGCATGACCTCGGCCCGGTAGCCCTCCTCGTCGTTGAGGTTGGTGAACACGGTGTCGAAGCACTGCACGCCGGCGGCACGGGCCGCGATCAGCATCTGGCCGCGGGCGGCCAGCATGTCCACGCCGTCGGGCTGGAACTTGGTCTGCATGCACTTGCGGAAGTCGCCGCCGGAGATGGCCACGCCGAACATCCGGTCGGAGGCGGAGCAGATCTCATAGGCGTTGATGATGCCCTTGGGGCTCTCCAGCGCGGCCATGAGCAGGGTGCGGCCCTCTTCCACGCCGAATTCCTTCTCGGCGGCCAGCACGGCCGCTTCGACGGTGTGAACGTCCTGGGCGCTCTCGCACTTGGCGATGCGGATGCCGTCGGCGCCGCCGGCGACACAGACCCGGATGTCCTCCTGCCAGTGGGGGGTGTCGAGACCGTTGATGCGGACGATGACCTCGGTATCGCCGTAGTCAATGGTCTTCAGGGCGTGATACAGAGAGAAACGGGCGGCGTCCTTCTGGTTCTCCGCCACGGCGTCCTCCAGGTCCAGCATGATGGAGTCGACGCCGTAGATGTAGGCGTCCTTGATGAGACCCGGCTTCTGCGCGCTCATAAAGATCATGGTCCGGCGCAGGCGGAACCGTTCCGGCTTCGGACGAGGAATCATCTGATCACACCTCCCCAATCGATGTTCTTGTCGGCCTTGTCGCAGCTGCGGAGCACGGCGCACTCCACGCGGGCCTTGATGGTGCAGTCCAGCGCGCCCTTGTCCACCACGGTGACCTTGGCATCCTTGACCTCAAGCCGCTCCAGAGTCTCCAGAACGGTCTTTTTGATCTGCCGGCCATACTGGTTCATGACACTGCTGGTGAGAGACAGCTCAATGCCGTCGCTGCCCGGCTCCAGCGTGACCATCAAATCGCTGGATTCCAGGGTGCCCGCCACGGCGGGCTTGAGAATTTGCATAAAAAAACCCTCCTTTACCAAATTCCATATGTGAATTGTAACATAGGAAGCCCGGGATTACAAGCTGTTTTTTTGACAAATTGAGATAGAGAATTGAAAAATTTTGAAAAACTGTTATAATAGGAGAAAACAAGTTACGGAGTGCTTTCCGATGGAACAGAAACGAACCGTTCATTACTACAAGCCCGGGGACCTGACGGCCCTGGAAAAAACCCTCAACGCCATGTCCCGGGCGGGCTGGCAGGCTGTGAAGCCCGGCCGCTTCGTCCAGCTCTACGAGCGTGGCGAGGGCTGCTTTGTCCACCGCTTCGGCTACTGCGGCGCCCGGCCCGGCAGCGCCGACGAGATTCGCTGGCTGGCCGCCCAGGAGCGGGCGGGCTGGACCGCTGCTGCCCGGCGGAAGGGCTGGGTCCTTTTCCGCAGACCCGCCGAAACCGCAGAGGAGGGGGCAGCCCTGGCCGACGGCCGGGACTCCGTAGCCGCGGAGTTTCAGCGCCGCAGCGCCCGGCTGGAGAGCTTCCGCCGCTGGATGCTGGTGCTGGCGGCCCTGCTGCTGATCGGGGGCTACGTCTCCGATTTGCTGCCGGTGCTCTACGGCACGGCCCTGCCCATGCTGGCAGCCCTCTTTGTCACCTACCGGATCAAGTTCATGGAAGAGGGGCTGGCGAAATGACAGATTATCTGAACGTGACGCTCCATGCCGATCAGCTCTCCACGGTCTCCGAGCTGGCCCTGGCCCACGTGGGGGACGCGGTTTTCGAGCTGCTGGTCCGCTCGGAGCTCTGCTGCGCCGGCAGCGCCAAGGTCAAGGAGCTCCATGCCCGGACCGTGGCCCGGGTGACGGCTCCCGCCCAGGCGGCCTTCGTGGAGGCGGTTTTGCCCCATCTGAGCGAGGCGGAGACCGCCGTCTACAAGCGGGGCCGCAACGCCCACTCCCATCAGGCCCCCAAGTCCGCCACCCCCGGCCAGTACGCCCGGGCCACCGGCCTGGAAACGCTGTTCGGCTGGCTCTGGCTCACCGGGCAGAAGGCCCGGGTCAGCGAGCTCTACGCCCTGGGGATGGGGCAAGTGACAGGTGACAGGTAACAAGGGGCCGATGCCCACATCAGCCCTCCCGGGGGAATCGTAGGGGCCGATGCCCACATCGGCCCTCCCGGGGAGATCGTAGGGGCCGATGCCCACATCGGCCCTCCCGGGGGAATCGTAGGGGCCGATGCCCGCATCGGCCCTCCCGGGGAGATCGTAGGGGCCGATGCCCGCATCGGTCCTTCCCGGGGAAATCGTAGGGGCCGATGCCCGCATCGGTCCTTCCTGGGGAGATCGTAGGGGCCGATGCCCGCATCGGCCCTTCCCGGGGAGATCGTAGGGGCCGATGCCCGCATCGGCCCTCCCAGGGAGATCGTAGGGGCCGATGCCCACATCGGTCCTCCCCGGATAACTGTTTGCTCTTGGCTTGGGCAAGTAATAGGTAAGAAGTATTGTGCAACAGAGCCAGCTGCCTGCAAACTTCTTAATTTTCGGAGGTGTTTGATATGGAAGACAGGTTTGAATTTGTGGAAAAGAAAGGGTTGATGCAAGGCACCCGCATCATTGTTGACAAAGAAACAGGTGTCCAGTATTTACTTGCTCATTGGACGAATGTAGGCGGATTGACTGTTCTGGTTGATAAGGATGGAAAACCTTTGCTTGACCCAAGATATGCAAAGTGACAAATCCCAATCCGTATGACTGTTGAAATCAGCTTTTGGAGAATAACATGCCATTAGACGCCATTTTCTTGTCTGCTTTGACCAAAGAATTGAATGAAACCCTCCCCGGCGCCCGGATCGACAAGATCCAGCAGCCGGAGCGGGACACGGTGCTGCTGCAGCTCCGTTCCCAGAGCGCGGGGAACCGGCGGCTCCTGCTCTCGGCCTCCCCCAACCATCCCCGGCTCCACTACACCGAGGCGAAATACGAGAACCCCGCCCAGCCCCCCATGTTCTGCATGCTGCTGCGCAAGCACCTGGCCGGGGGCCGGGTCCTCTCCCTGCGGCAGCTGCCCCTGGAGCGGGCGGTGGAGCTTCGGGTGGAGAGCGCCGACGAGCTGGGGGAGCTCAGCGAAAAGCGCCTGTATCTGGAGCTCATGGGCCGCAACTCCAACCTGATCCTGACGGGGCCCGACGGCCGCGTCATCGACTGCCTGCGCCGGGTGGACTTTGAGATGTCCGAGAAGCGCCAGGTCCTGCCGGGCCTCTTCTACCGGGAGCCGCCCGCCCAGGGCAAGCTGGACTTCCGGGCTGAGAACGCCGAGACGATCTTCGACGCGCTGGGGGCCGTGGACCATCCCCTGGCCCTGGACCGCTGGATCATGGAGCGCTGGGCCGGGATCTCCCCCCTGATCGCCCGGGAGCTGGCCTTCCGCTGCACGGGGCGAACGGACCCGGATCTGACGGCGCTGGACCGGCCAAGCCTGGCGGCCGGCCTGTCCCGGGAGCTGAAGGCGCTGACGGCGGACTTCGTTCCCAGCTGTCTGCTGCTGGCAGGGGAGCGGAAGGATTTCTCCTTCCGGCCCATCGCCCAGTATGAGGGCTATATGACCCAGGAGCGTTTTCCCTCCTTCTCGGAGCTGCTGGACGACTTCTACACCGGCCGGGCCCTGGCGGAGCGGATGCGAGCCCGGACCCAGAGCCTCCACAGGACCCTGACCAACCAGCTTGCCCGGGTCCGGCGCAAGCTGGCCAACCAGGAGAAGGAGCTGGAGGCCACCTACGACCGGGAGCGGCTGCGCCAGCTGGGGGATATCGTCACCGCCAACCTGCACCGCATGGAGCGGGGCCAGGTCCGGCTCAGCGCCGTGGACTTCTACGATCCCGACATGAAGGAGATCGAGATCCCCCTGAACGTGACCCTCTCGCCCCAGCAGAACGCGGCCAAATACTATAAGGACTACAACAAGGCCAAGCACGCGGAAAGGTTTCTGACGGAGCAGATCGCCCTGGGCCGGAGCGAGGAGGAATACCTGGCCTCGGTGCTGGAGGCCCTGTCCCGGGCTGAGACCGAGCGGGACGTCTCCGACATCCGGGCCGAGCTCACCGAGGGCGGCTATCTCAAGCAGACGGACCGGAGGAAGCAGATGAAGCTCCCGCCCTCCAAGCCCATGGAGTTCCGCTCCTCCGACGGCTTCCAGATCCTGGTGGGCCGCAACAACCGGCAGAACGACCTGCTGACCGCCAAGCTGGCCTACAAAACGGACCTCTGGCTCCACGTCCAGAAGGCCCACGGCGCCCACGTGATCATCGCCTGCGCCGGGGCTCAGGTCCCGGACCGGACGATCACCGAGGCGGCGGAGCTGGCCGCCTGGTACTCCCAGGCCCGCCAGGGCCGCAACGTCCCCGTGGACCTCTGCCCGGTCCGTCAGGTCAAAAAGCCCGCCGGCGCCAAGCCCGGCATGGTGGTCTACGAGAACTATCGGACGGTATTTGTAAATCCAAAATCATTGTAAAGGAGGCACCCCATGGCTTCTCTGGAACAACTGACCCTCGCCATTCCCGGCGCCGGCCGCCGCACCCTGCTGACGGCCCTGCAGGAGCTCGCCGGGGAGGATTTCCCCGAAACCTTCCGTCTCTGCGTCCTGGACGCGGAGCGGCTGGACGCCCCGGCCCAGATCGCCCTGCTGGATCAGCTGGCGGCGGAGCCCTCCCTGGAGCCGGTGTTCGCGCTGAACAAGGCCGACCGGCTTGCGGGACCCAGGAGCCTCATCGCCCGGAGCCTGGCCCTGCTGCGGGAGCGGGGCTTCGCGGCGCCGGTGCTCTACCCCTGCTGCGCCGCCGCGGCCAAGCTGCTGCCCCTGCCCGCCGAGGCGCTGACGCTGAAGCAGCGGAATACCCAGGCGGATTACTACTTCCGCTACGCCCCCGGGGAGAACAACCTCTCCGCCTACGCCGTCACCGGCGATCCCAGCCTGTCCCTGGGAGAGCGGGAGCTCAGCTTCGCCCAGCTTCA
The DNA here is from genome assembly GCA_017509485.1 of Oscillospiraceae bacterium. Classification (GTDB taxonomy): domain Bacteria; phylum Bacillota; class Clostridia; order Oscillospirales; family Oscillospiraceae; genus JAFRPC01. Next base: position 11,131 of record JAFWPP010000040.1, on the reverse strand, counting down.
GGCGGCCCTGGCCAACACCGGCGTTCCCGCCCTGGCGGAGGCCCTGGCGCTGAGCGCCCGGGGAAGCCGGAAGCGGAAGCCGGAAGCGGAAGAGCCCGCCCGGGGGGACGGGGCTCCGCGTTCCGCTCCGCCGCAGGCGGAAGCGCCGGCGGAGCCTGCCGCCAAAGGGAACGAGACGCCCGCCCCGCCGGAGGCCCCCGCCCAGGTCAATCCGCTGGCTCCCCTGCTGGCCCAGGCGGAGACCGCCTCCTGCGCGGAGCTGCTGGATCTGGCCCGGACGGTGAAAACCGACGCCGAGACCCCGGACGAGCTCCGGGAGCAGGCCCTGGACGCCCTCCACAGCGCTTACCTGGCCCGGGAGACCCGGGAGCTGGAGGAGCTGACCCGGGACGCCGAAGCCCTGGACCTGGAGGGCCTCCGGGCCCTGACGGCCCGCATCGTCTCCGGCCCCTACACGGTCCAGAACCGGGCCCCCTATATCGCCCGGCTGAACGAGCGGATCGACGGGCTCCAGGCCGAGGACCTGGCGGCCCTCTGCGCCGGAGTGGAGGAGGCCGACGGCCGGACCCTGGCCCGGATCCGGGAGGCCCTGGAGCGGGCGGACTGCGCCGAGGTCCTGAAGACCGAGCACTTCCGCCGCATCGAGGCCCGGCAGGAGGCCCTGGATATCGAGGCCCTGGAGCGGGTCACCGCCGGGGCGGAGTCCATGACGGAGAAGGAGCTCCGGGCCGTGGCCGTGACCCTGGAGGCCAACAACTGGAACCCCAAGTTCGTCAGCGCCTACCGCCACCGGATCGAGCTCTGCCGGGAGGCCGCCGTGCTCCGGGAGCTGGAGGGGGAGCTGACGGGCTTCAACGACATGGAGCGCCGGGAGCTGCTGGCCCTCCGGGAGCGGATCGGCGCCAGGGAGCTGCCCCGCCGCTTCACGGAGACGGCTCTGCGGGCGGTGGACGAGAAGCTCTACCGCCTGGATATGCTGCGGCTCATGGCCCTGAACAATGAGATCGACAGCCTGGACTTCGACGGCGTCGACGCCCTTCGGGCCCAGGCGGCCCGGGGCGACTACTGCGACCGGGCCAAGCGGGTCTGGCTGGACAGGCTGCTGGAGCGGGAGAACGCCCTGATCCTGGGCAATACCTCCGCCCGGGCGGAGCTGGCGCGCCAGCTCATCGCCCGGCACAAGCTCCGCATGAGCGACTTCTGCTTCGCCTCCCAGGCCGAGGAATACCGGGACCGGCTGGCGGAGTTCTGGGGCGGGACCGGGCTGGAGCAGCCCCGGGACGTGCCGGTATTTCTCTTCGACAACGCCAGCAACTACGCCATGACGGCCACCCGCTTCTACTACAAGGCCGGCCGGAATCTGGCCTTTGTGCCCATCGACAACATCGAACGCTTCCAGGTCATGCGCCAGCATCTGACCCTGAGCCTGCAGATCGTGGGCAAGGACCACTCCTACCGTCTCACCGAGGCGAAGATCAGCCGCGGCGGCTCTGAGCGCACCCTGGAATTCCTGAACGACTGCGTCCGCCGCTGGGCGGAGCCCGGTCCCGCAGGCCGCCTGGCGGCTGAGTTGCGGATCTGCCCCCTGGAGGCCGCGGATTTCACCGCCCCGGTGGAGCCGGAGCCCCTGCGTCCCCTGGTGGCCTGGGAGCTCTTCTGCCAGGCCTATGAGGCCGCGAAGCTCCGGGAGGGACGGATCATCCGGCCCGGGGACAAGGAGGCTCTGGAGCGGCTGCCGAAGCTGCGGCTGACCATGGGCCTGCCCGAAAACGCCAGCCTGGTCTGGTACGAGTCCGCCTCCCGGCTGGGTCCCCCGAAGGAGGGCGTGGCCCTGGGCCTCAATGCTCTCTACCGCAAGGAGGGCAAGGAGCCCGCGCAGATCATCCCGCTGGACAGCATCCACAAGCTCCTGCCCGCGGGCAGCAAGCGCATGACGGTCCTCACCCTGCAAAACGAGAGCCTGAGCCTGCCGGTCTCCGACGAGATGGCCCCCCTGATCGCGGACTTTGTCCGGACGATCCAGCTGGGGAGCTTCCTGGCCCGGCGGAGGACGGAGGCGTGAAGCTGGTCTTCCACCGCCTCCGGGAAGGGCTCCGCCAGATCCCCCGCTGGCGGCTGATTCTGATCGCCCTGTCCCTGCTGGGCTTCTGGATCTTCTTCCTCCCCCTCTTCGGGGGCATCCTCAACGCGGCCAACGGCATCGCCATGGCGGGCTTCCTTGTCCTGGCGGCGATCTTCCTCTGGTGGCCCGGCTTCCTGGGGCTGCTGCGCTGGTTCTGGGCCCGACGCTGGGGCAAGCTGCTGCTGCTTCTCAGCGGCGCGGGTCTGCTGGCCCTGGCGCTGGCGGTGCTGGTGCTCTGCGGCAAGGTGATCTCCCGGCTCCGGGCGGTCCCCCCGGCGCCCTGCCCCACGGTGATCGTCCTGGGCTGCCAGGTCCGGGGAACGGCTCCCTCTCTGCTGCTGAGCTACCGGATCGACGCCGCCGCGGCCTATCTGAAGGCCAATCCCGGGTCCGTGGCCATTTTGAGCGGCGGCCGGGGCGGGGGAGAGAACATCTCCGAGGCGGAATGCATGTACCGGGGCCTGAGCGCCCGGGGCATCGACCCGGCCCGGCTCTATAAGGAGGAGCAGGCCGCCACCACCCTGGAAAACCTCCGCTTTTCCAAGGCCGTCATGGAGCGGGAAGGGCTCCGAGGGCCCGTGGCCCTGGTGAGCAGCGACGTCCATATCTGCCGGGCGGAGGAGATGGCGGAGGACCTGGGCCTGCGGGCCTGCGGCCTGGCGGCCAAAACCAGCTGGTACAGCCGCCCCACCTACATCCTCCGGGAAGCCCTGGGCCTGCTGTATTATACCCTGACCAAATGAGCCCGAAGCCAAAAGCGGCCGGAGGCAGGGGTTTCTCTGCAGGATCGGCGAAAAGGCGGCCCCCCTCCGCACCGTCAACGACCCCTGTATGACTTGGGAAGGGGAGATCGGGCGGGCGCCGGGGAGCGCCTGTGAAGAGGAAATGCGGACCTGCTACGCCCTGGAATACGACGCCCTGACCCGGGGCTCGAATTACAAAAAAGAGCGCTGTGTCTGCCCCAGTATAAAAGCCGGCCGCCGCAAAAGAAAAAACCATCCCGCTCCCCAGACAGGGAACGGGATGGTTTTTTCTGCTTTTGCGCTTACTTGGTGGCGCTGACCAGAATCACGGCCAGCAGGCTCAGGAGCACGAAGGCCAGACCGATCCACTTGGTGGCTTTGGCCAGCTTGGCGTCCAGGGTCTTGCTGCCGCCCTTCATCATGAAGGACTCGGAAGCGCCGGCGATGGCGCCGGACAGACCGGCGGACTTGCCGGACTGGATGACGATGACAGCGGTAAGCAGAACGGCGCTGATGAGGTCCAGCACCAGAACGATGGTCTTCAGAGTGTTCATATTCAAACCTCCCAATGCCGCATTCACGGCACACGGCAGCCGTAGTTCTTATACAGAGCAGAGTACATATTAGCATAAACGGAACGAAAATGCAAGCATTTTTTTCCGTTTTTCAAATGGCAATTTGAAAAACACCGCAATTCTTTGTTCTTCATTCTGAATTCTTCATTTTACTGGCCCTTTCCGGCCCAGTTCCCCGTGGCGGCGGCGGTGAGATAGGCGTTGATGAAGCCGTCGATGTTGCCGTCCATCACCGCGTTGATGTTGGTGTTCTCAAAGCCGGTGCGGGCGTCCTTGGCCAGGGTGTAGGGCATGAAGACGTAGTTGCGAATCTGGGAGCCCCATTCGATCTTCTGCTGCACGCCCTTGATGTCGGAGATCTTGTCGTAGTGCTCCCGCTCCTTGATCTCCACCAGCTTGGATTTCAGCATCCGCAGACAGGTCTCCTTGTTCTGGAACTGGCTGCGCTCCTGCTGGCAGGCAACCACGATGCCCGTGGGCTTGTGGATCAGCCGGACCGCGGAGGAGGTCTTGTTGATGTGCTGGCCGCCGGCGCCGGAGCTGCGGTAGACCTGCATTTCGATGTCCTCGGGGCGGATCTCCACGTCCACGTCGTCGGTGATCTCGGGGATCACCTCGACGGCGGAGAAGGAGGTGTGCCGCCGGGCGTTGGCGTCGAAGGGGGAGATGCGCACCAGCCGGTGGACGCCGTGCTCGGATTTCAGGAAGCCGTAGGCGTTGGGGCCCTCCACCAGTATGTCGGCGGACTTGAGGCCCGCCTCGTCGCCCTCGATGTAGTCCAGAATCTTATAGGTGAAGCCGTGGCGCTCGGCCCAGCGGGTGTACATCCGGTAGAGCATCTGGCACCAGTCCTGGGCCTCGGTGCCGCCGGCCCCCGCGTGGAAGCTCATCAGGGCGTTGTTGCCGTCGTAGGTCCCGGTCAGCAGGGTCTCCAGCCGGGCGTCCTCCATCTCGGCCTCCAGCTCGGCAAAGCCGTTTTTCAGCTCCTCCAGCATGGATGCGTCGTTTTCCTCCAGGGCCATCTCGCAGATGGTGTAGAGGTCCTCCCACTGGCCCTGCATTTTGGCAAAGCGGGCGCACTTGCCCTCCAGCTGCTTGGTCTTGACCATGACCTTCTGGGATTTTTCGGGGTCGTCCCAGAAGCCCGGGGCCTCGGCCATGGCGTGGAGCCGCTCCAGCTCTTCGTTGGCCCCGTCGATGTTCAGGGAGGCCCGCAGATCCGTCAGCTTCGGCTCCAGATCGTTGAGCTTGACCTTGTATTCTTCAAATTCGATCATTGCTATCAGTCTCCGTGTTAAAATTTCCCATATATTATACCGGACGTTCCTGCGTTTGTAAAGAATTATTTTAGGCGGCAGGCAGCAGACCCGCCCGGCCGAGGCAGACGCCAGGCAAGTCGGCCGTAGGGACAAGCATTGCTTGTCCGGCATTTGGGACGAATGCAATTTGCCGGAGGCAAATCCTGCGCAGGCTCCAAAACAGACCGGACCGGATCGTTTGCGGCCGCAAACGATGCATGCTGCGCATGCGCGGGCGCTCGATGAGCGCCCCTACGGCATCATTCCCCCGTTGCCCGTCCCGGATTGCCTGCTGCCTGAAAAAAACCCTTGACAAATCCATCTTAGAGTGCTATAACTGTATTAGCACAAGCGATACAGTTAATACAGAAAGGAGCGTGATCGCTTGATCAGTCTGAACTACCGGGATCCCCGGCCCATCTATGAGCAGCTGGAGGAGAAGCTGCGGCGGCTGATTCTCTCCGGGGCCATTGGGGAGGGGGAGCGGCTGCCCTCGGTGCGGGAGCTGGCCGCACAGCTCGCCATCAACCCCAACACCATCCAGCGGGCCTACCGGGAGCTGGAGCAGGCGGGCTTCATCTACTCCGTCCCCGGCAAGGGCTCCTTCGCCGGCAAGCTCTCCGGCGTGGACGAGGGCCGCAGAAAGGAGCTGCGGGAGAAGCTGACCGCGATCTGGACCGAGCTTCTCCAATTGGGGGAGGACCCTGAGCAATTGCACACCCTGTTAAAGGAGTCCGTAGGGGCCGATGCCCACATCGGCCCTGTCTCCCGGAATCTGCCCGCGAACGAGGGCGGATGTGGGCATCCGCCCCTACAAGGCGAAGCGCCCGAAACCGAGCAAACCCTTCTGAAGGAGGTAAAAACCCATGATTGAAGTACGCAATCTGCGCAAGACCTTTGACGGCTTTGTGGCCCTGGACGATCTGAGCATGACCGTTCCCAACGGCGCGGTCTACGGCCTGGTGGGCCCCAACGGGGCGGGCAAGTCCACGGTGATCCGCCACATCACCGGCATCTTCCGGCCCGACAGCGGCACCGTCACCGTGGACGGCCAGCCGGTGTATGAGAATCCCGCCGTCAAGGCCGGAATCGCCTACATCCCCGACGACATCTTTTATTTCCCATCCGCCAGTTTGACGGATATGGCGAAGTTCTACGCCGGGACCTACCCGGAGTTCGACCGGGATCTCTATGAAAAGCTGCGGAAGGACTTCAACCTGGACCCCAAGAGCCAGCTGCGGCGCTTCTCCAAGGGCATGCAGAAGCAGGCGGCCTTCCTGCTGGCCATCGCCTGCCGGCCCAAGGTCCTGGTCCTCGACGAGCCCGTGGACGGCCTGGACCCGGTCATGCGCCGTCAGGTCTGGGGCCTGCTGCTCCAGGACGTGGAGCAGCGGGGCACCACGGTGCTGGTCAGCTCCCACAACCTCCGCGAGCTGGAGGACGTCTGCGACCATGTGGGCATCCTCCACAAGGGCAAGATGCTGCTGGAGCGGACCCTGGACGAGCTCCAGGACAACGTGGTGAAGGCCCAGATCGTTCTGCGGGAGGGCTGCGAGCTGCCCGAGGGGCTCAAGGTTCTGCACCGCTCCCACGTGGGCAAGGTGGAGACCGCCATCATCCGGGGCAGCCAGGAGGCCGTCAGCGCCGCTCTGGCAGCCGTAAACCCGATTTTCTACGATCTCGTCCCACTGACGCTGGAAGAGGTCTTCGTCTATGAGCTGGGAGGTGTGGACTATGAAGTCAAAAATGTCATTCTTTGATCCGACCCTGTTGAAAAAGAATCTGGGCCGCTTCGCTCCTGCCTGGGCGATCCTGACCCTGGCCCTCTTCCTGAGTCTGCCTCTGCCCCTGATGCGGCGGCTCGACAGGAGTTCCGACTCCGCCGAATGGCTGCGGAGCAACATCGTTCGTCTCCTCGGGGAAGAGGTCTTCCCCATCGGCGTCGTCTTCGCCTTCTGCGCGGCCCTGCTCTTCGCGGCTCTGGTCTTCAAGTACCTGCACCGGACGAGGGACGCCTATATGATGCATGCCTTCCCCATGACCCGGCGCTGCCAGTTTATCACCAACGCGGTCTCCGGCCTGCTGTTCTGGATCGTGCCCACCCTCTTCAACGGCCTCTGCGTCCTGGGGATCCTGGCGGCCTACGGGGTCACGGACTGCGGCGGCCTGGTCTGGAGCACCCTGGGATACTGGCTGCTGGCCTATCTCTGCTTCTACGGCATCGCGGTCTTTGCCATGCACCTCTCGGGCCGCACGGTGATCGCCGTCCTGTCCTACGGGGCCCTGAACTTCATGTTTTTGGTGCTTCCCCTGATGCTCCTACTGCTGACAGGCGTCTACTTCAAGGGCTTCGACTATGTGATCACCGAGAACATCCTGCGGCTGTCGCCCATCGTGGATCTGCTGTCTGGGGAGGAACCCGCCGAAACCCTGATGCTCTGGGTCTACGGCGGCGTGGGCTTGGCGCTGCTGGTCCTGTCCTGGATCCTCTACCGCCTCCGTCACGTGGAGCGGGCCGGGGACGCCATGGTCTACGGCTGGGCGCGCGTGGCCTTCCGGCTCCTCTTCACCCTCTGTGTCACCCTGGGCTTCGGCTGGGTCCTGGCCTCGATCTTCGGCCTGATCGGGAACGGCGGCAGGGGAGACGGCTTCCTGCCCTACGCCCTGATCGGCTGCGTGCTGGGCTGGTTCGGCTCCTCCATGATGGTGGAGCGGACCGTCAAGGTCTTCAAAAACAAAAAGGTCTGGCTGGGCTTCGCGGCCTTCGCCGGGGTGCTGGTGCTGACGGTGCTCTGCCTCAAATATGACGTGCTGGGCTTCCAGCGCCGGGTCCCCGAGACCGCCCAGGTGGAATCCGTGGAGATCTGGACCAAGGGCAGCTACGGCGATCGGGAGGCAGACTGCATTGAGCTGACAGCGCCCGAGGATATCGACCTGGTCCGGGCCTTCCACAGCAGGGCGGTCCGAAGCGACTCCCTGGAGCACAGCAGTCGGGATCCCTTCGGCTATGACAGCTATGACGATATCCACGTCCTCTACCACCTGAAGGGCGGCGGCACCCTGCGCCGGGTATACGCGGTCCAGGTCCAGTCCATGAACGAGGATTTCTCGGATCTGTCCGGTCTCTACTGCCGCCCGGATATCGTTGCGGCCTGGTATGAAAAGACCCTGCCCCAGCAGCCGGAGCGCTATGCGCACGTCACCCTCTACGGCGTCACCGAGCACGAATACGGCCTCGGTCGGCAGGAATCCATGAGCGGCGAGGAGCTGGAATGCAAGGACAGGAGCGCTCTGCGGGCCGCCGTCCTGGCGGACGCCGCGGCGGGCCGCCTGCCCATCATGAACTTCCTGACCCAGGGCTCCTACTTTGACGATGGCAGGATCGTGGAGCGGGGCTATACGGAGCTGTATCTCTGCTTTGAGGGCCGGGAACGGGACGATCAGCCGCGGCATTATTTGCAGATTCCCATCGCCAGCAGCGCCGAGGAGACCCTGAAGCTCTTCCTGCGGTGAATAATCCGGCGCCGCGCCGGTGTTTCGACGGCAAATCCGCGTAAGAAAACGTACAATAGACGCGCATGGGAAACCGTGCGCGTCTGTTTTTTGCGGATTGGGGTTTGTCGATACAAATGTAGCGCGGGCAATCTGCCCGCAATATCGACAAGCTGATGCGGACCGGGCGGGCAGATTGCCCGCGCTACATTTCTGCAAATCCGAATTTGGCGAATTCTTTCGTAGGGGCCGATGCCCACATCGGCCCTTGCCCCGGTCGGCAGGGAGGGCCGATGTGGGCATACTTCGTGACTCTTCGAGTTCGGCCCCTACGGAGCGACAGATCCAAATCATTCAAAACCACACAAAGGAGCGACATACATGCAATACACAAGCCTTTTGCAGGACAAGCGGCTGACCATCCTGCTCTCCGGCGAGATCGACCACCATTCGGCCCGGGAGACCATGGAGGCCATCACGTCCAAGATCGACGTCTATCTGCCCCGGCGCTGCGTGCTGGACTTCGGGGGCGTGAGCTTCATGGATTCCAGCGGCATCGCCATCGTGATCCACACCCTCCGGGCCATGGAGGAGCTGGAGGGGGAGGTCTGGCTGGCCAACATCCCGCCCCAGCCCATGAAGGTCCTCCGGGCCGCGGGGATCGAAAAATTGGTGCGCCTCGGCGCGGAAAGGAGCCCCGCATGAAGCCGGAAAACGAAGCGATCGTGCAATTTCCCTCCCTCTCGGCCAACGAGGCCCTGGCCCGGCAGATCGCCGCGGCCTTTGCCGCCCAGCTGGACCCCACCCTGGAGGAGCTGGGGGACGTGAAAACCGCCGTCTCCGAGGCCGTCACCAACGCCATCGTCCACGCCTACCCGGACCGGATCGGCCCCGTCTCCCTGCGGCTCCGCCGCCTGCCGGGGAATCTGCTGGAGATCACTGTCAAGGACCGGGGCTGCGGCATCCCGGACCCGGTCAAGGCCCGGGAGCCCATGTTCACCACCGGCGGCGCCGAGCGCTCCGGCATGGGCTTCACCATCATGGAGAGCTTCATGAACAGCTTTTCCCTGCGCTCCGCCCCCGGCAAGGGCACCACGGTGCGGATGCGGAAAAAGCTGACGGGGAGGGATCAGGGATCAAGGAGCAAGGATCAGGGGCTGTAGCGCGGGCGATCAGCCCGCCCGTGGGATCTGGGAATGTAGGGACAAGCATTGCTTGTCCGCCGTTTCCCCCAGGAACAAGGCAGCAGGGATCAGCGCCTGCAGCGCGGGCGATCAGCCCGCCCGCGGGATCGGGGAATGTACGGACAAGCACTGCTTGTCCGCCGTTTCCCCCAGGAACAAGGCAGCAGAGATCAGCGTCTGCAGCGCGGGCGATCAGCCCGCCCGCGGGATCGGGGAATGTAGGGACAAGCACTGCTTGTCCGCCGTTTCCCTCGGAGACAAGCCCCCGTTCACCAGGCGCCGACTGTCCGGGATCAGCGCCTGCAGCGCGGGTGATCAGCCCGCCCGCGGGATCGGGGAATGTAGGGACAAGCATTGCTTGTCCGCCGTTTCCCTCGGAGACAAGCCCCCGTTCACCAGGCGCCGACTGTCCAGGATCAACGCCTGCAGCGCGGGCGATCAGCCCGCAAAACCTGGAGCTCATTGTCCGCTCCCAGGCGGGGGACCGGGCCGCGCTGGAACAGCTGGTAAGCGAGAATACCGGCCTGATCCGGGCGGTGGCCCGGCGCTACCAGGGCCGGGGGGTGGAGAACGACGACCTCTTCCAGCTGGCCAGCCTGGGCTTTCTGAAGGCGGCGGCGGGCTTCGATCCGGCCTTCGGGACCCAATTCTCCACCTACGCCGTGCCGAAGATCGCCGGGGAGATCCGCCGCTTCCTCCGGGACGACGGGACCGTGAAGGTCAGCCGGACCCTGAAGGAGCGGGCCGCCCTGATCCGCCAGACCCGGGACCGGATGGCCAAGGCCCTGGGCCGGGAGCCGGTGCTGTCCGAGCTGGGGGAGGAGCTGGGGCTGACGGCGGAGGAGATCGCCGAGGCGGAGTGCGCCGCGGACCCGGCGGTCTCCATCCAGCAGCCCGCCGGGGACACGGGCCTGAGCCTGGAGGCCGTGCTGTCGGACAGCCCCATGGAGGAGCGGCTGGTGGAGCGCCTGGCCCTGCGCCAGGCTTTGGACCAGCTCCCGGCGCGGGAGGCCCGGGTCGTCGCCCTGCGCTATTACCACGGCCTGACCCAGGAGCGGGCCGCAAAGCTCATCGGCGTCTCCCAGGTCCAGGTGTCCCGGATCGAGAAGAAGGCCCTCGCCCATCTGCGGGAGCTGCTGGAATGAAAAGCGGGCCGCGAATATCGGGATTTGTCGAATGAAAAGGTACAAGGTTCAAGGGCCAAAGGAGCTGCGGACTAGCACCTGAATCCTTGAAGCTCCGTAGGGGCCGAACTCGAAGAGTCACGAAGTATGCCCACATCCGCCCTCCGTATCGCAGGGAGAAAGGGCCAATGTGGGCATTGGCCCCTACGGTGATTGCTCTTCGCAAAGCCTTCCCCCTCGGGGGAAGGTGGCATCCGGCGTCTCACGGAAGCCGGATGACGGATGAGGGGCGCTGCATGTTATTTGCTCATTGATGGGGAGCACGCTGTCGTCGATACCTCCCCTCATCCGGCGCTTCACGCCACCTTCCCCCCAAGGGGAAGGCATTCCGAAAAATCTGTATTTGCAAGCCTGAACCCGTGAAAAAAACGCTGTGCCGCGGCACAGCGTTTTTTCAGACTGTCAAAAAAGACCGTAACCGTCAAAATCAAGCTTCCGTATTTGAACCCCGCGATTCCTGTTTCATTCCGCAAAGGGTCTGCGATCTTCTGTGCTGTTTGCGCAGAACCGGCTTGCTTCGCAAGGATTTTGAC